>JAFQOP010000009.1 GCA_017403155.1 Clostridia bacterium | reverse complement strand
TTTGAGGTCGCATTTTTTATTTTCTATACTTACAAGCACAAAAATATATGTTACAATAATAGTGCAAATCGATTTGACAACTTTTTATTTTTGATGTATAATTGAGGAGGTACAATGAGTGAAATGACAATCACCCCCGATTTGTATTTAGAAGGGGATAGTAAACAATGGAAAAACTGGCAAGCAATATATCTCGATATTAAAACCTGTCAGGATTGCCGAGGGAAGCACGGTAAAATATACGATTTTAGCGCAGAACGTTATCAACCGGAGCACGAGCGTTGCAGATGCTCTGTTATACCAATGCGAACAAAAGAGGTCGGAACTGCAACCGATAGAGGTTTTGACGGTGCTGACGCATGGCTGCTATACCGTAATAGACTGCCGGATTATTATGTTACGAAAGAAGAAGCTGCCGTAGCCGGATGGATACCAAGAAAGCAAAATTTAGCGGAGGTGTTACCCGGAAAACAAATAGGTGGCAATATTTACTTGAATAAGGAAATGAAGCTACCACAAAAACAAGGGAGAATTTGGCGTGAAGCTGATTTTGACTTTGTTGATGGGTACAGAAATAGCAAACGAATTCTATACTCTAACGATGGCTTGATATTTGTAAGCTATGACCATGTACAAACGTTTTATGAATTAATAAATTGAGGTGAATTTATGTTAGATACATACAGATACAAGGTAGATTTTAGGGAAGTTAAATACTATATTGAGATCCACGAAGTCTTGAAACACGATTTAGAGTTTCCTGATTATTACGGTGGAAATCTTGATGCTCTTTGGGATTGTTTAACCGATCAATTGCTAAGCGGCATCACATACATTGAATTTTATAACTCGGAAAAAATCGCGAATAAATTCAGTAATTCATGGCAAGGAATTATAGAGATTTTCAAGAAAACAAAGCATGCCTATAACGATAAATATTCAGATAGATTTTTCGTTACCATAGTTCATAATGACGGTACTCGCGAAGAAATAAAATAATTGATGAGTGAACACACCATTGAAATCCGAACCCCTAAAGTTCGAATAACAATGGTGTTTTCTTTTTTTATCCTTATTTTATGCGGCTTTTTGAGGTCGCATTTTTTATTTTCTATACTTACAAGCACAAAAATATATGTTACAATAATAGTGCAAATCGATTTGACAACTTTTTATTTTTGATGTATAATTGAGGAGGTACAATGAGCGAAATGACAATCACCCCCGATTTGTATTTAGAAGGGGATAGCAAACAGTGGAAAAACTGGCAAGCAATATATCTCGATATTAAAACTTGTCAGGATTGCCGCAAAAAGCATGGAAAAATATACGATTTCAACGCAGAACGTTATCAACCGGAGCATGAGCGTTGCAGATGTTCTGTCATACCAATGCGAACAAAAGAGGTTGGAACTGCAACCGATAAAGGTTTTGATGGTGCTGACGCATGGCTATTATATCGTAATAGATTGCCGGATTATTACGTTACGAAAGAAGAAGCTATAGCAGCTGGTTGGGATAATAGACAAGGTAACCTGGCGGATGTCTGTCCGAACAAAATGATTGGTGGAAACCTATACGAAAATCGTCGTGGATTATTACCCGAAAGACAAGGCAGAATTTGGCGCGAAGCCGATTTCGATTTTATAGATGGGTATAGAAATAGCAAAAGAATTCTATACTCCAACGATGGCTTGATATTTGTAAGTTATGATCATGCACAAACCTTTTATGAATTGGTGGAATGAGGTGATTGAATGTTAAAGACGTATAAATATAGAGTAGATTTCTCAGCGGTAAAATACTTTATTGAAATCCACGAGGTTCTTAAGCGTGATCTGGATTTTCCCGATTATTACAGCGGAACATTAGATGGTCTTTGGGATTGTTTGACTGATATGCTTGGCGGAATAAATTATATAGAAATACACGGATTTGATCTTATAGAAAAGAAATATCCCGAAGAAAGCAAGGAAATATATTCTATTTTAAAAGAAACCAAACACGCCTATGGCGATAAATATTCAGATAGATTTTTTGTTACTATAGTTCATCAGGACGGAACTCGCAAAGAAATCAAGTAAATATTAGGCGCTAAGGTTCAAATCCCGTAAGCACTTCTTCGAAAATATCTTTTTTATAGCTCCTTCACAAAGGAACTCGGAACACCATTCGGTGTACCGAGTTCTTTCCTTTTGGTCGCGGTTGCGGCTCTGTGTGCCATGACCTTCGCGGTTATGAGCCCGAGCGCTTTGCGCTGAGTGCGAATAACCTGCAACCTAAGTGAAAACGATTAAGTATCGTTTTCGCAACGGTTGACACAACAAAGCAAGGAGACGAAGGAGAGAGTGTATCGAGCGACGCGCGGCGACTATGCGACGGTGGCGAGCTATGTTCGCGCTTAGTTTTCTTCACGATATTTTCAAATCCCATCTCCGCAACCAAAATAAGAAGGCAGTCCAAGCGGACTGCCTTCTTATTTTGTTAAATAATCAACTTTTCAGGGGAGGTTTGCCAAGTGTAACCGTTCATTTAATTTTATTCACCATTTCGCGAGTAAGCTTAGCAAGCGACAGGCGCATTTCCTCCCTGTACGGCTCGGGCATTTTTATAGGTATTGAGCTTTCAAGATTAAGGCAACCGTTAAATCCAATCTCTCCGAGGGCGGTGAGAAACTCATCCCATTTTATCGTACCGCTGTACGGGATCTTATGTGCATCGCACCAGCCTGAATTATCGTGTACGTGCAGAGCTGCAAGATCATCTCCTAGCAAGCGCACGTCCGCGGCAATATCTGACGAGAATATATTTGCATGTCCCGTATCAAGACATACCTTGACACGCGGATGATTAACGGTATGTACGAGCCTTTTTACCTCGGAAACTTTAGAAACAGGATTGTTCGGAAACGGCAGATTCTCAACGCAAAGTGTCACGTTCCATTTTTCTGCATACGGAATGAGCTTTTGTAGCAAATCCACGTTTGCGTCAAAGGTAAACGAGTAATCCCCCTCTACGTCGTATCCAAAGGGCATAAACGGATGAAGAACGAAATAGCCGCAGTCAAGATAATGCGCTGCTTCAATTTGACGGATAAAGTATTCGGTGGTTTTTTGCCTGTCGGCTTCGGTTTTATCGAAATTTACGGTAGGCCAAACCGAGTGCATCTGCCATATCTCTATTCCGCTTTTTTCAGCGCTCTCTCTTACCTTCTTAAAAAAAGCACAATACTCCTCTCCCGCAAGATTATACAGATCCGAATCTATATTACTGATATCTCCATAATCCACGCAATCATAGCCGTGGCTTTTTATCTTTTTGAACCCTTCTTCATAATCGTACACGCTGTAATAATCTCTCGACCCAATGCCTATCCGCATATGCTCCTCCATTTGAGCGTTTTTTGTGCTTTCAGTGTATCAAAAATATCGCAAAAAGTCAAGCAGCACGTGTGTCCTGAAAAATGCTTGCAGCCTCATTGCAATATTGGTTGCTGACACGTGTAAGGAGGCACAACGCAAAAAAACTCAAATCACCGTAGGGCGGTTTGAGTTCTTTCTTTTCGGTTTCTGTTTTTTATCAAATTGCTGAAGAGCATGATTTTATTGACTTTTGCTCGGTAATATGATATAACGTATATATACTGAATAGTTATGGCTTTAGCACGGAGTTTGTTATGAAAAAGATCATTGGAGTTGCACCTGCATCGTCTATCGGAAATCCCGAGGAAAGCTGTATGGAGGACCATTACAGAGTTGGCAACAATTACACGAAAAGAGCCGTGGAGGCGGGGTGCATTCCCATTGGGCTTGCCCCTGTGGACAACTGGCTCACGGAGGAGGCGCTCGATATGTGCGACGGATTTCTCGTGCAGGGCGGGGCAGAGTTCTACCCCTACCATTTTCAGATAATTCACCACGCGCTGACCCACGGCAAGAGATATCTGGGTATCTGCCTCGGAGAGCAGCTGATTTACGTATATTTCAAGCTTCGCGAGATACTTGAGGCGCGTGGATACGATGGAGACGTGGTTTCGGCAATCTGCAACTATCTTGCCGAGCAGCCAAAGGACTTTTCTTTGCAGAAAAGGGTTGACGGGCATCGCGAGGAAAGACCTGCAAGGGGTAACGAGGATGCGGCAAAGCACGACGTAAATATCGTGGAGGGGACACTTTTGCACCGAGTTCTCGGACGGAACAAAATGCGTCTTTGCTCCTTCCATAACCTTTGTACACCCCCTGAGCAGAAGCTCGTAACTGTAAACGCTTGGTCCGCTCTTGGCGACGGTGTGGTAGAGGGGACGGAATACTCCGACTTTATCCTCGGTGTGCAGGGACATCCCGAGGCAGACGGTCTGCTTCCCGAGCTTTTTGCCTTCCTCGCAGGCGAATAACAGTATTTTGCGCGTCCGCTCTGAGCTAGCGGACGTACAGCGTTAAAATTGTTTTAGAAAGCAAAGCGAAGGATAACCTTCGGAGGGCGATATAATGAACAGAGATATAGCAAAGCGTACAGTGGAAGAATTTCTCTCCTTTCCCATTAGCACGGGAGAGGACATACTGCGCAAATTTGGCGCACTTGGTGGGGCGATAATGCACCTTGACGGGGAGATGAAGAATTTCGTCTACGTTCCGGGCTCGCGCGCCGACCGCGTTCTGCTTGTTGCACACGTGGATACCGTGTGGGATTACGAATATGAGCTTCGCGTGCTGGAGCAGGGTGTGCGCGAGAAGCGCGGAGTCTTTAGTGGCAAAAGTCGCGAGTGCGGCATAGGCGCTGATGACAGGGCAGGCTGCGCCATGCTCTGGATGCTGCGCGACAGCGGACACAGCTTGCTTCTTGTTGACGGTGAGGAGTGCGGTCAGATAGGCTCTAATCATATCAGGTCCGATTACCCAGAGATATTCGACGAGCTGAACGGGCACTCGTATATGATTCAGCTTGACCGACGCGAGCATAGAAATTACAAGGTGTATAACCTCCCCGTAAGCGATGAATTTATCGATTTCGTAGAGGGGGAAACAGGTTTTTACAATGCGGGCAGAGCCTCGCGCACGGATATAATAGTGCTTTGTCGCGACGTGTGCGGTGTGAATCTCAGCATAGGTTACTATAACGAGCACACCTCGAGCGAATCGCTCAATTTTGACGAGTGGTTCAGCACACTCGAGCTTGTCGAGCGCATACTAGCAAAGAAGCAGGAAAGGTATCCGTTGATTAAATAACAAAAAGGGCTAAAGCCGTGCGGCTTTAGCCCTTTTTCTTATCTTTTTCCCTTTCTGTAGCCCAACGGAGAGGCGCCGCACTTGCGCTTAAAGAGGTTTGAGAAATAGTGGATATCCGAGTATCCGAGCTTTTGAGCTATTTCTCCGACCGAGAGCTGTGTGTCCGCGAGGAGGGAACAGGCGGTTTGCAGCTTCCGCTCAAGCTGATATGCATATGGGGTGATGCCGAGCTCACGTCTGAACAGCTTCAGGCAATAATCGGGAGAGCGGAATATCACACGGGCGAGCTCCGCCGTCGATACAATTCTGCCAAGATTCGCATCAAGATGGCTCTTCAATCGCACCAGCTCATCGCTGTAAACCGTTTCGGCAAGGGAGAGTGATAGACGGGAGAGAATCTCCAAGAAAATCCCCTGGAGCTCTGATTGTACCTCGCCATCCGTTCTATCGCTTCTCACCGCCGTCAGTATTCTCTCGAAGCATCCGCCGAGCCCCTCCCCAGAGAAGAAATGCTTGCCGTCGAGACCGTACTCTCGGATAAGCTGCTCACCGAGCGGCCCCGAAATGTTCATAAATATTTTGGTGAAGGGATTCTTGGCATCGGAGTAGTATAGGTGGCGCGCTCCGAGAGAGAGTAAATACACTGTGTTAGCTTGCACGCGGTGCACCTTATCTCCTACCGTAACGTATCCCTCACCGTCGACCACGTATTCAATCACAGCAACCTCGGAGGCGGCGCGGGATATGTGATAGCTCGGGTCGGGGTATGTAATCCCCGCGAGGGATATATTAAACGGCAGCTGACTCTTATAGGGACCAAACGTTCTTAAAAGCTCATTCAAAATTGTTTTCCTCACATTTTTGCTTAAAATACATATTTAAATGATATCTATAACTTATTATAATATAATTACGGACAAAGTTCAAGGGGGTAATAAAAATGAAAATTCGTCCACCTGCAATACCACTGTTTAATATCGACCCGTATTTTTCTGTATGGGCTGAGAACGGAGTGCTGAAAAACACCGCCCACTGGACGGGAAAGCCCAATACCATGACGGGCAGAGCTATCGTCGACGGCAAGGAATACCACTTCCTTGGATACAAGGGCAGTGATGAGAACGTAACAGACATGACTGTTGAGACTATGGAGATCGATGCCTTCAGCACGACGGTGATCTACGTTACACCTGAGATACGTCTTACCGTGCGTATGACCTCTCCTATGCTTATAGACGATCTTTATTACGCCTCCCGCCCCGTAACCTACTGCCACGCCTCATACGAGAGCCTTGACGGAGTGGAGCACAGCGTTTTAGTTCGTTTTACGGCGAGCGAGGAGCTTGTTCTTAATAAAAAAGGCGAGGGCAGGGCACTCGCATATCCTGCGTGCGTGCGCGGCGTTACTGCAATAAGAATGGGCAACGGAGTGCAAAAGCCACTTAACGCGAGTGGCGACGATATCCGTATAGATTGGGGCTATCTTTACCTCGGTGTCCGCGGAGAGGGAAGTGTCTGTCATACCGTCCTTGACGGAATGTATGCGATAAGCGTTGAGGCTTCACTTAATAACAGTGCCCTTTTCCTCCTCGCCTATGATGACGTTTGGAGCATTGAATATTTCGGTGACAGGCTCTCAGCCTATTGGAGACGCGATGGCAAGACCGTTGAAGAGGCTATTGCCGAGGCAGCGGAGGAATATGACACCCTCATCGCAAGATGTAACGCTCTCTCTGATAAAATCAAAAATGATGCTATCGAAAAGGGTGGCGAGAAATATGCCGAGCTTCTCCTTCTTTCCGTAAGGCAGGTGATGGCGGCGCACAAGCTCGTCGTTGATAAAAACGGCAACAATATTTACATATCCAAGGAGTGTTTTTCCAACGGATGTGCCGCAACCGTTGACGTAACCTATCCCTCTGCTCCTATGTTTTTGCTTTACAATCCCGAGCTTCTGAAGGCGATGCTCCGCCCGATTATGGATTACACCAAGACTGAGGAATGGAAATTTGACTTCGCTCCTCACGACGTTGGACAGTACCCACTTGTAAACGGTCAGGTCTACGGCGTTGAACGCACTGCAAATAAGGTGATTGTTGACAAGAATATGCAAATGCCCGTTGAGGAATGCGGCAACATGATAATCCTCTTTGCCGCAATTGCCGATGCAGAAGACAACGCGTCCTTTGCCGAGGAGCACCTCGACACCATAAGGACATGGAGTAAATATCTGATAAGATACGGACTTGATCCCGAAAATCAGCTTTGCACCGACGATTTTGCGGGTCACCTTTCTCACAACGTAAATCTTTCTATTAAGGCGGTTATGGGTATCGCGGGATACAGCCGTATTCTCGCCCGTCTTGGCGAGAGCACCGAGGCTGAGCGGATGATGGATGTGGCGCGAGAATATGCCTGTGCTGTTGAAAAAAACGCACTCAATCCGGACGGAAGCTACGCTCTTGCGTATAATAAAAAGGGCACCTTCTCATTAAAGTATAATTCCATATGGGATAAAATATGGGGCACCCGCCTCTTCTCCGAGGAATTTTATAAGGGAGAGCTTGCCCGCTATAAAAGGGAGCTTCTTCCCTACGGTGTGCCTCTTGACTCGCGCGAGAAATACACGAAGTCGGATTGGCTCGTCTGGGCGGCAAGCCTTGCCGACAACCGAGAGGACTTTCTGACCCTCGTCGATAGCCTTTGGTCGGCGTATAATACGATGCGCACACGCGCCCCGATGGGAGATTGGTATTACGCGGATACCTCCGCCACAATCTACTTTCGACATCGCACGGTGCAGGGCGGACTCTTCATCCGTCTTATGTTGGATTGAATAACGCAAGAAAAACCCCCGAGGCGGTGTAGCCTCGGGGGTTTTAACGTTTTAACAGTATCAAATCAGAATGCCCACTCGCCGTTCTTGAAGAGAGAAACGACCTTACCGTCGGCGCACACTGCCTCGATAGACATATCGGCAGTACCTATCATGAAGTCGACGTGGGTCACCGAGTCGTTGATGCCGAGTGCGTGTGCCTCGTCGTCGCTGTACTTTTCCGCATCCTTGAGCACGCCCGTGAAGCCCATGCCGATAGCAAGGTGGCATGCCGCGTTTTCGTCAAAGAGGGTGTTGTAGAAGAGAATGCCGCTCTCTCTGATGGGGGAGGAGTAGGGAACGAGCGCGCACTCTCCGAGATAGGATGCACCCTCGTCGAGGGATATCATCTCGCGGAGCATATCTGCATTCTGCTCTGCACCGCAGTCTACTATTTTGCCGCCCTCAAAGCGGAACCAGAACTTGTCGATAAGCTGACCGCCGTAGGAAAGGGGAAGGGAGGAGTAAACGATGCCCTCTGCCTCTCCGCGACGGGGAGAGGTGAAGACCTCCTCGGTGGGAATGTTGGGATTGAAGTAAACGCCTCTGCCCTGCGTGCGCTCACCGCCCGCCATAAAGAGTGCCTCGGGGATCATACCAACCTTGAGGTCGGTGCCGTTTGCCGCCTTGTAGCGGAGCTCTCTGATATCGAGCGCATTGAGATATTCGCAGCGCTTTGCGAGGTCTGCGTTGTGCTTATCCCACTCTGCGATGGGGTCGTCGGTAACCCTTGCCGCGGTGAAGATTGCCTCCCACAGCTTTTCTATTGCCGTGCTTGTGCGCATGCCGGGGAACACCTTCCTTGCCCAGTCCTTGCCGGGCACTGCCGCGATGCACCACTGATACTTGTTTTCCATTCTGCGTCTGATGGGCTTGATGGTTTTGGAGCGCTTGGCGGTTGCCGCCGCATACTTTTTCTGATCGATGCCTGCAAGACCGTCGGGGTCCTCGGAGGTGAGATAAATTTTACACGGGAGGGTATCTGCCTGCCACTGCCACTTCTGTATCTGCCAGTCAAGCAGCTCGCCTAGCACCTTCTCCGAGCAGTATTTTACGTTGAGAGCGGTGAGGGGCTGATGTGCCCAGTCAACGATTACGCGGGCGGCACCTGCGCGGTAGCACTCCTTAACGAGCATCTCAACAAATTCGGGCTGGTCGAGCTCCGCTGTAATAAGCACGTCCTGCTTCTTCTGTACGTTGACGCCGCACCTCGCTATAAGGGCTGCATACTTTCTGAGCTTAGTCTTGTTCATTTTTTCTTTTCTCCTTTATATAGACTTCAATACTTTTTTTATAAATTCCCAGACTCGGGCAAACGACGGCAGTGAGAGCCGCTCCTCCGTCGTGTGAATATCATAGTTGTCAGGGCCTATCGACACGCAGTCAAGTCCGTCGAGCTTGTCGCAGAATATTCCGCACTCAAGTCCTGCATGTATCGTCACGACAGTGGCGCTCTTGCCGTAGCATTCCTCATACACTCCGCACATAACCTCGCATAGATGTGACTCGGGTCTGTATTCCCACGCGGGATATGCTCCGTGGCAGGAGTGGGTAGCGCCGTGCTCCTCGGCGATTTTTGTTACACGGGTGAGGAGCTCTTCCTTTTTTACACCCTTTGACGACCTGATTGAGAATGCAAGCTCTGTACCAGTGTCGCTTGATTTGATTATGCCGAGGTTGAGCGAGGTCTCAACCAAGCCTGCGATATCCTCGCTGAATGCGATAACGCCGCTCGGCTCGGCACATATAAGTGATACAAGACGAGCACTGTCCTCTTCGGAGAAGAGTGTCACCTCTTCTGTTAGCTCATTCGCCTCGATTTTTATATCGGGCTCCCTCACTCTGTATTTGCTTGCTATTTCCTCCAGCAAGGCGGCTTCCGGCGTATATCCCGAGACAGCTGCTTCAGCACTGCGCGGTATTGCGTTGTCTGCGTTTCCGCCCTCAATATACCCGAGGCATATACTGCCTTTTTCCGAGAGTGCGGCAAGCACCTCTCCGAGAATCCTGATAGCATTCTCGCGCTTCTTGTGAATTTCGACGCCGCTGTGTCCGCCCTTGAGTCCCGAAACGCTGATTTTGGTTGCCTTTTTAACCGTTTTTTTGACACGCATAGGCACATTCAGGTCGACCCGAACTCCTCCTGCGCATCCTACGGTAAAGATGCCCTCCTCGTCCGAGTCGATATTTATCATAACTCTTCCTTCAATGTCATGGGTGTCGAGTGCTACCGCACCGAGCAGCCCTATCTCCTCGTCGGAGGTGAAAATCGCCTCAATTGCAGGGTGGGGTATATCTGTAGAGTCGAGCAGAGCAAGAGCATAGGCAACTGCCACACCGTCGTCACCGCCGAGGGTCGTCCCGTCCGCACGGAGAAGGTCACCGTCTATATAGAGGTCAAGTCCCTCCGTCGTCATATCCTTTGTCTTGTCACTCTTCTTTGCCTCTACCATATCGGTGTGACCCTGCAGAATGACCGTCGGGCGCCCCTCAAGACCCTCAGTTGCGCCCTTTTTGATAATTACGTTGTTTGCCCCGTCCCGCCTTGCGTACAGTCCGCGAGAGGTCGCAAAGCTCATGAGATATTCAGCAATTTTATCGGTATTGCCCGACCCGTGTGGAATTTTAGATATTTCCTCAAAGAATTTCAGGGCGCGGGAGGCGTCCCCGTATTTAGAAAAATCAAGCATATCTGCCTCCGGAAGTATTTCTCCATACCATTTTAGCAGAAAAGAAATATAAATTCAATACAAAAGTTGACTTTGCCCCAAAATAGTAGTAAAATATATACACCGAAAAATAGAAACGGAGCATAGCGTGAATTATAACAATGTAATAGTCGAGCATTTGGTAAATTCACGCGCAAATTTTCGCTATTCGGAGCCTGATTCCGAATAGCCGCCAAAGTGGCTCCGAAGGTTTTTCAAGCATTTGTGCGGTCGCCTTCAGGCGACAGAATGGAGATTGTTATGCAGAATAAGAATATAGCAAAGGGACTTATAGATTTTATAGGGGGCGCCCCCTCCGCATACCACGCGATAAGTGAGGTGAAGGTTAGACTTGCCGAAAACGGCTATCGCGAGCTTTGCGAGGGAGATGAATGGTGCCTCGAGGACGGCGGCAGGTATTTTGTTGTCAGAAACTCCTCCTCCCTCATCGCCTTCAGACACAGAAAGGAAACAAAGAGCTTCGTCATCGCCGCCAGCCACTCCGATTTTCCCACCTTCAAGCTCAAGAGCCTTGATCCGACAAGGACGGCAGGCTACTCAAAGATAGCCGTAGAGAAATACGGTGGCATGATCCCCTATTCCTGGATGGACAGACCCCTATCCATAGCGGGCAGGGTATACGTTAAATGTGAGGGAGGCGTTGAGGAGAAGCTGGTTAAGGTCGAGCGCGACCTGCTCGTCATACCCAGCGTAGCACCTCACCTTGACAGAAGCGTAGTTACCTCCTTTGCGGCAAATCCCGCGATTGATATGATACCCCTCTACTCCGCAAGTGCCGAGCCGACCTCTCTTGCCTCCCTTGTTGCCGAGGCGGCAGGCACCGATGCGGATGCCATTGTTTCCCATGACCTCTACCTCTACGTCAGGGAGGATGGCAGGCTTCTCGGTGACGACGGCGGCCTCATCCTCTCTCCCAAGCTCGACAACCTTGCGAGTGTGTATTCCACCCTCGAGGCACTCCTTGCCTCGCGCGATACCACTGCCACCCCCGTCCTTGCCGTCTTTGACAACGAGGAGGTAGGCTCTGAGACGAAGCAGGGTGCCGCATCGAGCTTCCTTTATGATACTCTCCTCGAGATTTCCGGAGATGCTCGCACAGCCCGTCGCGCCCTTGCCTGCGGCTTTATGGTGAGTGTTGACAATGCTCACGCGATTCACCCCAATCACCCCGAGCTCTACGATTGCGCAAACGCACCCATTCTCGGTGGCGGTATTGCAATAAAGTACAACGCATCGCAAAGGTACACCACCGATGCCAGAAGTGCCGCTATATTCAAGTCGGTATGCGACACAGCGGGTGTCAGACTGCAGAGCTACCACAACCGCGCTGACCTTCCCGGCGGCTCCACACTCGGCTCGATAGCAAACACCAAGGTTGCCGTAGCCACTGTTGATATAGGCTTGCCTCAGCTCGCTATGCATTCATCCGTTGAAACGGCACATTCGTCCGACCTTGCCGATATGTGCGCGGCACTTACCGCACTTTATTCTGCCGAGATTGATGTAAAATCGTCGAAAATTGTAATAAAATAAACTTTTTATACCGTAACGGTAGTGCTTTTTATAAAAAAGGAAGAAGCAGACTCACTCACCTGCTTCTTCCTTTTTGCATATCTCACCGTACGTTTTTTTCATGTATTTTTTGTTTAGCACAGCGCGCTCTCCGAGTGTCTCAAGGTCTCGGAAGCACCTCTCGATGAATTTCATCGTCCTCGGGTTTCCGTCCACCTTGTTGCCATATCTCAGCCAATGCTCGAGCGCCTTTCCCTCGGTGTATGCTTCGCCGTTGTAGGTTTTCGTCGCAGCCAGCTTGTCGCACACGCATTCTACCGCATACTTGTACGGCATCATAGGAGTCACCGTACAGTCCGGGTCAAGCCAGTATTCTATATGGTGCTTGTTTCTACCCTTGTGGTGCAACCACGCGTAGCTCATTCCCGTTTCGCGTCGACACACCCCAATCGGTGAGCGATTTCCCTGAAAGTATTTAACACTCTCGAAAAACTCGCTTGGTGCAAACTTTGACAGGTCGTGCACCAATCCGCGCCAGGGAATACCGCATCTGCAGCAATGCACGAACACCTTGTGTCGGTGCTTTATAACAAGCCACAAATGCTTGAATATATTTGAAATCCTCAATTCTCTTACCTCGAATAAATCTTATAGTGCTATTTTATCATACGTTTGCGCAAATTTCAATAAATTTGGGAAATAAAATGGCTCGAGTTTTCTGCCCGTAATTTGCTAGCGTGCGGTTTGTTTGCAATAAGCCGTTGGCACAAGCTTTATGAGAGCCGATTCCCACGCAAACGCAATATACCGCTTTGCGGTATGTGTCCCCGACCGCGTTGCCGCCGAAGCGGCACGCGACGTGTTCAGCCGCGATTTTAGCAAAAAAGAAGAGAGTGCCGCGTTGGCACTCTCTTCGCGGCGTGAATTTGCTAGCGTGCGGTTTGTTTGCAATAAGTCGTTGGCACAAGCTTTATGAGAGCCGATTCCCACGCAAACGCAATATACCGCTTTGCGGTATGTGTCCCCGACCGCGTTGCCGCCGAAGCGGCACGCGACGTGTTCAGCCGCGATTCTA
>JAFQOP010000008.1 GCA_017403155.1 Clostridia bacterium | reverse complement strand
GTGACCGGAGGAATAAATTGACGTTTGTCTGTAATTTAGCGACAAATGAAAAAACAAGAGGCTACCCACGGGGGCATAGCCTCTTGCTCGCTTATTGCTTGTATTTTGCCGTATTCTATCGTACCAACGTGTGCTGCCACAATAAGCGCCAGCGCCAGCACGAGAGCGAGGAGTTTGCCAACTCTTTTCATTTCGTTTTCTCCTTTTTCTAATATGTAATTATTTATTTTAAACAAATTTCCAAATTAATTATATCACAACCTATGTGTAAATTCAATAGCCTTTTTACAGATTGAATTTAGCACTAAACCCGGGAGGGGGACGAAAACTCATTTTTGTTGCGCAATTTTAACTATTTTACTGCTTTTGCACGATTACACCCCCTTTTTTGTGATATATGGTTGACAATTTTAAAGTTCTCGACTACAATATGGGTGGAGAGCAAGTAACGAAGGAGGGGTATGCCATGGCACCCGAATTTAATTATCATATAGCCCCGATATCCAGCCGTGAGCAGCTCGGCGTCGGTGTGTTTCACAGGGTTGGCAGAGTGCTTGGAATGGTGGGCTCAATCCCCCCTCATCCGCACCAATTTTACGAATGGGTAGTAGTGGGCAAGGGCACAGTGTACAGCACTGTCAACGGCGTGACCGCCACCCTCACCGCTGGGGATATCCACGTAACCTTCCCCGGTGATATACATTCGATAGTGGCATCCGAGTCCGACCCGCCCGACTACGATTTCATCTCCGTCGAGCTATCCGACCCCAACCTTATCTCGATCATGGCCCCGATAGTGATAGAGTATGGCTCCGCGGACAGCCGCATAATACGCAGCGAGAGGATAAAGAATATCGTCGCCTCGATAATAGCCGAGGCAAACGAGCGCGCCGAGCTGTATGAGAGCGTTCTTAACTCCCTCACCTCACAGCTGTGCGCCTACACTGTCCGCAAGCTGCGCAACGTCCACATAAGCTACTCCCAGGGCGTATCGGGCGCCGAGAGCCTCTGCTATCGGATAATGAATTATATAAACACCAACATCTATACGATACGCAAGCTCTCCGACGTCTGCGAGATGACGCGCTATAACTACAACTATCTTTCCAACCTCTTCAAGCGCGTCACGGGACGGACGCTTATGGAGTATTACACCGAGCGCCGCCTCGAGTGCGCAAATCTCCATCTCGCAGAGGGAAAGCACACCATCACCGAGATTGCGGAGATGCTCGGCTACTCATCTGTCTACGTATTCAGCCGCGCCTACAAAAAGCACTTCGGCATCAGTCCCACCGAGTACGTCGGTGGCAAGTAAAAGGAAATAAAGGGGAAAGCACCGTTCTTTCTCCTTTTTTGTCGGGAATCCCGAATTAAGTGTGCAGATTGTCAAACATATCCGCCAGCCTTCTCGTCGCGTCTGCCATTTCCTTGACGCCGATAGCAACGCTATCAGCTGTGTAGCCTGCGAGATGTCGGTCCGCCTCCAGGGTAAAATACCCCTGATACCCGATTCTCTTTAGTGCGCCCACGACCTCGCGGAAATCTATATCCATAGTGAAGGGAAGTGCGTGGGAGTCGCGGTGACGGTCGTTGTCGTGTATGTGGAGCGCATCGAGATGCTCACCGAGTGTGAGTATCGACTCGCGCGCCGAGGTTCCGAGTCCTCGCATCTCCGCGTGTCCGATGTCAAGGCAGGCAACGAAGTATGGGTCGTTTACCGCCTTTATGTGCTTCAGAAAATCATCGTGGTGTGAGCAGGCGGCGGGGGCTGCCTCGTCGCGCTCGTCATCCCAGTTCCACATATTTTCCGTCGCGATTTTCACACCGTGCTCCTTCGCGAACGGCAACAGCTCGAGATACATCTCGGCATTATATTCGGCACTCTCGCTGTTGCAGGGGTGTATAACGCAAATTTCGCCGCCTGCTATCGCCGTGCACTCAATCGCCCTCCTCAGCATATCGCGTATGGCAGGGCAGTAGGAGGGGAAGGGCGCGTGCGACTGGTTGCAGGTGATGCCGTTGTCGAGTCCGATTCGCTTGAGCCTTCTTGCAAACTCTGCGTAGCCTGACGATTGAAGCGGATGCCCCGTGCGAATGTAATCCCTTGCCTGCCAGTCGTATCTGCCCATCTCAAAGAGAGAAAAATCCCACGCGTCAAAGCCTGATTTTGCCACCAGCTCCACCGCGCGCTCCTCTCCCGTGATTTTTGCAATAGAAGCAATTTCCGTCGAAGTTTTCATGTCCTTATCTCCTGATTGAATTCAAAGTAGGGCAGGGGAGTGTCCCCTTGCTTTTACAAATGCATAGCATTCGGGCGAGTATGTTCCGTGGACAAGTCGTGAGAACGTCCTCTCGGAAAAGCACAACGCCTCCTTTGCCTCGGAGGGGCCGAGGTCGTAGTGCGCATTTTTGTCAAATCTCTGTATATCGAGTCTGAAGGGCTCCTTCGGCTCCATGCCGAATCTTCCTCTGTCAATGTAGAGGGTAAAGGTGTATTCATCTCCCTTCGCGCTTACGGTGCAGCTGTATTCTCCGAGCTCTTTCGGCTCGGTGTCGGGGTTGAGGGCATATGCCTTCGGGGATATAGCAAAGGTGAAAAACGGGCGTGCCGAGCTCGCAAACGAAAGCCCCTCTGCCGAAAGACGAAGCGGACACGTCGGATGGAAGATTCTGTACTCGGGGCGTATGACTATATAGTCGTTGCCGAGAGCTTGTGCCCTGACGGTGAGGATATATCCGCCATCCTGCTCCTCGATTTTTATGCGGGTCAGCGCATCCCCCTCGCATCTGCCGACAAGAGGAAGCCATTCGTCCTCTCCGACGGCATAAATCACCGAATGACCCACACCCGTGTAAAATTCTAAAGGCGCAAGATCGCAATCAATTCTTTCCTCAACCTTCGGAAATTCAGTCTCGAGAAGCTCTCTTAATCTGTCAATTCGCCAACTTAACTTGTCATTATGTATCTTGTGACCGTGCGCCTCAGAGTGGTAGCCTATTCGGTTATCGCGCTCGCAAATCGGCAGGAGCGACTTGCTTATTTCAATCTCCTCGAGCGCGATTTTTCTCATTTCTCCGAGCAGCTCTCGGCTCTCGCCCGACCCGATTCCAACAAGACGCCTGAGGTAGTAAAAGCGCAGCACGTTATATCCGCTTCGCAGGATAAGCTCGGTCGCCCTTGCCACCGATTTTTGCTCCTCGCGCTCGCGGTCGCCAAGCGCCGCTATTCCGTCGAACAGGCGCGTGCCCTCCGACCAGTGAGAGACAACCTCACCCACGAGGGTAAGCATCTCCTCGTGCGTGTGTCCGTTGCACATACATTCTCCGATTCTGTCTCCTCCTACCTCGTCGCTTGTCAGCCAGCTTGACGGCATCGGTCTGTCCTTTGGCAGAAGGTGAAGCGGCGAGACGGGGCTATCCTGCATAGGACCCAGCCATTCAAAGGCTCCGTTGACGGGGAAGGCGCGGTATCCGCGCTCGAAGCTGCCCCAAGCCTCGGTTACCCGAGCTGCGTCGGAGCCCCAATATATTCCTGCGAGTCTAGTCAGAAATTCCTCCTTTGACTCGGGGAAGGGCAGAAAGCTGAGCTCGCTTGCCGCCTTGCTCATAAGGCAGGGGTAGTTGCCAAAGAACCAGCACCCCATTACTCCCTCAATTCCGTTTTCAAGGAAGTATTTATATTTGTCGAAAAGTATTCCGGGAGCAATAACGTAGGGCACGGTTGATATTTCGTGAGATGAGCATATCTGTATCTTTGCGTAGGTTGCAGTGCCGACCTCCTTGTTATATTCGAGCGTCTTTTCAAAGAGTCGCCCGGGTCCTGTGTATGAGAGCCAGTAGTCGTATGCCGCCCTTTCCTTACCGAGCTGCACGGGTCTGCCGTCGTCCTCAAAGTTTTGCAGGTGTATGACCCCATTATTCCTCGAGCGGCAGAGCTCTCTTATATCACCGTCCGCCCAGTTGCGCATTTCGTAAGTCCAGCTAATATATTTTGCCTCGGGCGCCACCTCGTGCATCGCGTCGGCTATCGTCCCTTCGACAAAGGCGAGAGCCTTGCCAATAGTTCCAAACCTGGCTCTGCATCTGCTGCAGTGTAGGGTAGCACCGTCCGATGCGCAGCTTGAGAGCGACTCACCGACCGAGAGATTTATATATCCCGCAAGCCCCCTCGCCTCGGTGAACAGAGTGCGAACAGCCCCCTTCAGGTATTCCACGGCAATCGGCTGAGATGGGCACAGCAGCCGACATTCTGCACCCTCGCAGTCGTCCATCAGCTCGGGGTGTAGCAGCAGCTCGGGATTGCAGTAGGAGGACGCCGGGTCCACCGCAAACAAGAATACCCGAATGCCGTATCTGCGGCATTTTTCTATAATCGCGTTCAGCTTCTTCATTCGCCTCTCGGCGTCCGTGCCGTACTCGGGCACTAACGGGGACTTGACCAGATACTTCAGCGAAGCACCAAGCCACAGCGCGTTTATTCCGTCGTGCATAAGACGGCAGAGGTATCCGTCGGGATAGTAGTCCACCTCGTCGCACAGCTCGTTTTCGCGCTCCTCGATTTCCGCGTGGCTCGCAGGGGTAAAGTAGCAGCGGGATATTCTGTCCTTAATGAAGGGCGCTCTCCTTATCTCGCCGAGCGGCAGCCTCGCGCCCTCGCGGCGGTGCATCTCGTCCTGGATGTATACAAGAGCCCTTCGAATCCCCTCCGTGTCGGCAGCACCTATAACAATTCCGCTCCTCGTAACAGTGATACAATATGCCTCGAAGCACTCGGTTTCCTTATATTCCGTTCGCAGAAAGAAGCCGTCCAAGCTCTCGCATATTTCGCAGCACCGCATGAATGCGGTGAAGTCGTCGTACGAAGTCTCGAGCAGCCCCTCCGGGTCGGGGAAGAGCCTCGCTACCGCCAGTGAGTCTATCGCCACCTCGTCCTCGCGGACGGGCGACTCGTTCCACCTCGGCGGTTTTTGGGTATGCAGGGGCAGGGCGAGCTCCTCACCGAAGGTAATTTCGGGCAGGGAGCCTCTGTATATTTCGTTTATGCCGTAATCAGTCATAAAAAACCTCAAAAAAGAATAGCTTAAATTTCCTCGTCACCGTGCTCCTCTATATATCTGCGCATATATTCCACCGCCTCGATTCCAAGGTCAGCAATGCAGTTGGAGCACACGATAATGCCGTCGATGCGCCCCTCCCTCAGCATTCTGCGGTAGAGGTCCACCTGATAGCTCATTTCCTCTGCCGTCATAGGCTTTTGTTCTCCGTAATTCCACATATAGCAGCCTGCCATTATGCGGCTTTTGGGTGAGAGCGCGCGTATGCGCTCTATGTTCTCCTCCGTCTTGCCGAGTGCGCTTGCGCACCAGGTCCAGAAGGTAATAACGTCGAACTGTTCGAGATATTTTCCGATATTTTCCACCGTGTCCAGCTTGTCCTCGTAGCATACCACCCACATCTCGAGCGGTCTGCCCGCGTCCGCACACATTTTATTCTTCAGCGCCGCGAGCCTCTCGGGGGTGAAGGTCTTGAGCCTGTTCGGAAGAAAGAAATCGTCAAAAACTCCTCCAACAACGTTGTCGTATATTCCCGCCTGGCGCACAACCTCGTCGAGGTCTCCCATTTCGGTGACGGGCTCGCCACCTGCGCCAAGCAGCGACCACACGACCCTCTTGCACGGGCGCATTGCCTCCGACTCCTGATCGTAGGGAGGCATCGGGTGTCCCATCATGCGCACCCTGCATATATTGTCTATGCCGAAGTAGTAGCACCCCTCCACGGCACTCATCCTTGAGTGACCTGGCAGCTTATAGGTGTTGTTCTCCTCCCAGTGTGCGTCGGGCGACTGCCCCCACAGCCATAGCTTGTCGCGTAAGGTCATAGCTTTTTCTCCTTGCTGAAAAAATGTTTTATTATACCATAGTTATAGCATTTAAATTTGCGAAAAGCAAGAGCTTTTTCGCTTTTTCTTTCCTATTTAATTATTCTATATATAGTATAATCATCGATAAGCTGACAGCATATACAGTATAGTAAAAAAACATATCAAAAAAGTTTTAAAAAAACCCTTGACAAACGAAAAAAAATAGTATATAATAGCAAAGCACGCTCGAAAAAGCAGTGCAATTTGTTCCTTGAAAATTGAACAACATGAAATTTTTTGACACTGAAAAGTGTGAAGAGATCTCGTTAAAACACAAGAGTATATACTCAAAAAGTAAGAAGAAGCTAGATAAATAGCTCTAAAGAAGGTATTAGCT
>JAFQOP010000007.1 GCA_017403155.1 Clostridia bacterium | reverse complement strand
CAGCTGACTTGAGGTATACTCATAGCTTATTCCACCGTTGTCTAATCCAACGATGTAGACAAAAAGAGAAACCTTTCTAATCATAGATACCGTTATCTTTACGTTAGACACGGGCTCGTTCCATATGCTATATGCGACATAAATCTCAGCCGATTCACCGGTAATTATGACATTCATACGGAAGTCCTGAGCGATGTCGTACATCGGCTCTACTGGTTCATTGCCGTCGGCTATCGCTGCAAACGAGGATAGCGGCGACAGAAGAAGCAGCGCGAGAGTTAATAAGAATATAACCGTTTTTTTCATTTTTTCTCCTTTCTTAATTTGTTTTTTGAATAACCATTTTCCCCCTCTATATTTTTTCCTCTATATATAACTAGCGAAAATGAGGAAAAAATTATTCAAAAATTTTTTGAAAAAATAAAAAAACAGCAGAAGGACAAAAAAGTCCTTCTGCTGTTTGGTGATTATTGCTAGTTTTCGACTGGCTTTATGCTATCGATTATTTTGAAGGCATCATCGTCAGAAAAATTCGGGGTTATGTAAACTCCGAAGATATATTCTCCATCAGTCCAACAAAAATAAATGACATTAGATGATGCCTGCCTTATGTACTCCACCCCATTTCGCTCTATGTGCGTTAAGTCACCATGTTCATTATCCATACGAATTACGGAGCCTACTGGGTCCTGCGTAAAAGCGATCTTTCCCTCTTCTGATTCGAAAAAGATATAAACCCCATATATATCGTCCGCAAGCACACGCTTCTCATATCCCTCAGGGATATAGGTGGGAAGGTAGAAGTTTTCTACCGAGGTCGGGAGCTCTGTGTCCTCGGGGATGTTGAGGAGTCCGTTTACCTCAAGGTATTCATCGGTTTCGCGGGTGGAGAGCTGCGTGCCGATGTAATAGGCGCAGCCGACGAGGGCGGCGGTGAGTATGAGTATCAATACTATCAGGAGGATGCGACGGGGGGTGAGGCGGCGGAGGCGAGGAGACGGCGCAGGTGAGGCGGCGGTGATGCCGAGGATTGCGTGCATGCGCGCTGTGTGCTCGGGCGAGGGACGGGTGCGCTCGAAGAGGGAGGCACGGACGTCGCGGCGGTAACAAGACATTATTGCCTCGTCAAAGGCGGAGCGAAGCTGCTCCTTTGTCGTTATTGTCATGACCTTCCCCCCTTAAAGAGTTTTTGCAGAAATTCTATGCCGCGCTTCAAGCGGGTATAGACCGTAGATACGGGCAAGCCAAGCTCGGCGGCTATTTCATCGACTGTGTGCTCCTGGATGTAATACAGATACAGAGCACCTCGATATATAGGCTTCATTTTCTTTATTGCGGCAACGACCTCGGAGTAGACGAGTCTTTGGTCAAGGAGCTCCTCGACGGTTGGGACGTGCACGTCCTCGGTGCTTGGCACCTCGTGGATGTGGCGGCGCTTTTCCTTTGCTATCATTGTGTCTATCTCATGGTGGAGGACGGTATAGGCATAGGGAAAGGCGAGAGAGGAGCTGCTTGGATCGTAATTTATGCGGTCGATGTTTTTTATCAATATTTCAAAGGTTAACTGCACGACATCCTCGGCAAGCCTCTCGTGGGACGGCACAGACGCCTCGCGGAATCGGCAGGAGGCAATTTTCAGCATTCTTTTGGCATGCTTGCCATACATATCGATTATTATATGCTTTTTGTCCTCGCTGACTAGCGAGAGAAGAAGCTGGAGCATTTTTACCTCCCAATTTTTTGCGTTTATACTTATATATTATCACGAATAAGCGGCTTGGTCAAGTATAAAAAATCCCTCCGACGGGCGGAGGGATTTTTGTGGTATTACTTAAAATACTTAACCATTGCGCGGAACATATTGATATCGTACTCGCCGTAGACGTTGCGATAGAGGCCGTTGCCGATACGCTCGGAGTGACCCATCTTACCGAAGACTCTGCCGTCGGGAGAGGTTATGCCCTCGATGGCAAGAGCGGAGCCGTTGGGGTTGTAGTCGATATCGTAGGTAGCCTTGCCGTCGAGGTCGACGTACTGGGTTGCTACCTGACCCGCCTTGACAAGGGAGTCGATCATCTCGCTCGTGGCAAGGAACTTACCTTCTCCGTGAGAGATCGGAACGTTGTAGACGTCACCGACGTTGGTGAGCGCGAGCCAGGGGGACATATTCGACGCGATACGCGTTCTGACTATCTTGGACTGGTGGCGCGCGATGTTGTTGAAGGTAAGAGTGGGACAAGTCTCGTCGGTATCGATAATCTTGCCGAAGGGAAGCAGACCGAGCTTGATAAGAGCCTGGAAGCCGTTACAGATACCGCACATAAGTCCGTCACGGTTGTCGAGAAGGTCGGTGACTGCCGCCTTTACGCCTGCGCCGCGGAAGAATGCGGTGATAAACTTACCCGAGCCGTCGGGCTCGTCGCCACCCGAGAAGCCACCGGGGACGAAGATAGCCTGGGAGGTCTTAATCTTCTCGGCGAAGGTCTCGGCACTGCGCTTTATGCCGTCGGCGGTGAGGTTGTTGATAACGAATATTTCCGCATCTGCACCGCCATCGCGGACTGCCTTTGCGGAGTCGTACTCGCAGTTGGTGCCCGGGAATACGGGGATAAGAACCTTGGGTCGAGCGCACTTGATGGCAGGGGCGCGACGGGAGGTTGCTATATGTGAGACGGTTTCGGGCTTTTCCTCTGCTGTTTTGATATTGCAGGGATAAATGCTCTCGAGCTTGCCCTCGTAAGCGTCGATGACGGCACCCGTGTCAACTTTTTCATCACCGTATACGAACTCGCACTTGTCGGTGACGGTACCTATCACCTTTGCTCCGCAATCACACTCGGTTACCTCAAGAATGAAGGAGCCGTACTTGTAGGAGAAGAGGTCGGAGAGGGTGAGCGCGCTGTTGAACTCAAAGCCGAAGCCGTTGCCCATCGACATCTTCATAACTGCCTCGCAGACACCGCCGATTGTGGGAGTGTATGCGGCGAGAACCTTGCCCTCTCGCATAAGGGAGGTAACGCGAGCGAAGAGCGCCTTGAGGCTCTCGGCGGTGGGGATGCCGTTCTTATCATAGTCGGGCTCGAGGATGACAACCTTGGAGCCTGCCTTCTTAAACTCGGGAGAGATAACGTCCTCTACCTTGCCTGTGGTGACGGCGAAGGAGATGAGCGTGGGGGGTACGTCAAGCTTTTCAAACGAGCCCGACATAGAGTCCTTGCCACCTATTGCGGCAATTCCGAGCTCCATCTGTGCGCGGAAGGCACCGAGGAGGGCGGCGAGGGGCTTGCCCCATCTCTTGGGGTCCTTCATGGGCTTCTCAAAGTATTCCTGGAAGGTGAGGTATGTATCGGTGAAATCAGCACCCGTGGCAATGAGCTTGGAAACCGACTCGACTACCGCCATATATGCACCGTGGTAGGGGCTGGCGGAGGAGAGGTCGGGGTTATAGCCCCAGGACATAAAGGATACGTCGGAGGTGTGTGCCTTCTCCATCGAGATCTTGTGCACCATTGCCTGAATGGGGGTTCTCTGGTGCTTGCCACCGAAGGGCATAAGCACGGTGCCGTGGCCGATGGTGGAGTCAAAGCGCTCGGAGAGACCGCGCTTGGAGCAGGTGTTAAGTCCCTCGGCGGTTGCCATAAGACCCGCGGCGAAGCTCTCGGGGAGGGGCTTGTCGACACTTTCGATTCTGGGGGTGGTGATGGAGATATGCTTCTCTGCTCCGTTGGAGTTAAGGAACTCGCGGGAGATGTCGCATATAACCTTGCCATTCCACGTCATGGTGAGTCTGGGGTCTGCCTTTACCGTGGCGACGACGGTTGCCTCGAGGTTTTCCTCAGCGGCAAGAGCGAGGAAGGCATCGCGGTTCTCCTTTTCGATGACAACTGCCATTCTTTCCTGCGACTCGGAGATAGCAAGCTCGGTGCCGTCAAGTCCGTCATACTTCTTGGGCACCATATTAAGGTCGATGTCAAGACCGTCTGCAAGCTCGCCTATCGCTACGGACACGCCGCCCGCACCGAAGTCGTTGCAGCGCTTTATCATTCTTGATACCTCGGGGTTTCTGAAAAGGCGCTGAATCTTTCTTTCCTCGGGGGCGTTGCCCTTCTGAACCTCGGCACCGCAGCTCTCGAGAGACTTGAGGTTGTGGGACTTGGAGGAGCCTGTGGCACCGCCGCAGCCGTCGTGACCAGTTCTGCCGCCGAGAAGGACAACGAGGTCACCCGCTTCGGGGCGCTCGCGTCTTACGTTTGCCTCGGGAGCGGCTGCGATAACCGCACCGACCTCCATATGCTTTGCAGCATAGCCGTCGTGATAAATTTCGTCTACGATACCCGTAGCAAGACCAATCTGGTTGCCGTAGGAGGAGTAGCCTGCCGCAGCGGTGGTTACTATCTTGCGCTGGGGGAGCTTACCCTCAAGGGTTTCAGAGAGGGGACGGGTGGGGTCTGCCGCACCCGTGAGGCGCATTGCGCCATATACGTACGCACGTCCCGAGAGGGGGTCACGGATCGCACCGCCGATACAGGTAGCAGCGCCGCCGAAGGGCTCAATCTCGGTGGGATGGTTGTGCGTTTCATTCTTGAAGAGGAGGAGCCAGGGCTCCTTTTTGCCGTCTGCCTCTACCTCAATCTTAACCGTGCAGGCATTGATTTCCTCGGACTCATCGAGCTTGTCGAGCATACCGCGAGCGCGAAGGCACTTTGCGGCGATGGTGCCGATGTCCATCAGATTCTGAGGCTTCTTTCTGCCTATGGACTCTCTTGCCGCGAGGTACTCGCGGTAGGTCTTTTCGAGCAGCTCGTCCTCAAAGCGAATCTCATCGATGGTGGTGAGGAAGGTAGTGTGGCGGCAGTGGTCCGACCAGTAGGTGTCGATCATCTTGATCTCGGTTACCGTCGGGCATCTGCCCTCGGTCCTAAAGTAGGACTGGCAGAATTTGATATCGTCGATATCCATAGCGAGGCCGAAGGAGGAGATAAACTCGGCAAGCCCTGCCTCATCAAGCTCGAGGAAGCCCTCGAGGGTTTTTACGGTGGTGGGGATATCGTATTCAATCTTTATTGTGGCCTTCTTCTCAAGGGTTGCCTCCCTTGCCTCAACGGGGTTAATGACGTGCTTCTTGATTCTTGCGAGCTCATCCTCGGTGACACTTCCGTAGAGCATATACACCTTGGCGCTTGCTACTGCGGGCTTCTCGCCCTGGCTGATAAGCTGGATGCACTGTGCAGCAGAGTCTGCGCGCTGGTCAAACTGACCGGGAAGATATTCGGTAGCAAAGACCAAGGCTCCGTCGGTGAGGTCGAGCTCCGAGTAGGTATCGTCAAGCTGGGGCTCGGAGAATACCGTGCCGACAGCATAATTAAAGAGCTCCTCTGTGATGTTCTCGGCATCGTAGCGGTTGAGTATTCTCACTCTTTCTACGCTGTTTATACCGAGGAAGGTGGATATTTCGTTTTTAAGAGCTGACGCCTCGTGATCAAGGCCGCACTTTTTTTCAACGTAAATGCGATATACCATTTTCTTTACCTTTCTATCAGCTCTCGCCGTTTATTGCCTTCATAGCGCGAGCACCGATGTCGCGGCGGTAATGCGCGCCCTCGAAGGAGATTTTTTCAACAGTCTTATAGGATGCGGCAATAGCCTCACCGAGAGTGTCGGCAATCTCGGTTACACCGAGGACTCTGCCGCCTGCCGTAAGGAGCTTGCCTTCCTCGCATTTAGCACCCGCAACGTAGACGGATGCCCTTGCCTCGGGAGCTATACTGATTTCGTAGCCCGAGTTATACTTTTCGGGATAGCCGCCCGACGCCATAATTACGCAGCAGGCGCTTTTTTCGGAGAAGCACACCTCACACTCAGAGAGTGTGGAATTGGTGGTTGCCTGCATAACGGTGAGAAGGTCGGACTCGAGCAGGGGTAGGACAACCTGCGTTTCGGGGTCACCGAAGCGGCAGTTGTACTCTATTACCTTCGGCCCCTTCGGGGTGAGCATAAGTCCGAAATAGAGACAGCCGCGGAAGGTTCTGCCTTCCTTGTTCATTGCTTCGACGGTGGGGAGGAAGATAGTCCTCATACACTCCTCGGCAATTTCGGGGGTGTAGTAGGGATTGGGTGCGATAGTACCCATACCGCCCGTGTTGAGTCCCTCATCGTTGTCGTAGGCTCTCTTATGGTCCATGGAGGACACCATGGGCTTTACGGTAATGCCGTCGGTGAATGCGAGGACGGAGACCTCGGGACCCGTGAGAAATTCCTCGATAACAATTCTGTTACCGCTGGCACCGAACTTCTTATCCTCCATTATGGAGCGAACTGCATCTATCGCCTCGTCGCGGGTCATTGCAATCACGACACCCTTACCGAGTGCAAGTCCGTCTGCCTTTACAACGGTGGGAATAGCGCAATCCTTTACGTACTCGAGGGCGCTTTCTGCCGACTCGAATACCTCGTACTCTGCTGTGGGGATACCGTACTTCTTCATAAGGTTCTTGGAGAAGACCTTGCTGCCCTCGATTATTGCAGCATTGGCACGGGGGCCGAAGCAGGGGATGCCAAGCTCCTCAAGTCTGTCAACAAGACCGAGAACGAGGGGATCGTCGGGAGCAACTACTGCGTAGTCAATGCCCGTATTCTTTGCGAACTCACAGATTTTGTCAAGCTCCTTGGCACCGATGGGAACGAGGGTTGCGTCCTCCTTCATGCCGCCGTTGCCCGGAACTGCAAAAATCTCGGTTACGCTTTTGTTTTCCTTTACTTTTTTGATGATGGCGTGCTCTCTGCCGCCACCGCCAACTACCATTATCTTCATATTCTGCCCTGCCCTCTTTATCAGTGGTGGAACAGACGCATGCCCGTAAACGCCATTACCATGCCGTACTTATTGCAGGTGTCGATTACGATATCGTCGCGGATAGAGCCACCGGGCTCTGCGATATAGGAAACGCCCGAGCGTCTTGCGCGCTCGATATTATCACCGAAGGGGAAGAATGCGTCGGAGCCGACGGAAACACCCGTGACGGTGTCGAGGTAGGCGCGCGCCTCCTCTGCGGTGAGGGGCTCGGGCTGCTCGGTGAAATACTTCTGCCATACACCGTCAGCACATACGTCCTCCTCATTCTTGTTGATGTAGCCGTCGATGACGTTGTCTCTGTCGGGACGGGAGATGGTGGGAAGGAAGGGGAGGTTCAGAACCTTTTCGTGCTGGCGAAGATGCCAGGTGTCTGCCTTGGTGCCTGCAAGACGGGTGCAGTGGATTCTCGACTGCTGACCTGCGCCAACACCGATCGCCTGTCCCTGATATGCGTAGCATACGGAGTTGGACTGGGTGTATTTAAGGGTGATAAGAGCGATGATGAGGTCGCGCACTGCCTCCTCGGGGAAGGTCTTCTTATCGGTTACGATGTTGGCAAGAAGCTCTGCATCGATCTTGAAATTGTTTCTGCCCTGCTCGAAGGTGATGCCAAACACGTCCTTGGTCTCCTGGGGGAAGGGAACGTAGTCGGGGTCTATTTTTACAATATTATAGTTACCCTTCTTCTTGGTCTTGAGTATCTCAAGAGCCTCGTCGGTGTAGCCGGGGGCGATGATACCGTCGCTTATCTCACGCTTGATGAGGAGGGCGGTGGTCTTGTCGCAGACGTCGGAGAGTGCTATCCAGTCACCGAAGGAGGACATGCGGTCGGTGCCTCTGGCTCTGGCATATGCGCAGGCGAGGGGAGACTCGTCGAGCCCCTCGATATCGTCAACGAAGCATGCGCGCTTGAGGCTCTCGGAGAGCTTTACTCCAACCGCGGCAGAGGTGGGACTGACGTGCTTGAAGGAGGTAGCGGAGGGGAGGCCCGTCGCCTCCTTCAGCTCCTTTACAAGCTGCCATGAATTAAATGCATCGAGAAAGTTTATGTATCCGGGTCTGCCCGAGAGAATCTCGATAGGAAGCTCGGAGCCATCCTTCATATAAATTCTCGAGGGCTTCTGATTGGGGTTACAGCCGTATTTAAGTTCAAATTCCTTCATTACTTCTTACTCCTTCAGACATTCTTGTTGATAATTCTCGACGTTACCTCACCGCTCGCAAGGTCGGTGTAACGGACGTAGAGGGATATCTTGTTGTTCTCATTGAGGCTATTCCAGATTTCCTCCGCAAAGCTGTCAATGCAGTTGGGGATAGCAACTCTCTCGGGCTCTCCCTGGAAGGTGGGGATGGGATTGCCGTCGGTTACGTAGGTGTGGATGAAGTGACCGAGACCTGCGATGGGAGTATATTCATAGAAATATCTGTTGCAGCCGGTGCCGAGGGCATCAGCACTTTTAAGAATGCTCATCTCATAGGTAAAGTCACCGTCCGCAAAGGTAAGCACACCGCTGATTCGGGGGGTGAGGTTGGGAGCGTCGGGCTCAAACTCACGGGTACGGAGGGCAGCGCGCATATCGAAGCCGCGCTTGATATAATCGTAGATGGTGTCGGTCTGGTCGCCGTTTGTGACAATCAGCTTATTCTGATACTCTCTTACAGCCGCGTAGATTATGAGCGAGGGGTCGGAGACCTTTGCATAATCGTGGGGCTCGGTGAAGATTGCGCCGTCCTTCTCGGTGAACACTCTGTTACGGGAGTTCTCGCTTCTGCCCATAATGAAGTATGCGCTTACTGCGTACTTACCGTTTTCGCTTTTGCCGATTACAATGCCGCGACCCGGGTAGGTATTGCCCGCGAGAGTCTCGGGGAGATTTGCTATATCATAGATATTCATTTTTTGTTCCCTTTCTTTAATTCCGTCAGACACTTTCGCCTCTGACTATGCTCTGACAAACCGCCTCTGTTGCGAGAGGTAGAATTTTCCACTCTGCCTCCTCCATTATTCTCCTCTGGAGGGTCTCGGGGGTGTCACCCTCCTTAACCTCGACAGCCTTCTGCATTATGATTTTTCCTCCGTCGGGTATTTCGTTTACGAAATGGACGGTAGCGCCGCTCACCTTTACTCCGTAGGCGAGCGCCGCCTCATGGACGTGCAGACCGTAGAAGCCCTCTCCGCAGAAGGAGGGGATGAGGGAGGGGTGGACGTTGATAATTCTCTCGGCATATTTCGCGGTGAAGCGCTCGGAGAGTATGCACATAAAGCCCGCGAGGACGATGAGGTCTATTCCCTCTCGGTCGAGCACCTCCATAATTCTATCCTCAAACTCGGCGTTGCCCGAGCACATGCGCTTTTCTACTACTTCGGTTTTGATGCCTGCACGCGCGGCGCGCTCGAGCGCATAAGCGGTGGATTTGTTCGAGAGGACTAGCGAAATTTTGCCGCTTCTTATTATACCATTCGCTTCGGCATCAATGAGAGCCTGCAGATTAGTGCCGCCCCCCGATACCATAACTGCGATTTTTGCCTGCTTTAGCATAGGATAACGCCCTCGTCGCTCTTAACGACCTCGCCGAGGATATATGCGTCCTCGCCGTTTGCACGAAGGATCTCAAGCGCGCGCTCTGCATCCTCCTTGGCAACGACTACGCTCATGCCGACGCCCATGTTGTAGGTGTTGTACATATCGCGCTCGGGAATGTTTCCCTCCTTCTCGATGAGCTTGAAGATGGGAAGAACTCTGACGTCGCTCTTCTTTATCTTGGCACCGAGACCCTCGGGGAAGGAACGCGGGATATTCTCATAGAAGCCGCCGCCCGTGATGTGGGAAACGCCCTTTACCTTAACTGCCTCGAAGAGAGCAAGCATAGGCTTAACGTATATTCTGGTGGGGGTGAGAAGCGTCTCGCCGAGGCTCTTGCCGCCAAGCTCCTCGCGAGGAGACTTGAGGTCTGCGTTCTCGATATCAAATACGCGTCTTACAAGCGAGAAGCCGTTGGAATGCACACCGCTCGAGGGAAGAGCGATAATTACGTCACCCTCCTTCATAGAGTTCTTGTCAAGGACCTTGGACTTGTCCACAACACCGACAGAGAAGCCTGCAAGGTCGTACTCGTCGATGGGGTAGAAGCCGGGCATCTCTGCCGTCTCGCCGCCGATAAGTGCCGCACCCGACTGAACGCAGCCCTCCGCTACACCTGCAACGATGGAGGCAATCTTCTCGGGGAAGTTCTTGCCGCATGCTATGTAATCGAGGAAGAAGAGGGGCTTCGCGCCGACGCAGATGATGTCGTTTACGCACATCGCAACGCAGTCGATACCTACGGTATCATGCTTGTCCATGAGGAAGGCTATCTTGAGCTTGGTACCAACGCCGTCGGTGCCGCTGACGAGCACGGGCTTGGTGATTCCCGTGAGGTCGAGCTCAAAGAGGCCGCCAAAGCCTCCGATGTCGGTGTCCGCACCTGCGATAACCGTTCTTGCGATGTGAGCCTTCATAAGCTCTACCGCCTTGTAGCCTGCTGTGATGTCAACGCCCGCCTTTGCGTAGCTTTCGCTTCTTGAGTTTTTCATTTTTTATCTCTCTTTCTAATTATTTTTCTTCTCTGAAATTTTGCCGTCGTACTTGCCCTTCTGCTTTGTGGGCACCTCTGTGGGATACCTGCCGTCGAAGCAGGCGGTGCAATAGCCCGAGCATCTTCCGCTCATACCGAGGGTGGCAACGTCCTCGAGGGGCAGGAAGCCGAGAGAGTCGGCGCCGACTATGCGACAGATCTCGTCTATGGTATGATTGTTGGCGATAAGGGCATCCTTGGAATCAATGTCCGTGCCGTAGTAGCAGGGGTTGATGAAGGGGGGGGCGGAGGAGCGGAGGTGTACCTCTGTCGCACCCGCTGTGCGGAGCAGGCGCACTATGCGCGCGCAGGTCGTTCCGCGAACTATGGAGTCATCGACGAGCACTACCCTCTTGCCCTTTACCGTGCTGGAAATGGGGTTGAGCTTGATTCTTACCAGATCCTCTCTCGCGCTCTGTCCGGGTGCGATGAAGGTTCTGCCTATGTACTTATTCTTTATAAGTCCTATTTCGTAGGGGATACCTGACTCCTCGGCATAGCCGCGAGCGGCATCAAGACCCGAATCGGGAACACCGACAACGACGTCCGCCTCTACGGGATGCGCCTTTGCCAGGCAGGCGCCAGCGCGCTTTCTTGCGTCGTGAACCGAGCAGCCCGCTATTACAGAATCCGGACGTGCGGTGTATACGTACTCAAAGACGCACAGCGCCTCGGGGCGCTTACCGACGTGGTCCTTTATCGAGCGGATGCCCTCCTCGGCGGAGAAAACAACTATCTCGCCCGGCTCAACCTCGCGCACGAAGGCAGCACCTACCGAATCGAGAGCACAGCTCTCGGAGGCTATGACGTACTGTCCGTTCTCGCGCTTACCGAAGCAGAGGGGGTGCAGACCGTTTGCATCTCTTGCGGCAATTATCTTCTGGGGTGACATAAGGAGAAGACAGTAGCCTCCCTTCAGCTTGGACATTGCCTTGGACACAGCCTCCTCAATCGAGCCCGAGGAAATTCTCTCCTTCGTTATAACGTAAGAAATTATCTCGGCGTCCGAGGTGGTGTGGAAGATCATTCCCTGCATCTCGAGCTCCTCGCGAAGCTCGACGGAATTAACGAGCTTGCCGTCGGTCGCAATAGCAAGGCGACCCTTGATATGGTTGACAACGATGGGCTCGGCATTTGCCTTGTCCTTGGTGAGAAGTGTGCCGTATCTTGCGTGACCTATCGCCATGGTACCGAGTCCGAGTGCCTCAAGCGTGTGACGGTTGAAAACGTCGTTTACAAGGCCCGAGTTCTTGTGCGTTGTGAATACACCGTCGTCGTTAACGACGATGCCTGCGCTCTCCTGTCCTCTGTGCTGAAGGGCATAGAGTCCGTAGTAGACGCTGTTTGCGACGGTGGTTCTCTCGTCGCCGATTATACCGAATATTCCCATTTTTTTATATCCTCCGAGGGTGCCTGATTGCGGATTTTTACGATTTTCAAATTACTTGTTATACTTTTCTTCGACAGCCCTGTTCTTCTCAAGGACGGTCGCCTTTGCCGCAGCTCGGGCAGCCTTGATAGCCGACGAAAGAGTCGCGTCGGAAAGGGCGAGAATCTCGGCAGCAAGATATGCTGCGTTTGCAGCACCGTCGATAGCCACAGTAGCTACGGGAATGCCGGAGGGCATCTGCACCGTTGACCAGAGAGCATCCACACCACCGGTGTTTTTGCAGGAGATCGGAATACCTATTACGGGGAGGGTCGTATTGGCAGCAACGGCACCTGCGAGGTGCGCCGCCATGCCTGCCGCGCAGATCATAACGCCAAAGCCTGCCTCCTCGGCTCCAGAAACAAACGACGCACACTCTGCGGGAGTGCGGTGAGCAGAATAAACGTGAACCTCAAAGGGAATACCCAGGTCGGATAACACCTTCAGTCCCTTTTCAACGATTGGTAGATCCGAGTCGGAGCCCATAAGCACAGCAACCTTTTTCATAAAAACCTCCACAAAATTATTGTTTAATTAAATCAACATCTGATATTTTACCACAACAGAGCACTAAAGTCAACAATATAATGTGCGCTCGTGCGTAAAAAGTTGGTGCTGACAAAGCGGGCTGTTTTTGTCATTTTTGTACAAAAGAAAGAAATCTATGTAAAATCCGGACGAAAAAAATTACAACGCAATGTAAATTATTATTTACCTCGTAAGAATATTTCGAGCATTGGAATGTGCGAATTTCTTCACACGGGTCTTTACATTTTGCTTTCATGCCTCAATTTTTTGTTCTGCGTTGCCGCTGCGGTCGGTTTTTTCTATATTGAACAAAAGAGACAGTGCTAAATCTGCAATTTTTATCAACATCTGAAAAAAATTATATTTTTTTATCAAAAGCTATATACAAACGGATATTTTTGTGCTAAAATATACGCGTAATTTTTAGCACGATGTGCAAAGGAGAATTAAGATGAAAAAGATCTACACAGGTAAAACTAAGGACGTATATAGCCTTGACAACGGCAACGTAATGCTCAAGTTCAAGGACGACTGCACCGGCAAGGACGGAGTATTTGATCCGGGCGAAAACAGTGTCGGACTCACTATCGAGGGCATTGGAAAGGCAAATCTCGAGACCTCCATCCACTACTTTGAGCTTCTCAAGAAGGCAGGAATCAAGACCCACTACGTCAGCGCAAACGTAGACGAGGCTACAATGGAGGTTCTCCCCGGCAAGGTATTCGGTCACGGACTTGAGGTTATCTGCCGCCTTGTTGCTACCGGCTCGTTTATCCGCAGATACGGCGAATATATCAAGGACGGTACTCCTCTTGAGGGCGGCTACGTTGAGTGCACCTTCAAGAACGACGAGAAGGGCGATCCCCTCGTTACTGCCGAGGGTCTTGCAGCACTCGGCGTTATGTCCCTCGAGATGTTCCAGTCCATGAAGGAGCAGACCCTCGCAATTACCAAGATCGTAGCAGACGACCTCAAGAGCATCGGTCTCGACCTCTGGGATATCAAGTTTGAGTTTGGCTACAACGGCGACGAGGTTATCCTCATCGACGAGATTGCATCGGGCAACATGAGAGTGTACAAGGACGGCAAGATCGTTGATCCCGTTGAGCTTACCAAGCTCATCCTCGCAAAGAGATAATTAAAAACTTAATTGCTGCCACCGGGTAGCAGGTACCGAAAGGGGTGCCGACGGCTCATCGTTAGGTCTTTGAAGATGAGTCGGCGGCACCCCTTGTAATTAAATAAAGGAATAAATATGAAATTAAAAAATCCATTCAAGGTGCTCTCGGTGGGCGAGCTTACGCTCTGGCTTTGCTCCTTCCTCGCTGTGGCACTGTCCTTTGTGCTCTCCCCCGAGCGCGACGTTATCAGCCTTGTGGCATCACTCATCGGTGTGACGGCACTGATATTTATAGCAAAGGGAATGGTAATAGGGCAGGTGCTGACGGTTGTTTTTGCTATTCTGTACGGCATCGCCTCCTATACCTTCGCCTATTACGGAGAAATGATTACCTACCTCTGTATGAGTGCACCTGCGGCAATCGTCGCAATTATAAGCTGGGTGAGGAACCCCTACTCAGACTCGGGCACGGTACACGTAGCAAAAAGGCTCTCACGTGGGTCTGTACTGCTCACACTCACTCTCACTGTGAGCCTGACAGTAGCATTCTACTTTATTCTCGGTGCTCTCGGTACGGCAAACCTCGTCACCAGCACCGTATCCGTTACCACAAGCTTACTGGCATCCCTCCTTGTAATACTTCGCTCTCCCTACTATGCAATAGCATACGCGGCGAACGACGTTGTGCTTATTGTGCTGTGGACGATGGCGTCGATTGAGGACATAGGCTACTTGCCTATGATAATATGCTTTGTTGCCTTCCTTGCAAATGACCTCTACGCCTTCGGCAACTGGAGAAAAATGAGAAGAGAGCAAAATGGATAAAAAAGCGCCCGAAAGGGCGCTTTTTGTAATATAAGACCGGATATTATTATAACAAAACAACTTCCTCGACGGAATAAACCGCCTAAAAATATAACTTTGCTTTGATTTAATAGATAATCCCAAAGCACTTTTTGTACTCGGAGGGAGATATGCCCTCCTTTTTCTTAAAGTGCTTGGAGAAATAGTAGATTGAGGAAAAGCCCGTTGCCTCGGCAATCTCGGAGAGAGACATATTTCCGTAGAGGAGGAGCAGCTTTGCCTCATCGAGGCGGCGCGCTATCAGGTCGTTTATAGGTGAGGTGCCGTAGTGCTTCTGATAGAGGGCGGAGAAACGGCTGGCAGAGTATCCCGACAGACGAGCCATAGTCGAGAGAGTCCAGGGTCTGCCGAGGTCCTTCATAACCTCGCCCCTTGCATACTCGAGCTTGCTTATCGGCTTTACCCTATCCCCTCTCTTGTAGGAGCGATATATATCGATAATTGCATCGGTAAGAATGAGCTCGCACTTGTCCTGGAAGCCAACCTCACCGTATGAGCGCTCGAGATTTATGCGCTCGAGGGCTGAGGCAAGAAGGTGCGAGGAATCGACGTGGAAGGGTCTGCCCGTCGGGAGAGGGTATCTCTCAAGAAGCGTGTCAAGTCCGTTGCCGTCGACGTACACCCAATCGTTTATAAAACCGACCTCCTCGGTTGAGCCGTGATATATAACGTCCCCGGGTCTGGCAATGAAAAAATCGCCTGCGTGCCCGCGGGTAAGCTTGCCGTCAACCTCTATCATATATTCGGTGCGGAAGTAGCTGAGAAAATAAAACTGTGCCGTCCATCTGGCGCAAAATTCAAGCGGCTTATGCTCGAACGAAACGCCGCTTACCACCACGTTCATCATAATTCACTCCAAAAAAATAAGAAAGTACAAAGAAATGATAAAATATCATATTGATATATATATAATATCATAATATAATACAAATATCAATACTATTTTTGAGGTGAATATGAAAACTGTTTCATTAAATGGAAAATGGCGAATGATAGGCAACGGCTTCGACTGCTACGGAACCGTGCCCGGCTCTATGTACTCCTTCCTGCTTGAGAACAAGCTGATTCCCGACCCCTACTACCGCGACAACGAGTTTGAGGCGCTCAAGCTCTCGTACGAGGAATACGCATTTGAGCGCGATTTCGACTACACCGAGCAGGCGGGAGAAAAGCTGCTTCGCTTCGAGGGACTTGACACCTTCTGCGACGTTTATCTCAACGGCAAGCACCTCGGACACACCGACAATATGCACGTTTGCTACGAGCTTGATGCGAGTGATGCACTCGTCGAGGGTAGGAATACACTAAGGGTTGAATGTCATCCCGTCCTCGACTATATGAAGCAAAAGTCAAGCGAGCTCGACCTTTTCGCCAACCCTCAATCAATTCACGGCTTCGGCTACGTAAGAAAGGCGAGCTGCATGCTCGGCTGGGACTGGGGTCCCTTCCTTCCCGACTGCGGTATATGGCGCGCAGTTAGCCTCATTGTCAAGGATTCGGCGCGCATTGAGGACGTTAAGATAGAGCAAAGACACGAAAAAGGCAAAGTTTTCGTTACACCGCTTATTACGGTTGACGGCGGGGCTGACACCCGTGTAACCTTAACGGCGCCGAACGGAGAGCGCTGCGAGCTTTCAGCCGGTGAGGAATTTGAGGTGCCGAGTCCTATGCTCTGGTGGCCGAGAGGACTTGGAGAGCAGCCGCTTTATACCTTCAAGTTTGAAATAATTTCACACGGGGAGGTAGTTGACGCCACCGAAAGACGCGTAGGACTTCGCGAAATGAAGCTAATCCGTGAGAAGGACAAGTGGGGCGAGAGCTTTATGCACGAGTGCAACGGTGTGCGCTTCTTTGCTATGGGAGCGGACTACGTGCCCGAGGACAACGTCTTCTCTCGCTGCACGCCCGAGCGCTCGAGAGTCCTCCTCAAAAGATGCGCGGACGCCAACTTCAACGCAATACGCGTCTGGGGCGGAGGCTATTATCCCGACAACTGGTTCTTTGATATTTGCGACGAGCTTGGCCTCGTTGTATTCTTTGATTTGGCTTTTGCCTGCTCGCTGTATATGCCCGACGAGCATCAGACCGAGTCAATAAAGGTGGAGGTAGCTCAAAACCTTAAGAGACTGCGCCACCACCCCTCAATCGCCGTTATAAGCGGAAACAACGAGGTTGAGGCCTGCAACGCGGGGGCTTACCGTGACCGGCGCGCTCCTGCAGTCTCTGCCAGCATCGAGCTCTTTGAGGACGTTATCGCAGGCATTGCTCGAGAGGTTGCGCCCGAGCTTCCTTACATACACACCTCCCCCATCACGGTGGGCAGATTTATTGACCCGAACAACGAGAACTTCGGCGATAGTCACTACTGGGAGGTATGGCACTCGGGCAAGCCCTTTACCGAATATCGCAATCATCATTTCCGTTATCTGTCCGAGTTCGGCTTCCAGTCCTTCCCCTGCCTCAAGACGGTAGAGGCATTTACTGCGCCCGAGGACAGAAACATCTTCTCCCGTGTTATGGAGCAGCACCAGCGCAACGCCGCAGCAAATGCAAAGATTGTTTCCTATCTTGCCGACACCTTCCTCTATCCTGCCGAGCTCGGCACCCTTCTCTACGCCTCGCAGCTTCTTCAGGCTGAGGCAATGAAATACGGTGTTGAGCACATGAGACGCGATAGGGGCAGATGCATGGGCACGCTCTACTGGCAGCTTAACGATATCTGGCCCGTTGCATCATGGGCAAGCATTGACTACTACGGCAGACTCAAGGCGCTTCACTATTATGCAAAGCGCTTCTACTCTCCCCTGCTCATTTCCTGCACGGAAACAGGAGAAAAGACGACACGCCCCTACGTTATTCTCGACCCTGCCGAGTTTACCTATGAGACGAAGGCATCCCTCTCGGTTACCAACGACTCGACCGATGACTTCGTTGGCAAGGCACGCGGATACCTGCGCAACAGCCGCGGTGAGGTGCTCGAGAGCTTTGAGTTTGAGGTGAACGTTCCTGCCCTCTCGGTTATCCACCTGCCCGAGATTGATTTCAATCGCACCAACGTCAAGGAGAACTACTATTCCTACGAGCTTGTAGCAACCGACGGCACAGTAGTAAGCGAGGGAGCCGTGCTCTTCACCGCACCCAAGCACTTCGATTTCATCAACCCCGAGCTCGAGGTAAGCGTCGAGGGAGACGAGATCGTAGTTCGCGCCACAGCGTATGCAAAGAGTGTGGAGATATACTCCGACACCGAGGACTTCATTCTCTCCGACAACTTCTTTGATATAAACGACGGCGAGACTCGCGTCAAAATTCTTGAGGGCAATCCCAAGTGTGTCAAGGCGCGCAGCGTTTACGACATAAGATAAAAAATTCCCCGACGGATTTGCCGTCGGGGAATATTTTCGTTGCATTTACGCACTTATTGTGATAAAATAATGGAAAAAGAAAGGGGTGAGGACGCGTGAGAAGTATTTGTGCCTGGGTGATAGACAAATATCTGCGATGCAAGAAAATGAGCCCAAGGAGCGCAGAGCGCGACCTTGCCGACACCTCGGATAAGACGAGATGCAGTATCCCGAAAAGCATACGGTTTCCGCGCCCGATGCACGAGCGGATATACGGAGATATGCAGGTGTTTCAGTGTGAGGGCGAGAAGAGCTCCTCCCCTCTTCTCGTTTATCTGCACGGAAGTGCATACTGTCACCGATTTTCAAAATATCACTGGAGGTTGCTATCTATCCTAACAAGGCAGACGGGATGCGCGCTCAGTGTACCGAATTATCCATTGACTCCGAATTATACCTGGGAGGACACAAGCCCCCGACTGCTCGCATATTATGAAAACCTTTGCCGCACACGGGATATGTCAGGCACAGTGCTCGGCGGCGACTCTGCAGGCGGTGGACTTGCGCTCTCGCTGCTGGTACAAGCGAGGGATTCGGGACTTCCGCTGCCGAAAAGGCTTTTGCTCATCTCACCTTACGTGCATCTGTGCGACCTATCGCGTGAGCTTGAGCGACGCGACTCAATGCTCAACTGCGAGGGTGTTCTTCGCCTCGGTGAATATTATGCAAACGGGCTCTCACCCGAGAACCCGATTTTGTCCCCCCTGCTCGCTCCGCTCGACGGGCTACCCACAACAGACCTATGGGTCGGCACGTGGGAAATTCTCCACGGACAAGGGATGGCATTGCACAGAAAGCTGCTCTCCTCGGGCGTCGAGGTCACACTCCACGAGGGTATGCGCCTCGGGCACGATTTTCCCCTCTATCCTATGCCCGAGGGACGACGAGCAATCAAGGAAATTGCAAAATTTATTAAAGGGTAATTAAAAAATCCCGACGTAAGCCGTCGGGATTTTTTTGTTTTAGTCGGTTACCTCGACTACGGTATCGCAGGTGATTGCAAAGGAAAGCGCGTCGCACTTAAGGCGTGCGTCGAGAGTACCGGCGGCTGTCTTACCATTTACGGCAAAGGTGCGCCTGCCGCTGCCCGTGTTCTTATACTTTACGGTAAGACTGTACCCCTTTACGGGAACGGTAACGGTCAGCGCATCTGCCGGAATATAGCGCGCAGGTGCTATCTTCACCGTATCAAGGTCGGGCTCGATACCGAATACGGAGCGGACAAGCACCTTGGTAAGCACGCAGCCGCTACCCGTGAACCAGTCGCTCATCGACTCACCGTCAAGCAGCTCCTCCTCGTTGTGGATGTAAGAGTTAGGCATTACGAAGGGAGTGGTGGATATCTTGTCGTGGGTGATCGGGATTATCTTAAGAATCTGCTCCCACGCGCGCTCGCACTCGCCGATGCGGAAGAGCGACCAGATCGCGAAGAGGGTCGCGTGGATATAGGTGGCTCCGTTCTCTGCCGTGCCTCTCGGGAGACTCACAATGCGACCGACGTCCTTATTGGAAAGGGGGAAATAGGGCTCGAAGGTCTTGAGTCCGTATTTACTGTCAAGGCGGTCGTATGCCGCGAGGATATCCGCAGCCAGGCTCTCATCGAGAGAAAGTGCGTCGGTGAGAATGAAGAATGCATTGGATGTGAGGCTATCGCGGCTTTTGCCGTCGTTGTCGGAGAAGCTGCCGATACGGTATGACATATCCTCGCCCCATCCGTGGGTCACCTTGCGCGCGCCGCACTCGCAGGAAACGATAGCATGCTTCATAATTCCCTCGCCTATTTCGGCGCGGATTTTCTCATAATTCTTTACACGCTCCCCATCCTTGCCGCACTTTTTGAGGATTTTACAAATCTCAGAGAGGTTCTGGTAGAGGTGGAGGGTTGCCATCACGGACACACCGTTGCCATACTCCTGCCCCGCCTTACTTGTTCTGCCGAGTCCGTCGAGCGCGTCGTTCCAGTCGCCGTAAACGGCATGCAGGCAGTGAGTGTCCACGTCAACGTTTCTTATCAGGTAGTCGACAATAGTGACAAGGTGATCGAGCACGGTGTCGCGCCTGTCGGAGAAGGCTACGGAGGTATTTGTTATCTTGTAGTATCCGCAAACCTCATCGAGGATGGAGAAATCTGCGGTAAAGGCGAGATATTCGAATACGGTGGAAATTATCCAGTTGCCCTGGTCGATGAAGGGACGGATATCCATCTCAGGCGGCGCGTTTTTGCTTCTCGGGTAGGAATACTGTCTGGGGGGTCTGCCGTCGTCGCCTATGTAGTTAAGCGCCTCGACAATCTTTGTGCGAGAGTATTCGGGAATCCACATAAGGGATGCCTCGAGCTGCTGGAAGATATCGCGGATGCCGATGAACGCGCCCGCATAGTTTTTTGCGCGTGAGCAAAACTCCGTCTGCTTAAATACGTTGTTTATAAAGCAGTCGAGCTTCTCGGCATCGACACCGCGGAAGCCCTCTATCCTTATCTTGGGTATTTCCTTATATACCTCGGTTTTGTCCTCGGTCATCTTGGCAAGGATTTCGTCTATATCTGCAGTCTCATACACGCGTTCTGCTGCCTCTTTTGCGTTACACGGGTCCTCGGATACGGCGAGTGACCAGCTTATCTCATAGCTCTCGCCCGCCCCAAGGGTGAAGCGGACAAGATCTGCCGCAACGGAGGTTTCATTGAAGGTGGTATGCGGCTTCTGCATCGGGATTTTTCCATCGAGAAGCGCGCGAGCGCACACAAGCTGCGCGTTGTAATCTCCCTTATAGCCGTAGCCCGAGGTAGTAGCCTCGAGGCATCCTTTCACAGTGCTTCTCGCGACTGCCGCGTAGTGCTCGAGCTTCAGATTGCGGTTAAAGGGCTCGGTAACGTGAATCGCAAAGCCGCGCTCGGTAGCCTCTGTCTTCTTATACCACTTTGCCTCCGATTCGTTGGGCACGGTTTTTAAGAAGAAATTGAAATATGAGCTTATATAGGTGTCGATGGGTGCATCTGCTGTATTGGTGAGGCAAGCGGTGAAGCGAATAACCTTACCGCTGTCCAGAAATACGCGCACACAACCGTCGAAGCTCTTTGTCCTCGTGAGATAGTAGCTTGCATAAGGAGTGAAAACGGTGTATCGCGTTACCCCCTCCTCGAATGGCTGTCTGGCAACACCCGTTAAGGATATGGGCATAAAGCCCTCTGTCCTCTTCTCGCCCGCAAAGAAGCAAAGGCGAGGCTCCCATCCCTCTCGGGTATCGGGAATAACGGTGAGCGTGCTCTCCTCTATCTTTATATTACCCGACGAGCTTGCCCAAACGGTAAGACCGTCACGCCCGTAGGGGTATCGGCTGTTGCCGAAGTCCTTGCCGTAGCTTACTATATCGTCCTTATCAAGGAAGACGCACTCCCCCGCGATAAGTCCGTGCTCCTTCGCACCGCTCGCCTCAAGCTCACCGATGCGCGCAAGGTATTTGTTCATTGCAGATTTGACTGTCATTTTATTATCTCCCATATAAGGTCTTTTACCAAATTCTATCACATTCACGCGCGCAAGTCAAAGGTTTTGCAGAATTATTTGAGATTTTTTCGTTCAAACTTTTTCTCTCATTTTTCTCTCATTTTTCCGCCCCTTTCCCCTTGACTTTTTTAATAAGATATGGTAAACTATTATCCGCGACAAAAACGCACACCTGAGTGCATAGTTAAATGTAGCGAGGTAAAAACAACTGAGTGTTGTTTTTGCCGAAGTGAAACCGCCCAAAGCAAGGAGATGACCGAGCCGAGTGTACCGAGGCGACAGTCAGCGACTATGCGACGGTGGCGGAATATAATAACCCCCTCCTAAGTAGTGGGTATATCCAAAAGGATAGACTCAAACCTTGCGAAGATAGACTCAAACACTACAAGAATTTTGTGTCCTAAATCTGCCAAACGCAGTTTTGTACACCCTTTGTACATCCAAGCAAAAATCACAAAAATTTAATTAGCCTGCATAGTTAAATGGATATAATAACCCCCTCCTAAGGGGTAGTTACAGGTTCGATTCCTGTTGCGGGTGCCATAACAAAAAGAGCCTTCCCCAGCGGTAGGCTCTTTTTGTTATGGCTTCCGCACAGGACGAACGCGCCGTTTTACGGCGCTGTTCGCATACCGCGCGAGCGGTATATGGCGTCCTGCGTGGGAATACCTTCCCTCCGCACTAAAGCCTACGGCTCATCGAAAATTCTCCGCACGCTAGCCAATTCCTGCTCCCCCAGTCCATTCGGTTGGTTTTATTCTACTCGCCTACTCGCCAGAATCGACCTGCTCCGCGAGCGAAAAGCAAAGCGGATTCAGGTTCGAATCATTGCTCCGTCCTTTCCCGTAGAAAGCTCGCAAGACGGATTTTGCGCTTTTTTACATCCCTTCGTCCCTTGGACGACGCTGTTGCCGATTTTTCATCCACACTGTTTAATTATCGTCTTTCTTCTCTGCGGTTTCCTTCACCTTTACAATTAGTATTCCCTCCTTCGTTGGAATAAATTTCACTTTGTCCCACGGCTTAATGCCATAATAGTCGCGCAGGTTTTTGGGGATAACAATTCTACCCAGATGGTCTATTTCTTTTTCCACGCAATATTTCATTACAAAAAGCTCCTTTATATCTCGTTGCGATTTATTTCTATCTTACAGATAGTATACTATATTTTTCAGATAATGTCAATATCTTTGCTTTTTTGATACAATTGATTTAGTAAAGAGAGGTATCGACGATGGACGTAAAACACGAACTGAAATATAGGAAATTGGGATTAAAAATTTCATATTACAGGAAGCTGCGAGGCTTGACACAAGAGCAGCTTGCCGAGAAGATTGATAAAAGTGCGGCATTTATTGGTCACGTTGAAGCGCCAAACGTTGACAAGGCAGTCTCGCTGGATACGCTGTTTGATATTTCCGAGGCGCTCGAAGTGCCCGTGCACAAATTTTTGATGTTCGAGGAATGATACTTTTAGAAAAAGCGCAAAATCCGCCTTTCGGCGGATTTTGCGCTTTTTTGCGTCCCTCGTCCTGCGTAATGAGAATAGAATACACAATACATACTATGAGGGCAAAAAAATATTCAGGAACTCACCGCATAAATCAGCTCGGGTGTTGATTTCTTCGCGCGGGTGTGATATAATTTAATAAAATACGGTAAAGCCGCAAGACGGAGGGCAGGTATGAGCTGGCGAATAGAATATGCTGACGGATATTATGAGGGAGAGGCGACTGACTCGGGCAAGCCGAACGGACACGGAACGTATTATTGGAATACGGGGGATCGCTTTGAGGGCGAGTGGAACCTCGGCTCGCGCGCCAGCGGCAGAGGCATCTACGTCTGGGCTGACGGCTCATGGTATGACGGAGAGTGGCGAGGCTCAAAGCGCCACGGCATCGGCACGATGCACACTGCGGACGGCATATATACGGGCGGCTGGTATATGAACAAGCGCCACGGTCACGGCATATACTCCACGTATGACGGAGCGGTGTATGACGGAGACTGGCAGGAGGACGAAATAACGGGCGCGGGAAACTTCACAGCTCCCGACGGAACCTGGTATTACGGTGGATGGGAGTGCGGCAAGCGCTCGGGCAGAGGCAGGCAGGTTTACTCCGACGGCTCGAGCTATGACGGAGAGTGGGAAAACGACATTCCCATGGGCGACGGCTGCTACACTTTGGCAGACGGAACCTCTTACGACGGAATATTTAATGACAGAGACAGCGATGCGGTAGAGTGCATGCTCCCCGACGGCAGAATTATCGAGGGCAGCATGAAGGGCGGAGCCTTCACCCCCAAAACAGCTTAAGCGAAAGGGCGAACAGATGGCAATAATAAACTATAACAACGGATATTATGACGGAAACGTAAACTATTCGGGTGAGGAAGACGGCTACGGCAGCTTTGTGTGGACGAACGGGGGAAAGTACGTAGGATATTGGCGACGCGGTGCCATGGAGGGCACGGGCACGTACTACTATCCCGACGGTGCGCGATATGAGGGACAGTGGGTAAACAATGCCCGCACGGGTCAGGGCAAGCTCTTCTATGCTGACGGCGCGCGCTATGAGGGCGGATTCTACAACAATGACAGACACGGCAGAGGCACAATGTACTACTCTGACGGTGCAGTTTACGTCGGAGAATGGTACAACAACGTCCGCACGGGTCAGGGCACGCTCACCTGGCGTGAGGGTGACCGCTATGAGGGCAGATGGCAGAACGACAGGCGACGCGGCGAGGGCAAATATTTCTGGCCAAACGGTGTCTGGTACGAGGGCTATTTCGTCGACGATGTTCGCACGGGCCACGGTGTTATGCACTACTCGGACGGTGTGTTCGAGGGAGAGTTCATTAACGGAAAAAGAGAGGGACTCGGTCGCTTCAAGCATACCGACGGATACACCTATGAGGGTGAGTGGCGCGACGACAATCACATAAAGACAACTAAATTCATATACACCGACGGCTCATGGTATGAGGGCGACTTTGACGGCTGGGCTCGTCACGGACGCGGAACCTATCACTACACGGACGGCGCAGTCTACGTCGGTATGTGGAAGGAAGGAAAGAAGTCGGGCAAGGGCCGCATGAGCTTTGCGGACGGAGGCACCTATGACGGAGACTGGGAGGATGACTCGCGCAACGGGCACGGAAGGACTACCTTCCCCGATGGGTCGGTACACGAGGGCAATTGGGTCGAGGGCGCACGTACGGGCTACGGCACGATGCACTATACCGACGGAACAAGGTACGAGGGTCAGTGGTCGTTTGGTCAGAGAACAAGCGGAAAGCTGTATTACCGAGATTCGACCTATGAGGGAACCTTTACGGACGATAAGCACACAGGCTACGGTCACCTTTCCTACAAGAACGGAGAATGGTATTACGGCGCCTTTGCAGACGGAAGGAGGCACGGCAGAGGACGAATGTGCTACTCCGACGGCACAAGCTATGACGGAGAGTGGGAAAACGACATTCCCATGGGCGACGGCTGCTACACGGCGGCAAACGGCGACGAATACAGAGGTATTTTCTCGGGTCTTAGCTGCGAGGATGCCACGTGCTATACGGCAGACGGCAGAATTCTGCACGGAATGCTCAAAAACGGAAAATTCACAGAGGAATAATTTTACAGATTAATTTTATATAAGGAGATATGATATGACAAGGCTGTCTACATTCTGGCAAAAGCTTATTATCTGGATAACCTCATACGCTAACGTTATCGCATTCGTTATTTGCGGAGGCTATCTCTACTTCAAGGGGGATGACGAGGATGCACGCGGCAGCGCGAAGCTGGCGCTTCTTGTCTACGGTGGCTTCACCGCACTCGAGCTGACTCGCGCCCTGATTTACAACATCCTCAGCATATTCGGCGCAGGCTATGAGACACTCTCGGTGATGAGCGACATCGGCACCGTTATCTCTATCAACAGAGCTATATGCTTTGTAGTGCTGGCTGTGCTCGACATACTCGGAGTGCTGGGCGCGCTCAAGGCAAAGCTACACGGACGTGACTCCTAATAATGAAATAATGAGAGAAAACGGCTCCTCACGGTGCCGTTTTTTCTCACTTTTACCCTCTCTGTATCACCTCGGAAAGAGGATTCGTCGACACCCGAAATGTGAACAAATTGTAAATTAAGTTAAGTTTCTATCATTTTTTACCAAAATATCTAGAAATATTTATTCAAATATGCTATAATAGCAGATGCTGCGTACGCACTGGCGAAAAAAACGCATACATACGTGCAGGATGCGGCAATGAAAAAGCTAAAAATAAAAAATTTTATATTTGGAGGAAACAAAAAATGAGCAAGAAGTATTGCTATCTCTTCTCCGAGGGTAACGCAACCATGCGTGAGATCCTTGGCGGTAAGGGCGCTAACCTCGCAGAGATGACCAACATCGGTCTTCCTGTTCCCCAGGGCTTCACCATTTCTACCGAGGCCTGCACACAGTACTATGAGGACGGCCGTCAGATCAACGACGAGATCATGGCTGAAATCATGGAATACATTGTAAAGATGGAGGGTGTTACCGGCAAGAAGTTCGGTGACCTTGAGAACCCCCTTCTCGTTTCCGTTCGTTCGGGTGCAAGAGCATCCATGCCCGGTATGATGGATACCATCCTTAACCTTGGTCTTAATGAGGACGTTGTAGAGGTTATGGCAAAGAAGTCCGGCAACGCACGTTGGGCTTACGACTGCTACCGCAGATTTATCCAGATGTACTCCGACGTCGTTATGGAGGTCGGTAAGAAGTACTTTGAGGAGCTCATCGACAAGATGAAGGCTGCAAAGGGTGTTAAGCTCGACGTTGAGCTCACCGCAGAAGACCTCAAGGAGCTCGCTAACCAGTTCAAGGCTGAGTACAAGTCTAAGATCGGTCAGGACTTCCCCTCTGATCCTAAGGAGCAGCTTATCGGCGCCGTTAAGGCAGTATTCCGTTCTTGGGACAACCCCAGAGCAAACGTATACCGCCGCGACAACGATATTCCCTACTCTTGGGGTACTGCAGTAAACGTACAGGCAATGGCATTCGGTAACATGGGCGACAACTGTGGTACCGGCGTTGCATTCACCCGTGACCCCGCTACCGGCGAGAAGAAGCTTATGGGTGAGTTCCTTACCAACGCACAGGGTGAGGACGTTGTTGCAGGTGTTCGTACTCCCATGCCCATCCAGGAGATGGCTAACAAGTTCCCCGCAGCTTACAAGCAGTTCGTTGAGGTTTGCCAGATCCTCGAGAACCACTATCACGATATGCAGGATATGGAGTTCACCATCGAGAATGAGAAGCTCTATATGCTCCAGACCAGAAACGGTAAGAGAACTGCTCCCGCAGCTCTTCAGATCGCAGTTGACCTCGTTGCAGAGGGTCACAAGACCAAGGAAGAGGCCGTTCTTATGATCGACCCCAGAAACCTTGACACTCTTCTCCACCCCCAGTTCGATGCTAAGGCACTCAAGAAGGCTACTCCCATGGGCAAGGGTCTCGGTGCATCTCCCGGTGCTGCATGCGGTCAGGTTGTATTCTCCGCTGAGGATGCAGAGGCTTGGAAGGCAGCAGGTAAGAAGGTAGTTCTCGTTCGTCTTGAGACCTCTCCCGAGGACATCACGGGTATGAAGGCAGCTCAGGGTATCCTCACCGTTCGCGGCGGTATGACCTCTCACGCAGCAGTTGTTGCTCGCGGTATGGGTAAGTGCTGCGTTTCCGGTTGCGGCGATATCGCAATGGACGAGGAGAACAAGAAGTTCACTCTTAACGGCAAGACCTACGTCGAGGGCGATTACATCTCCATCGATGGCTCTACCGGTAACATCTACGACGGCATCATTCCTACCGTTGACGCTGAGATCTCGGGCAACTTCGGCACCATCATGGGCTGGGCTGACGAGTTCAGAACCCTCAAGGTAAGAACCAACGCTGATACTCCCGCTGACGCAAAGAAGGCAAGAGAGCTTGGAGCTGAGGGTATCGGTCTTTGCCGTACTGAGCACATGTTCTTCGAGGCAGACAGAATCGCAGCATTCCGCGAGATGATCTGCTCCGACACCGCTGAGGAGAGAAAGGTCGCACTTGACAAGATCCTTCCCTACCAGCAGGCAGACTTCGAGAAGCTCTACGAGGCTCTTGAGGGCAACCCCGTTTGTATCAGATTCCTTGATCCCCCTCTCCATGAGTTCGTTCCCACCACCGAGGAGGACATCGCTCTTCTCGCTAAGGCACAGAACAAGACCGTTGAGGATATCAAGAACATCATCTCATCTCTTCACGAGTTCAACCCCATGATGGGTCACCGTGGATGCCGTCTTGCAGTTACCTACCCTGAGATTGCAGCAATGCAGACCAAGGCAGTTATCCGCGCGGCAATCAACGTTCAGAAGGCACACGCTGACTGGAACGTAGTTCCTGAAATCATGATTCCCCTTGTTGGCGACGTTAAGGAGCTCAAGTACGTTAAGAAGGTAGTTGTTGAGACTGCAAACGCAGAGATCGCAGCTGCAGGCGCACAGCTCAAGTACGAGGTTGGTACCATGATCGAGATCCCCAGAGCATGTCTCACCGCTGACGATATCGCAGCAAATGCAGACTTCTTCTGCTTCGGTACCAACGACCTTACCCAGATGACCTACGGCTTCTCCCGTGACGATGCAGGTAAGTTCCTTGGCGCATACTACGATGCAAAGATCTTCGAGAACGATCCCTTCGCAAAGCTCGACACCACCGGTGTTGGCAAGCTCATGAACATGGCTGTAACCCTCGGCAGACCCGTTAACCCCAACCTCCACGTTGGTATCTGCGGCGAGCACGGCGGCGACCCCACATCCGTTGAGTTCTGCCACCAGATCGGCCTTGACTACGTATCCTGCTCTCCCTTCAGAGTTCCGATCGCACGTCTTGCAGCCGCTCAGGCAGCCCTTAAGTAATCGTAAAGACGCATTTTCGTACGCCGCAAGGCGGCAAAACGGACTCAAACTCCGTTTTGAGGAAATGCCAAGCGCGCCTAGTGGAAATTGCCCATAGCAAGCAGTTATGGGCGCGCCGCTCAGGCAGCCCTTAAGTAATCGTAAAGACGCATTTTCGTACGCCGCAAGGCAATTTAGCCTAAGGCGGACAAAAACAAATATTCTAACAGAATAACACAAGACCCTTGTTCGAGGCAACTCGCGCGAGGGTCTTTTTGTGCTTGTTTTCACTTTGTTTCCCTATACATAGTAAGTAAGCCCTCGGCTCCATGCCGAGGGCTTTTGTTATGCTTTTTTCTTTTTGCGTTTGGTCGTTGCGGTGAAGCTGGCGGAGGTGAGAAATGTGACGACGTCGTCCGGGGCGTCAGCCAGGACGACAGATATCCAGTGGAGCTTGTTCATATGATAGGCGGGATAAACGCCGTCAGCGGCACCGAAGGAGCCGAAGAGCTCGGTCGGCTGCTTGAGGTTGAGGACGTCGACGGTCTCGTCACACTCTAGCCCCAGCTTGCGGCGGCTTATGCGCATCAGGAGGGCATACCACCTGCCCGTGTCGCTATGGCGGAGCACCGCAGTCTCGAGGTCGTCGGAAAATGGGTAGTCGGGAGACGTGTCGTATGTATCGAGGCAATGCCTAAAAAAATCTTCTCTTGTCAAGATATTGCTCCCTTCCCTTCTTTTATATTATAAATATAGCACACATCTGTTAGCGATGCAAGCCCCCCTGAAGAAAATACGGGGAGACTATCGGTGGAAAGGTGTTCTCGCTCTGCTCGACGTGAAGCGGCTGTGCCTTTATGTCCCTTTTATGGTACTTCACAGGTGATATAATGAGAACCGAAACTCAAAAAAGGAGACTAGAGATGGAAAACGTTTATCTGAAATCCTTCAGGCTGCCCGACGCGATAGAGGAAGGCATCTTTCTCTCAAGCATTCAGCGAACCTGCTATAACGGATACTATCCGTTTGGAATATTTCCCAAAAAGGAGCTGAAGCGCATAGATTTCGGTGCGGTTACAGTGCTGTACGGCAACAACGGCTCGGGAAAGACAACCCTGCTCAACCTTATTGCCGAGAAGTGCGGCGTTACACGGCACTCGGCATTCAGCGGCAGTGCATTCTTTGGCGATTACGTGGATATGTGCCACACGACGGGAAAGGAGAACGTGCCCGAGGGGAGCCAGATTCTGACCAGCGACGACGTGTCCGACTATCTGCTCAACATCCGCTATCTCAACGACGGGATAGACGTGCGACGCACGGAGCTGTTCGACGAATGGGTGGAGCTGAAGTACACCGAGCACAGGCTTAAATCGCTCGACGATTATGACGAATGGAAAAAGAGCCTGGATGCAAAGACAAAGTCACAGTCAAAATTTGTGAAGGAGAGGCTGCGGCGCAACGTGGATATGAGGTCCAACGGAGAAACGGCTATGCGCTACTACGTTGAGAGAATAAATGAAAACGCGCTATACATCATCGACGAGCCCGAGAACTCCCTCTCCGTGGAGCTGCAGCTGGAGCTGGCGGACTATATCTCCAAATCGGCAAGGTACTTCGGCTGTCAGTTCATAATCTCGACCCACTCCCCCTTCTTTCTGTCTATCGATGGGGCAAGGGTATATAACCTCGATGCTGTGCCCTCGGGAGAGTGCAAATGGTATGAGCTCAAAAACGTGCGCAGCTACTACGACTTCTTTATGAGGCACAGGGATAAGTTTGAATAAAAGCAGCGCAGAGAGCACCCTTTTTTTGTTATCCACTACCCCGTGTCGATTTTTTGCGTGAAAAAGAAAATGCACTTGAGCGATAAGCTCAAGTGCATTTTTTTACTGTCTATGTATTTTGGTCTTCTTGAACATCGGTGTTTCGGGGAAAATGAGCTCAAGCTCACCTACGTTTTTGACATAGATGTTGTCAGGTGCCTCATAGGGATTATTCTCGGCAAAGCCGCCCTCGGATACGTGGCGGGAGATATCGACGTCCGTATACTTCAGAAGATTGGGGGTAAAGAAGTATATAGGCTCGGAGCCACGCTCAACAACGCGCTCGGTACGATTGCCATCCCCGTCAACCTCTGCCTCGTACTTTACGAGCTTCAGTCCGTCGAGGTATACGTTTTTCGGCAGCTTTGCAGGATAGCCGTACCAATGGTCATCCCACCATGCGTTTACAAGGGAGACGTGAGGATTTCTGTCCGAGTACTTCACGGTGATATTCTTGAGGTACATATCTCCGTACCAGGTTGCTCCGTAATCGGAGCGCAGCCATATAGCAATGCAGTGCTGGCAAAGATAAAACTCGCAGTTTTCTACCCTTATCTCGCCCTCTCCTATCGCACTCACGTAGACGAGGCGGCTGTTGCGCAGTGTGACGTTGTAGCAGCCGTGGTGGCAGTCAAAGGTGTTGAACTCTACGTTATCGAACTCGAGGTTCTTGCAATAATTCGTGCCCATCATGCCTTGATGAACGGTGTAGCCGTCGGGAGCGAAGAAGTTTGACATATTCGAGTTGCGCCACACCACGCGATTGGCAAGGGTGCCGCGAATCTCATAGGAGCGGTAATGGGTGTCAAACACCTTATAGCGGCGGAGGGTGAGACGCTCGTAGGTGATGTTCTCACACTTCTGGGTTTGGGTAAAGCCCGCATAGGGCGCACCGACGTCGCTTAGCTCCTCGTTCGTTACCTCGTGGCGGATGTTACGGAAGGTGGTGTTGGAGCGCTGTATTCTAATAACACGGGAAAGATAGCAGTTCATTGCCTCGGAATGGTTGGAAACAGTCTCTATCACCGACTGCTCCTCTCCCTCTCCGCCGGATATTGTAATCGGTGCGTCCTCAACGTTTATAACCTCGAGGGAGGTAATTTTTTCATACGTCCACTGCAAGGGAGTTGTGGGGTCGATGTTGCCGTCCTTATCTACCATAACAAACTCATGCTGTGCGGTGCCGTTGTCGCTTATGATGCCCGCGTTTCTGATATACTGGCGAACCTCGTCGTTATATAGGATTACCATAGCACGGTAGCCCGTGGCAAAGCCGATATTAGTGCTGCCCTTCTTTATCGATTTGATAGGAGAGGTCTCGGCATCATAGGTTATCGGAGTATGCGAGGAGCTGACGGTAAAGATCGGGGTTGTGTACTCGGGCATTCCGTACTGCATCTCCGAGTCGTCGAAGATAAGACGCGCCCCGCGCCAGCAGGTGTCGGTCATAACCGTTATGGTATCTGTGCCGCTGCCTCTGCCGAAGCGGTACTTACACCCCTCGTCGGCCCTTACGGGAAGAGCGTGCTCGTTGGCATATGCATGAGCGGCACGGACGGCATAAAAGTCGTCTGCCACGCCGTCTCCAACAGCGCCAAAATCAGAATAGCTTACATAGCCTTTGCGAACATCCATTTACATATTCTCCTTTTTTAGAGCAAGCGCGCATCTGGCAGGAACGTAGACGAAAAAGCCCTCGCCCCACTCACCGCACTTGGAATTATATATATATCCGTTTTGAATTCTTCCCTGACCGCCGAATGCCTCATCATCGGTAGAAAACACGACACGGTAGGCACCCTTGCCCGTTTTTTCGGCACTGACAAAGACGTCGGTGCGGGAGACGGTGGGATGCATGTTGAAGACGTAGATGTACCCTCCTCTCTCAAAGACTAGGGTGCTGCGAGCACCGTCTACGAAGAGGGCGGTGGGCTTGCCGCTCGAGTAGATCTCGCCCTCCCTTATATGCTCTATCATAGCACGGTCAAACTCACCGAGCCAGGAGAACTTATATCCCCCGTTGTCAACAAGAGACCACTGTCTGCGCGCATAATGATAGCTCCAGCCGTTGCCCTCCCTCGGGAAGTCTATCCACTCGGGGTGACCGAACTCGTTGCCCATAAAGTTGAGGTATCCGCCGTCGGCGGTGGAGGCGGTAAGAAGACGGATGAGCTTGTGATAATCTATCGCGTTATCCATCGTGGGAGTGTGGTAGCTCTTCTCCATTCCCGTATACATCTCGGCATCCGCGAGGCGGAAGATGATAGTCTTGTCTCCCACCATTGCCTGGTCGTGCGACTCGGCGTATGCTACCGAGCGCTCCTTCGGTCTGCCCATTGTGAGCTCCGACCAGATATAGCCCATATCCCAGTTCTCGAGCGGGCACTCCTTGATGAGCTTTATCCACATATCGGGCACGCCCATCGAGAGGCGGTAGTCAAAGCCGAAGCCGCCCTGCTTTATCGGCAGGCACATGGCGGGCATACCGCTCATATCCTCGGCAATCGTTATGGCACGGGGATTGACCTCGTGGATAAGCTCGTTGGCGAGGGTGAGATATACTCTTGCGTCGACGTTGGTGTTTGGGGAATAATACTGCGAATAAGAGGTAAATGCGGTGCCGAGTCCGTGATTCTCATAGAGCATCGAGGTGACTCCGTCAAATCGGAAGCCGTCGAAGTGAAACTCGTCCTGCCAATACTTGAGGTTGGAGAGAAGGAGGTGGAGAGTCATAGAATTCTCGTAGTTAAAGAGGCGAGTCTTCCACGCAGGATGCCAGCCGCGCTCTCCCTCAAGAAAATACTGCCCCTCGGTGCCGTCCTGCCTATGGAGTCCCTCTCCCTCATTCGGGCAGGCGTGACTGTGCACGACGTCGAGCACTACGGCAATGCCCATTCTGTGGGCGGAGTTTATCAGCGCCTTCAGCTCCTCGGGTGCTCCGTAGCGGTAGGAGGGAGCAAAGAGGTTGGTAACCTGATAGCCGAAGGAGGCATAATAGGGATGCTCGGCAATCGCCATAAGCTGGATTACGTTGTACCCTGCCCTCTTGATTCTCGGCAGGACCTCCTCGACAAACTCGGCATACGTGCCGACACCGTCGCGCTCGGTTGCCATACCGATATGTGCCTCGTAGATAAGAGGCGTTTTTATCTTATGCTTCTTATAGAATCTTCCGTCAGACCAGGGGAAGGGCTCCGAGTCCGAGATTACACCGCAAAGCCGCCAGGTGCGCTCGTCCATTACCGTGCGGCGGATAAAGGCGGGGATGCGCTCCAGCTCCTCACTGCCTCGCCTTACGATGAGCTTGACGCACTGACCGTGGCGAAGGGCATCCTTGCCGTCCAGGGCTATCTCCCACGTGCCGCCGACGTTGATAAGCGGGTGGGTGTATCTCTGCCAGCTGTTGAAGTCACCCGTAAGGTAAACTGCATCCGCCCCCGGCAGCCACTCGCGGAATACCCAGCCACACTCGGTGCGGTGAAAGCCGAAATAGAGGTGGCCGTTTGCTATCTCGGAGAGAGGCTTATCCTCACCGAGCTCGCGGCGCTTTCTGTTATAGCGCTCGATATGAAGCCTGATATCGCCCGTGTGCGGCGCGAGCGCAGGGTCCAGCTGTACAAGCCTCTTAATAGCAAGGTCTGCATTTATCATATAAGCCTCCTCTTAATTTTCTTTATAAGAAAATTGTATCATATCTTTTTTCCATTTTCAAGTGTATTTATACATAATCTTTTTATCATTTTATCGTTTCATCGTGCACTTACCCTCACCGTCTTCTCTTGGCTTTGATGCCCTCATCGCGTATAATTCTGTCAGAATTTAACTCCCGGGTAATTTTATGGCTATATTCTACAATCACAATGTTGCATTTTCTTTACACGGGGTGCCCCATTAGGTGACTGCGAATGTACACCGCCCGTGCCACAGAATACGCGACAGCAAGGCAAAAATACGGGAATGCCCTCCCTCGACGGAGGAGAAGCGCTCAGCTTCTATGAGGATAAGAACTAAAAACAAAAAAGGCAGAGAGCCTTGTGGCTATCTGCCTTTTTGTTTAACCGAAGAATGCCTCTTTGTTCGTGAGATATTCAACACCCTCGCGGTTTGCGATATGAGCGCAGAACTTCTCGAAGTCTGCCCAGGTATCGTTTATATCAAACTCGTAGGAGTGACCCCAGATATAGAAGATGGCGTCATCCTCCCTTGCCATAAACTCATCGAACAGACGGTAGTTGTCAGCGAAGTCGAGGTGAAACGCGGTGGGCTTGTAGCGGAAGAGGTTGTCCTGCTTGTCAAAGCTGTAGCTGAGGGAGATGGTGCGTGCATACCTTATGCCCGTGTGCTCTCTTATCAGTCGCTCGACCCTGTCGGAGTTCTGAAATCCGCCACCGGGATATGCCATACCAACGACCTCATAGCCGACTATCTCCGAGAGGGCGAGTCTGTCGCACTCCACCTGGCGAATCACCTCGCCGTCATCGAGCTTGGTGAGATGGGGATGGGTGAGGGTGTGCGCAGCTACCTCGTGGCCGCGGTAGAGCTCCTTGAGCTCCGAGAGCTCTATCTTGTCGTGTGCTATACCCTTGCCCTCTCTGACAAGGGTGTTCTGCGTGCCGAGCAAGCCCGAGTTGAGGTTGAAGGTTGCCTTTAGTCCGTAGCGGTTAAGTATCTCGATAAGGCGCCTGTCCTGCTTTACTGCGTCGTCGTAGCTGAAGGTAATTATTTTGCGTGCCATAGATATATGTATCCTCTCTTTTCTTTGTTAAATATGTAATTGTCCTGTGAAAATCTTCCTTTAAGACTGCGACGTTTACCGTCGCGCGTCAATTCCGTCGTGGCAGCGCTTATGCCTCGAGGAAAAATATGCCTACTCCGACACCCATTCTGCCGCCCTCGAGCAGGTGTGCCTTGTAGCCGCGGTGGAGCGTGCTCCTCTCGGGGAGCTGCTCGACGGGGGTAGTCATTTTCACACCGAAAACGAAGGGGATGGAGCTGTTCTTGTCCTTGCGGTGATTTACCACGTCGATAATCTCGTATCTGTCCATAAACCTGACTATATTCGAGTCGGGCGGAAGTATCTCCCGATTCTTGGGATAAAGCAGCCAGGAAGTGCACATAAAGGGGATGTCGGGAATACCGAGCAGCTTGGTAAAGAGCTTGCGAGCCTCACGGTATGCAGCGTTGCACAGCTTCGGCTCCAGCGGGGTGCCCGTGCGCGGTATATGCACCGAGAGGATGGGGTCTCCGCTTTTAACGGTGCCGCCCGAGACGGTAACGGCGCCTTCCGTGTAGGTGTAATTCTTCAGCTCAAACTGGAGTCTGCCAATAGCAAAAATACGCAGCGAGGTAAATCGGGTGTACCACTCAAATTGCTCGACACCCACCACCCCGTGTATCATTTTGCACTCATTCAGCTTCCATATAAGGTCGGACAGTGTGAGGAATATTATCTTCTTCGAGAGCCCCAGCTTGGATAGGCGCTCACGCATTGTTCTGAAGAGGAGGATAAAGGTGAGAAGACGCGCGGTATACGGGTGCACGCAGGCGGCGCGGGCAATGGCGTCTACCTCCTTCTCCTTTTCCGCATCTATAAAGAGGGTATCCCTCTCATATCCCAAAAGAAGCGCCGCAAGACGCTCATACGCACCGCTGCACTCGCGTATCCTTTCATATGCGAGTGACAGAGCGAGTCTGTCCGCGGCAGAATATTCAAATTCATCAAAATAGGCGCGAAGATAGTCGTGCATCTGTTTCCTCCTCGGGCTTTGTCACATTTTCTACATTTATATTATACTGTCCCGCACCCGTAATGTCAACAAAAAACGACCCTTTGGGGGTCGTTTTTCTTTTTTTAGTTTATGAAGCAGCTGCGCACCATATGTGCAATCGTGTCGACAAGGTGCTCCTCAGGGGAGGGCTTCCCCTCATCAAACCACTTGAGTATAAGGGCGGCAACGCCGCCTGCAAGTGCTGTGGCGACGGTATCTGTGTCGGCGTGAAGCTTCCTGCCATTTGCAACGCAGATGTCGAGTCTCTCCTTTATCACCTTGTAATTCTGCTGAATAACTATGGAGACAAGCGTGGGAAGCATGTGACTCTTGTATATAAGATTCACCACGTCCTCCTTCATAACAAGGTACTGAATGAGGCGTCTGGCATATTCTATATGATACTCAGGGCTGGTCACCTTCAGGCTGGAGTAGCTCATAGCTACGTCAAACTTCTCCACAAGGGCACGTGCCAGCGCAGCGGAAAAATCGCTCTTGTCGTTAAAGTGCTTATAAAAGGTGGCTCGGCGGATGCCTGCCTCGTCACATATTTCATTTATCGTTATTTGCTCATAGAGCTTTTTCGAGAGGAGGGACAAAAATGCCTCGTAGAGCTTCTCTCTTGTTTTTACTACTCTTGCGTCTTCCTTGCGTTTCATGGTGCGCCTCCCTGCATTTTTTACTACAGCTACAATTTTATCATATTTTAGACAAATTGTCAATAATGTTTCGGTATTTTGAGATAAATATATTCAAAGTGGAAATTTGTTTAATTTTTAACGATTGCTTCTTGACTAAAGAGCCACTTTGTGCTATATTATACTTTGGTATAAAAAAATAAATATATATATTTAAAGGAGAATAAACTCATGGCAGCTTACAACAAGAAAACCATTGAGGACGTAGCTGTAGCAGGCAAGACCGTGCTCGTTCGCTGCGACTTCAACGTACCTATGAAGGACGGTGTTATCACCTCCGACAAGAGAATAGTCGGTGCGCTTCCCACCATCAAGTACCTCCTTGACGGCGGCGCAAAGGTTATTCTTTGCTCCCACATGGGCAAGCCCCACGCAATCTTCACAGAGGGCTTCGGTCTTTCCAAGAAGGAGAAGAAGGCAGTAGAGGCTCTTCCCGAGGCAGAGCGCGCACAGGCAACCCAGGAATATCTTGAAAAGGCTCTCAAGAACGACAAGAAGAAGCTCACCCTCAAGCCCGTATGCACCCGTCTCAACGAGCTGCTCGGCGAGGAGAAGGTAGTATTCGCAGAGGATATTATCGGCGAGGATGCAAAGGCAAAGATTGCTGCACTCGAGTGTGGCAAGGCTGTGCTTCTTGAGAATACGAGATTCGATGCACGCGAGACCAAGAACGGTGCAGACTTCGCAAAGGAGCTCGCTTCTATGGCAGACCTCTTTGTTAACGATGCATTCGGCGCGGCTCACAGAGCACACGCATCCACCGCAGGTGTAGCAGACTACATTCCCGCAGTATGCGGCTACCTCATCCAGAAGGAAATCTCTGTTATGGGCAAGGCTCTGTCTAACCCCGAGCGTCCCTTCGTTGCAATCCTCGGCGGTGCTAAGGTTGCAGACAAGCTCAACGTTATCGACAACCTTCTTACCAAGGTTGACACCCTTATCATCGGTGGCGGTATGGCATTTACCTTTGCGGCTGCAAGAGGTCTGTGCGTTGGTAACTCTCTGCTCGACGAGACCAAGCTCGACTACTGCCGCGAGATGATGGCAAAGGCAGAGGAAAAGGGCGTTAAGCTCCTGCTCCCCATCGACAATGCCGTTGCAGCAGCATTCCCCGATCCCATCGACGGCGAGATCGAGATCGAGTACGTTGACTCCGACAAGATCCCCGCTGACAAGGAGGGACTTGACATCGGTCCCAAGACCGCAAAGCTCTTTGCAGATGCTGTTCTCGCAGCAAAGACCGTAGTTTGGAACGGTCCTATGGGCGTATTTGAGAACCCCACCCTCGCAAGAGGTACCATTGCAGTTGCTGAGGCTCTTGCAGCAAGCGACGCTACCACCATCGTAGGCGGCGGCGACTCCGCGGCAGCTTGCGAGCAGCTTGGCTACGCAGACAAGATCACCCACATCTCCACCGGTGGCGGCGCATCGCTCGAGTTCCTTGAGGGCAAGGACCTTCCCGGCGTATCCTGCCTTATGGACAAATAATTAAAAAAGGATTTTTGAAAATGAGAAGAACAGTTATCGCAGGCAACTGGAAGATGAACATGACTCCCTCCGAGACGAAGGCATTCATCACAGAGCTTGCTCCCATGGTAGCGGGACTCGACAAGTGCGACATTGTGCTTTGCGTTCCCTACGTTGATATTGCTACGGCAGTCGAGGCTGCCAAGGGCACCAACATCAGAATCGGTGCGGAAAACGTACACTTTGCAAAGAGCGGTGCATACACGGGCGAGATAAGCGCGGATATGCTCTGCGAGTGCGGAGTTGAGTACGTAATCATCGGTCACTCCGAGAGACGTCAGTACTTCGGTGAGACCGACACCACCGTAAACCTTCGTACCAAGGCGGCTCTTGCCGCAGGTCTCAAGGTTATCCTCTGCCTCGGTGAGGTTAAGGACGAGAGACTTGCAGGCATTACCGACGAGGTAGTTGCAATGCAGACCAAGCTCGACCTCGCAGGTGTAAGCGAGGAGGAGCTCAAGAACGTAATCATCGCCTATGAGCCCGTTTGGGCAATCGGCACCGGACTTACCGCAACGCCCGAGCAGGCAGACGAGACCTGCGGAGTTATCCGCAAGACCGTAGCCTCCCTCTACGGCGAGGCGGCAGCCGAGGAGATTACCATTCAGTACGGCGGCTCTATGAACGACGGCAACGCGGCAGAGCTGCTCTCCAAGGTCAACGTTGACGGCGGCCTTATCGGTGGCGCGTCTCTCAAGACCGACAAGTTCACCGCAATCGTCAAGGCGGCTAACTAAAAAGCGGAAGGGGCGACCCCTCCCCTACAAGAAAAAGCACCCTTCGGGGTGCTTTTTTTACGGAAGAAATTATTCAGATTATAAAATTATGCCCCAAACAGATCGGTGACACTAACGCCCAACACCTCGGCTATTGCATATAGCTCAATGTCGGTTACCGTGCGGGAAAAGTCCTCAATTCGGGACACGGAGCCTCGGCACACGTACACGCCGAGAAGCTCGAGCTTGTTTGAAAGCGCCTGCTGGCTTATTTTCATCCGGGATCTAATCCTCTTGAGATTATCCCCTATCAGATTTTTACGCTCTCCGTCAATGATACGTGCCATAGTAATTCTCCCTCATTTTTTGTCTTGACATAGGACAATTATTATGATATACTATCTTCAAGGAATTTATGTCCTATCATAGGACAAGTAAAAAGTTTTTTCGGGAGAGCAGTATAATGAACGAAATCGGTATTGAAAAAGAGATTGACAGTTTAGGGCGGATTTATTTGCCCAAGAGTTTGAGAAAGCTATACAATCTACAGAAAAACGCAACGCTAGTTGCCACACCTTACGGCATTCTGATTAAAAATCCGTCCTATATTCTAGTCAAGCTGAATGATGAAGATGACGGCAAATGAAAGTCTCTATAATAAAAAAGCACCCTGCGGGGTGCTTTTTTATGGGAGAAATACCCTTTTATTTGTTGGTATCGATATAGGGCAGGTATGCCTTAAGGTAGTCTATGCCCGAGAAGAGGGTGGTGAATGCCATTATTGCCATCATCACGTAGGCGATGATATGATACTGCCACATAAAGGAGCAGAAGGAGACATCGGGGAAGAGGGCAAAAATCGGCTCGAGGAGGATAAGGACGGTGCCAGCCATCTGGGAGACGGTCTTTATCTTACCGAGCATGGATGCCGCTACGACGATACCCGACTTGCCTGCCACAACGAGGCGCAGACTTGTTACACCAAGCTCGCGAAGAAGGATGATGAGCACGACCCATACGAACACAAGCGCAAGGGTGTACTGACCGAGCAGGAGCATCCAGACGAGCATCGCAATCTGCGAGGAGATTACCATAAACTTATCTGCGAGGGGGTCGATAAACTTGCCGAAGTCGGTGACAAGCCCGTACTTTCTTGCTATCTTGCCGTCGAGCATATCGGTAAGGGCGGTCAGCGCGTAGATAACGGTGGGGACTATGATGCCCCATACCCCCGCGTCCCTCATAAAGAGGAGGGTGGCGACGAACGCGGGCACCAAAAGCACGCGAACGAGAGAAAGTATGTTAGGAATATTCATTGCCGTTTTATTCATTGTCATATCCTTTCTAGCCTATTGCGTTGCCGACGAGGTCATAGTCGAGCGCCTCGGTGATTCTGACCTTGACGAAGGAGCCGGGGGCAATGCGCCCCTTTGCCTTGAAATAGACTCTGCCGTCTACGTCGGGAGCATCGGCATAGCTTCTGCCATAGTGTATTTCAGCTACTGTGTCGTAGCCGTCGCAGAGGACGGTGAGCGTCTTACCGATTTTTGCCTCGTTCAGCTCCTCGGTAACGGTTAGCTGGTCGCGCATCAGAATATCGTATCTGTCCTGCTTCACCTGCTCGTCGACAGCACCGTCGAGGGTGTAGGCAGCTGTGCCCTCCTCTGCCGAGTAGGTAAAGGCACCAAAGCGCTCAAAGCGCGCCTCCTTCACAAACTCGCAAAGGCACTCAAAGTCCTCCTCGGTCTCACCGGGGAAGCCAACCATTGCAGTGGTACGGAGCACAATGCCCGGGACTCTGTCTCTCAGCCGCTTTACGGTGCTGCGAATAAGCTCAGAGCCACCGTGACGGTTCATTCTTTTTAACACGGGGTCGGATATATGCTGTATCGGAATATCTATGTACTTGACAAGACGGTCGTTGGTTCTGAGCTCCTCTATCAGCTCGTCCGTTATCTTATCGGGGTAGCAATAGAGCAGGCGTATCCAGGGGATGCTCGTCTCGGCGCATATTGCGCGCACAAGCCTCGGGAGTGCGTACTCGCCGTAGATATCGAGTCCGTAGCGAGAGGTATCCTGAGCTATGAGATTTATCTCCTTCACTCCGAGGGACTCGAGGTCCTTTGCCTCCTTGACTATATCCTCGACGGTTCGGCTGCGCATCTTGCCGCGGATGAGGGGGATAGCGCAATAGGTGCACAGATTGTCACAGCCCTCTGCAACCTTGATATATGCTGTGTGCGGCTCGGTGGTTAGAATGCGCTCCCCACCAAGCGGACAGGTCTCCTTGTCGCGGAAGGAGGTATATTTTTCTCCTCTCATTACCGCACGGCAGGCATCTGCAATGTCGCAAAGAGAGCCGACACCGATTATGGCGTCGAGCTCGGGCAGCTCGCGCATTACCTCCTCGCGGTATCTCTCAACAAGACATCCGGTGGCAATAATGTGGCGACACTTGCCGTTTTGCTTCAGCCACGCGATATCGAGAATGTTGTCTATTGACTCCCGCTTTGCGCTCTCGATGAATCCGCAGGTGTTTACAATAACGATTTCTGCCTCCTCCTCGTTGGGAGTTATCTCAAAGCCCTCGTCATAGAGCTTCTTCAGCATTACCTCGGTGTCTACAAGATTCTTCGAGCAGCCGAGGGATATAAATCCGACCTTTGTCATAAGTCTTTCCTTATAAGTCTTTTCTTATTTGAAGATTCTTTTGAATTTATCTCTGAATTTTTGGTAGTAAAGCCGCACAAGCACGGTTATAAACATATCATATGCAAAGAATGCCACGTAGCAAAGCAGTATTATCCCACCCTTGACAAGATTCTGAACGAGGGGGGAGAGGGTTGGCATTTCTTCAAAAAATGGAACGCCAAGCACAAGCTCGGTGAGCGCAATGAACGCAGCTATCACCGCCGTTACGTACACGAATTTTATAACTACCCAGAGCGAGCGGCTTCTTAATTTCTCGATATACGCCTTCAGCATCGGATAAAGACCGAAGAGCATAAGGTACAGCACTCCCATAGTCTTTGTGGGAAGGAGTAGAATCGAGAGGGTTGAGGTGACCGCCCACACAAGCCACGGATATACACCGCCAACCTCAATGTAAATAAGCACGACCACGAGCGAGGCAAGTGCTCCAACGCACAGCTCCATAAGTCCGAGCACGGACGAGAGCATCAGGAGCACTGCGGTAATTGCTACCGCCGCCGCAGAGAGGGTCAGCTTTTTTGTGCTTTTCATATACAGCGGATAAGGTCTCCGCCGAGGCACTCACAAAGGCAGTCAAGGCACACAAGATTGGCGCAGCAGTTGCACGCGTCGTCGGTAGATGAGCGGCGGGCGCGAGAGCTGTCGTATCCGGGTGCGGAATAATATGCACCCGAGTAGCCGCCTGCGGTATTGTTGAACATCTCCTTGGCGCGCTGATATTCCTCGTTTCCGGGGTCCATGTTGCAGGCAATCTCGAGCTCGCGCATAGCATCGTTCACTCTGTTTCTGTGCATAAGAAGCACGCTGGCAAGATAGTGCCATTCGGCGGTGCGCTCTGCGACGGGCACGCCCGAGAGCTCAACCTCCGCCGCCTTGAAGTTGCGGTCGTTGATAAGGGTTCTGACTCTGTAATAGAAGCCGTCGCCGCTGCCTCCGCTCTGCTTTCTCTCACCCTCACCGCTCTTCTTTTTCTTGCGCTCCTCACATATCATATCGTATGCCTCGTTGACCTGTTGCATTTTTTCCTTGGCGAGGTCCTTGAGGGGGTTTGTTTCATCGTAGTTGTCGGGATGGTATTTGCGTGCAAGGTCGTGGTATGCGCTCTTAACCTCCTCGTCGGTTGCGTCTTTTGAGACGCCGAGTATAGAATACGGATCCTTCACTTCTTTTTTCTCCTTTTAGTCCTTTTTGTCTGTTTCATCGGTCCCGTCAAGAAAGGATATGCGCGAGGTAAGACCGAGATATATAATATTTCTGATTATGTTCTCTATGGTATGACGGTTTCCGAAGGGCATGAGCTTCACCGCCGCCTCAATCCCCTTGCACTCGAGGATAAGGGCGCATTTCACAGTCTGTCTGTTCTCGCGCGTGAGGGGCTCGCCGCCGTACATTATAACGTAGGGATTGTACTTCCCTGCCTTGCGGTCCGACTCATAGTCCTCTGCCGCGTCGGCACAGTATATGAACTTGCCGAGGTGGTAGCCGCACTCATACATAACGAGTCTGTCAGAGCCCGAAAGCCCGAAGGCAAACACCTCGCCGAGCAGCTCACCAAAGAGTGCCGCGACCTCGTCGGGGCTCTCGCACCGCGCCCTCTCAAGGTCACCTATCGCGGCTAGCTTATCCCGTATCAGGGTGGCAAGCTCGCACATCCCTGCCTTTTTGCTGCCGTGGCGGAGAATGGGACGCACGGGTGTTATCAGGATTTTCTTCATGACACCCTCGTCAGCAACGTCATCGCGCATCTTGTAGTATGAGAGGATGGCGAAAACGCGCGCTGTATATACAAGAGCATCGTTGGAATTCAGCATCGGTCTGCGCTTCAAGGGGTGAGCGATACAGCGCCTTTTCCTTGCTCCTATGTCACTGTCGGGAACGAATATCATCCTCGCCAAAGCGAGAAAAACACTGTCATAAGACAGAGTGACGTTTGAGAGGGTGCCCGTATGCTTTTTCATGGCGCGGCAGATGCCGCAGTAGGTTGCCTTATAGAACTCGTATTCCTTAACGAGCAGCTCACTTGGCACAGGCTTTACGTAACCAAACACCGAAAACTCCTTCAATTACTACCCAAAAATGGGTATACTGTATCTAGTATACCATAAATTTGTTCGCTTGTGTTAACTTTTATAAAACTTTTTAAATATTTTTATTCTTCGAGGTATGAATATAAGAAAAAGCGCCCGTGCGGGCGCTTTTTTTGTTAAATGAACCTGAAGTTGAACCTCATATTCTTTTGAGGGCTCTTGACCGTGAGGTCAACGTAGTAGACGGTGCCCGTCTTTCCCTGCTTGCGCTCGACCTCTTCACTGCCAAAGCTAACGGTGAAGGCATCGGCATCGTAGAGCATTACGCTATCTCCGCAGAGTATTCTGCCGTCGGACTCGGTTATCGGCCTCAGCGAGACGAAGCGCTCGACGACGGAGGTTGGCATTTCGGTGAACTCATATGTATCAGTGAGGGATACACCGTCCTCCTCGCAGAGAAAATCCCGACGGAGAGACTTGAGGCTCTCCACGCGATAGACCTTTTCCATCGAGAAGCAATAGGAGGTATCGGTGTGCTCGTAAAGGGTTGCCATATCACCTATGGTATCCTGGAGGGTGCCGTTGATAATAGGAACGGAGTGACCGCGCGAGGAGCAGAGGAACAGCTCATAGCGCTCGGGGGAAAAATACTGTCTGGTATACTGCCCGACACCGGGGTCACAGAAGGTTACCTCTCCGTTTTTGGAGATGAGGAAGGAGCCGACGTCGTTATGATTGTGCTGCTCTTTATTATGTCCCGCCTTGCAGCCGAGAGAATATGCCGCGTTGCGGTATATGAACCACTGCGCATTCTCAAAGCAGAAGCTAACGGGCTCGGTCGCATCAAGGCTGGACTCATACATATCGGGGTTCTGATAAAGAAGGCTGTGCACCACAAGGTCTCCCGCCCCGATAGCCTTTAGCGCAGGAATGCGCAGGTCGGGATACTTTCCCTTCAGGAAGTGAGAGAGCCAGCTCAAGGGGGTGAATTCAAGAGCACCGTCGGCAAAGCTGACGCACTGCTTCTCATTCAGGGGGATGGACTCCTGAAAATGAGCGATACGCACTACCTTAGGGCGCTTGAAATAGTCGATTTTGCCATCGGTATATTCGCGGAGCATCTCTGCAAAAATGCAGAAATAGGAGAAGCCGTAGTTCCAATAGCCGTAGCCCTCGGAGCAGCAGCCGTCGTCGGCAAAGCCGCGAAGATATGCCTCTGCGGACTCTATCATTCTCGGGAGCTGAGCGTCAATCTCATGCTTCTCGGCGGCGTAAATGTAGGTGCCGAGAACAGCCGCGATGCACACGGCAGACCAGTTGCTTTCAGCAATGAGCCACCAATATCTCTTGGTGGTGGCACGGGCGTAAGAATCTATAACTCTGTATCTTATCTCCGCCTTGGCGCGCTTTACGATAAGCTCGGGGAGCTTATCTCCGATAAAGTAAATAATCTCGGAAAGACGGAAGCCCGCAATAGTCGAGCAAAGGTCAAGGTTGGAGCGACGCTCGGAGATAGAAAGATGCTCTGCTACGTGGGCGGGAATCGACCACGACTCCATATCGCAGATATTCCATATTATGTCGGAAAGAGGCTCAAGGTACGCCTCGTCCCCCGATATCATATAGGCGGCAAAAAAGCACTGCATACGGGCAAAATAGTTCTCATACCTCGCCTCATAAAGCTCGCGGTTGCCGTCCTGAACATATCTGTGCAAGAGCGAGAATTTTAACACGGGTGGGTCGTTCTCGATATAATATGCCGCTTTCTTGAATACGTTTTCCCTGTATTCGGCAAAGTAGGGGTGCGAGCGAACCTGCTCCCACTTTTCGTCACAAAACGCCTGAAAAGGTTTTCCCATATTTTTTGTCCTCCGGTTTTCTTATCTAGCGAAAAGAGCATTCTGCTCTTTCCAGTATTTGCGGTCAATTGCTGATAGCTGCTCTCGCGTGACTCGGTATTCCCAATTGCCCGTGGCAACACCCGGAGTGTTCATCCTGGTGTCCCCGCCGTAGCCGAGAATATCTTGAATCGGAAAAATTGCCGTGGCGGCGCTCGAGCGGAGAACGGTCTTTACCATCTCGCGCACAGCGTGTGCGCCGTCGGGGTTTCCGCCCGCACAGTATTCGAGCAGGCGTCGCCGCTCCCAGTCGCTTATCTCAAAAAGATATCCGAGAGCGGTATTGTTGTCATGTGTGCCCGTGTAGGCAACGGTATGCTCGTTGTAGTTATGCGGAAGATGCGGATTGTCGCATCCCTCGGCAAAGCCGAATTGCAAAACACGCATTCCCGGGAAGCCGCTATACCTGACAAGCTCCTTTACCTCGTCGGTGATAACACCGAGGTCCTCGGCAATAATGAGCTTGCCCGAGGCGACCTCACGAATGACGTCTATGAGTGGCTCACGAGGTCCGTCAACCCAGTGCCCCTCTCTGGCGCTTGCGGCACCGACGGGAACACTCCAATAGCTCTCAAAGGCACGGAAGTGGTCGATGCGCACTCCGTCGAAAAGCTCGAGCATAACCCCGAGTCTCTCGCGCCAGAAGGCAAAGCCGTCGCGCGCCATTTCCGTATAATTGTAGAGCGGATTTCTCCACAGCTGTCCGTCGGCTGCAAAGGCATCGGGTGGCACACCGGCAACTGCGGTGGGATAGCCCTCCCCGTCAAGGCAGAAGAGGTGAGGAGCGAAATAGACGTCGGCACTGTCGAGGTCGACATACATAGGCAGGTCGCCTATTATACTTATCCCCTTTTCATTGGCATAGCTCTTCAGCGCGTGCCACTGGCGGTAGAACTCATAGTGGATAAACTGCCAGAGAAAGAGGGTGTCGGGGTCGGGGGTGTGCGTCCTCCAACTCTGCCACGGCTCTGCGCCGTTCTCACAGGAGAGGGCAAGGAACTCGCACGCGCGTCCAAGGGGAGCGTGGGAGTCAACAAAGGATATCACCTCTGCCTTCTTTTTCTGCGATTTCTTTACACGGGCTGCCGCCTTTGCAAGAAGCGGAAGCCTCTCGCGCTCGAGGCGGCCGTACTCTGCGAGGTAGGGCGAATGCTGTCTTGCACCCTGAAGCTCGCGCTCTGTGAGAAGCCCCTCCTCCGCGAGAAGGTCGAGGTCGATAAAGTATGGATTGACGCCCAGGGAGGCACGCGACTTGTATGGCGAATGATATTCGTCAGTCACACAGAATGGCAGCACCTGCCATATGCTAAAGCCGCTCTCCGCGAGCAGGTCAACGAGCTCGTATGCCCCTCTGCCAAAGCTGCCGATTCCGTAATCGGACGGCAGAGAGGATACGTGCAGAAGAATTCCTGACTGTCTTTTCATAGAATGTATCTTCTTTGTTAAGTGTGTTTTTCTGCAAAAAATCAATAATGTAACTTTTGAGGTAGTTTTGTTGTTCGCGAGCCGAAGCCGTAGTTACCTACGGCGAGCTTGCTCACGAACGGCGAAAATCACCAAAAATTACTTTGTCGGCAAGCCTTTTCTTGTTAGAGAGATGCGCTGCTTCTGTACGTTTACGTCCTTGATAAGAACCTCAATAACGTCGCCTACGGCGAAGAGGTCGGAGGGGCTCTTTACGTAGCGGTCGGACATCTCGGAGATGTGGAGGAGTCCGTCGTGGTGAACACCTATATCAACGAAGCATCCAAAATCAACTACGTTGCGGACGGTGCCCTTGAGCTGCATTCCGGGCTTGAGGTCGCTTATCTCAAGGACGTCGGTGGAGAGGACGGGCGCGGGAGCGTCGTCACGAATGTCTCTGCCGGGCTTCTCAAGCTCCTTGATAATATCCTCAAGGGTGGGCTCACCGCATCCGAGCTCACGGGCGAGCTTGGCAATGCCGTACTGCTCTGCCTTGAAGCGCAGGAGGGTGAGGTTGTTGGCTCTTACGTCCTCGGGGGTGAAGCCGAAGCGGTGGAGAAGCTCGTCTGCGACGGTGTAGGACTCGGGGTGAACGCCCGTGGAGTCAAACACCTCCTTGGCGCCCGGGATACGGAGGAAGCCCGCACACTGGGTGAACGCCTTGTCACCTATCTTGGGGACCTTGAGCAGCTGCTTTCTCGACTTGAACTCACCGTTTGCCTCTCTGTATGCAACAATGTTCTTTGCAGCGGTGGCGTTGATACCCGAAACGTAGGAAAGCAGAGAGTAGGAGGCGGTGTTGAGGTCAACACCGACTGCGTTAACGCAGTCCTCTACTACGCCGCCGAGAGCATCGGTGAGGCGATTCTGCTTCATATCGTGCTGATACTGACCTACACCTATTGCCTTGGGCTCAATCTTGACGAGCTCGGCAAGGGGGTCCTGCAGACGTCTTGCTATGGATATCGCGCTCCTCTGCATAACGTCGAAGTCGGGAAACTCCTCGGTTGCGAGCTTAGAGGCGGAATATACCGAGGCTCCTGCCTCGGAAACTATTGTGTACTTAACTCCCTTGGGGCACGCTGCATCACGCAGGGTATCTGCGATAAAGCGCTCGGACTCGCGGGAGGCGGTGCCGTTTCCTATTGCGACGATGTCAACTCCGTTTCTCGCGATGAGGCGGAGGACGATGGTCTTCGACTTTTCAAGGTCGGCGGGGTTGGGGTTACCCTTCGAGCGGAAGGGATAGATTACGGCGGTGTCGAGCACCTTTCCCGTCTTATCAACAACGGCAAGCTTACAGCCGTGACCGTAGCCGGGGTCATAGCCGAGGACTGTCTTGCCCTTTATGGGAGAGACGAGAAGAAGGTTGCGGAGGTTCTCGGAGAAGACCTTGAGCGCGCCCTCTGCCGCATCGTCGAAGAGGCTCGTTCTTATCTCGCGCTCGATAGCGGGGAAAAGAAGACGGTCATAGGCATCGGTGATGGTTGCCATAAGGTAGGAAAGCGCCTCGGACTGCTTGTTGGTTATCACCCTTGCAACAATCTGGGCAATTCCCTCCTCCTCAGGCAGAGTCACCGCAACCTTGAGGAAGTCCTCCTTCTCGCCACGGTTGATGGCGAGAACGCGGTGACCCTTGAGCTTCTTTATGGGCTCGGAGAAATCGTAGTAGTTCTCGTATACCGAGGTTTCCTCGGTGGTTCCCTTGGTGGTGATAGCACCGTGCGCGAGGGTATACTCGCGAAGGAGCTTTCTTATCTCGGCGGAGTTGGAGATATCCTCTGCAATGATGTCCGACGCGCCCTGCAGAGCTGCCTTGGCATCGGGAACCTCCTTGCCCTCCTCGGTGGAGATGAACTCCTCGGCATATTTGTCAATCGGCACCTCATAGCTGTCTCTCTGCTCGAGAATATAGTTGGCGAGAGGCTCAAGTCCCTTTGCTCTTGCGATGGAGGCTCTAGTCGTTCTCTTGGGCTTGTAGGGACGGTATATATCCTCTATTTCCACGAGGGTCTTTGCATTGTTAAGAGCGAAAACAAGCTCGGGGGTAAGCTTTCCCTGCTCGTTGATAAGATTCTCTACTGCGGCACGTCTTTCCTCAAGGTTGCGCAGATACTGAAGTCTGTCATTCAGGTCACGGAGGGTTGCGTCGTCGAGCGAGCCCGTTACCTCCTTACGGTATCTGGAGATAAAGGGTATGGTATTGCCCTCGTCGATAAGGGCGATAGTCGCCGTTACCTGCTCCTCCTTGATGTTAAATTCCTGTGCCAGTGTTTTTACGATGTCCATTCTGTTTCTCCGTTTTGTTACAAAATTTTACTGCATGGCTTATTACGCCAAGTATGATTTTATCACATTTGTCGGCTTTTGTAAATAGGAATGCTTAATATTTTAAATATTTATAGCAAAACCGCCGCGGTCCTTCTTACCGCGGCGGCTGCCGTTATCCTCCCAGCGAGGCTATTTCGGCGTCGGTGAGGGGTCGCCACTCGCCTCGGGCGAGGGTGCCGTCGAGCGAGATGTCACCAAAGACGGTGCGCTCAAGGAAGGTGACGCGACTGCCGCAAGCGGCAATCATGCGCTTTATCTGATGATACTTGCCCTCGGTGAGGGTAATTACTCCGCCCCGTCTGTCGGGGTCGAGGACTATCTCGGCAGGCAGGCACTCATATCCGTCGGCAAGGGTGATGCGGTCGGCAAAGCGACGCTCCACCCCCTCCTCGAGGGGCTCTATGCACCTGAAGTAATATTTTTTTCTCACGTGGTGCTTGGGGGAGAGGAGCTTGTGAGCAAGAGGACCGTTGTTGGTGAGGAGCATAAGCCCCACGGTGTCACGGTCGAGTCTGCCGACGGGAAAGAGCTCCATGCGTCTGTACTCCTCGGAGAGCAGCTCGGTTACAACGGGGAGGCGAGAGTCCTCGGTGGCACTGACGTAGCCCTCGGGCTTGTTGAGCATTATATACACGTATCGGCGGTATTCCACCCTCCTGCCGAGATAGGTAACCTCGTCCCTCTCGGGGTCAATATGCCGCGAGGCATCCTTCACTGCGGTGCCGTTTACCGTTATGGCTCCGCGGCGCGCCGCCGCAGAGGACTCCTTGCGCGAGGCTAGCCCCATATCCGAGAGAAGCTTATCTATTCTCATAAAATCTCACACCCTTACCGTTTTTTAAAGCTTGGGGCTCCCGAGACGGGAGCCCCTTAATTTACAGTTATTTCTGTACAAGGTGAACTGCGAAGCCGCAGATTTCTTCCTTGAAGTATACGAACTTAGGCTTGCCGCTCTTCTCATCGTAGGTGATGGAGCTCTCGTCAAACTCAAAGCCCATTCTCTTGAAGTATGCGATGGCACGGTCAACGAAGTTGGTGCGGATACCGATGTGACCGCATCTGCCGGGGCCCTTGCCCATCATAAACTCAAATGCATCGCCTGCAAAGTAGGACTTGCTCGTCTCACGGGTGGGCATGCCAAACATGCACTCAAAGAGCTTTGCTCCGCGCTGTGCCTCCTCCTTGTTCTCGTTGTTGATGCCCATGTGGACAAACTCAAGTCCGAGCATCTTCTTGACTGCGTTCTTGGTGAGGGCGGTAATCTCGTCCCACTTCTTCTCCTTTACAAGCTGATCAGCTACCATAAACGAGCCACCGCATGCAACTATCTTGTTAAACTTGAGGTAGTCGAGGAGGTTGTCTGCATTGATGCCGCCGGTGGGCATGAAGGTCAGGTTGCCGTAGGGCGCAGCCATAGCCTTGAGCATCTTGAGACCGCCTGCAGCCTCTGCGGGGAAGAACTTAACGGTGGTAAGACCGAGCTCAAGAGCCGCCTCAACGTCAGAGGGGTTGGAGCAGCCGGGGAGCATGGGCACACCCTTGGAAAGACAGTAGGAGGTTACCTTGGGATTAAGTCCGGGGGATACAAGGAACTTCGAGCCTGCCGCGATTGCAGCATCTACCTGCTCGGTGGTGAGGACGGTGCCCGCACCTACAAGCATCTCGGGGTATGCGTCGGTTATTTTCTTGATTGCCTCTGCAGCGCAGCTGGTTCTGAAGGTAATCTCCGCAGCGGGGAGTCCACCGTCGATAAGAGCCTTGGCAAGGGGTACTGCATCGTCTGCGTTCTCAATCTTGATTACGGGGATGAGTCCGATCTCATAGAGCGCTTTGATCATATCGTTGTTCATTTCTATCTATCTCCTTGGAGTAAATTTATAAATATATTATACATTATAAAAAAGAATACTTTAATTGCAAAAATTGCCCGAGAGTATGCAAAAGTTGTCCGCGTGCTCCTATTGACATATCCATCAAAAGGATGTATAATATTTCTAATAAATTAGAAGCAATACGGAGGCGCCGCATGAAAAGGGTGCTTGTTATCACGGGGAGCAGAATGCTCTTTCAAAAAATAAGGCTGGAGCTCGACGGACTTTGCGAATGCGAGATGAATGGCGAGGTGAAGGAGGGCTACGACACCGTGCTGACCGACGTAGACTCGGTTGGCACGAGCTCCGTCGGACTGACGCTCGGGTCGGGCGAGGGGTGCGATATCACGCTCCCGTTTGCAATCGGAGAGCTGAAAAGCAGACTCTTCGGCAAGGGGAGCACCGCGCTCTCCTACGACAGACACACCCGCCGCGCCACACTCGGCGGAGTCACAGCAGCGCTCACCGAGGTGGAGGGAGCTCTGCTCGAGGCGATTCTCGAGGGGGAGGGCGGCTTTGTCAGCCGAGAGAGCCTGCTCACGAGGGTCTGGGGCGAGGGAGCAAACGGCGGCGTGCTCAGCGTCTACGTCCACTATTTAAGAGAAAAGCTGGAAAAGGGCGGGATAAAGGTGATACTCTCCTCCCGCGAGATGGGATACAAGATTAACAACGAGGTGTTGAAGGATGCTGAAAATTCTTGAGGGCGGCTTCTTTTCGGGGGCGCACGGAATCATAAATGAGGAAATAAAGAAAAGAGTCGAGGCAAAGAAGCGCACCTATCTCATCGTGCCCGAGCAGCAGACACTCTCCTCCGAGGGGGAGCTGGCGGCAATACTGCCGAGCTCATATCCATTATATTTTGAGGTAACGAACTTCACAAGACTTGCAAACAGCACCTTCCGCGCACTCGGCGGCATTGGTGCAGAGGTGTGCGACAGGGCGAAAAAGTCGCTCATAATGTGGCGCGCGGTGACCGAGCTGTCCCCCACCCTGACAATGACGGCAGGCTCGAGGGAGGTCGGCGTCGGTGTCGTGGAGAGGGCGCTGGAGGCGGTTGCCGTTATCGAGCGAGCAGGAATCAGCGCGCAGGAGCTTGCCGCGGCAAGCGCAATTGTACCCAAGGAGGAGGGCAGGCTTATCGCAAAGCTCGACGACCTTGCGGCAATATACTCGCTGTACAAGAGGATGCTCCACGAAAAATACTCCGACAATGCCGACGATATGCGCGCGCTCATCGAGCTGACAAGGAGCAACCCCGACTTCTTCCGTGATGCGGTATTTTATATCGAGGGCTTCACCTCCTTTACAGAGGGACAGTACGCCTTTCTCTCGGTGCTCTCGGGGTTGTGCGAGGTAGTCGTGTCGCTCGTCCTGCCCAAGGAAAACGAGGACGCCTTTGAATACACGGAGCCGAGGCGCACGATGAAAAGGCTGCTCTCCGACGCAAGAAGGAGCGGAGCGGAGGAGAAGCTCATACGCATATCGGGTGCAAGCGCGCCCGAATATATTGTCGAATGCGTTAATCAGCTGTGGCGAACCAACCCGAGATTTGACAACAATACTTTACATTACAACAACGAAATTGAAATTTTCGAGTGCCCTACCCCGTTTGACGAATGTGACTTTATTGCCGCGGATATCCGCAGGCGTGTGAAGGCGGGGGCGAGGTATCGCGACTTTGCGGTTATAGCGCGCAGGAGCGAGAAGTACGTCGGAATAATCGACGCCTCCCTCGACAAATACCATATTCCCTACTTCATCTCCAAGCCGATACTTGCCGAGGGTGCGGAGGCGGTGAAGCTGATATATGCCGCAATAGAGGCGATACGCCAGGGCTACTCAACCGAGTCGGTGATAGCATACGCCAAGCACACCCCCTCAAGTCTCGGACGCGACGAGTGTGACGAGCTGGAGTGCTACGTGAGGCTCTGGGGAATATCGGGCAGGGGCTTCTCGTCCGACGAGGTGTGGAATATGAATCCCGACGGCTACACCGTTCGGCACGCGTCGGACATGGGCGCGAGGCTGAAAAGGCTCAACGGGACGAGGAGGAGGCTGCTGGCTCCCCTGCTGAAGCTGGAGGAAGCGCTCGGGAGAGCGGGAACCGTGGAGGAGTATGCCACGGCGCTGTATGCCTTTATGGGCGAGGTGCGTCTGCGCGAAGGAATATACAAAAGGAGAGACGAGCTGTATCTTCTCGGTGAGGGAGAGCTAGCCGCCCAGTATGAGCCGATATGGGATATTATCGTGGAGGCGCTCGACACCCTCGTTTCGGTTGCGGGAGGGGTACAGACGAGCACCGACGGCTTCTTTGCCCAGCTCAAGGTAGTGCTCTCCTGCACGGATATAGGCAGGCTGCCGACCTTCTACGACACGGTATCCATCGGAAGCGCCGATATGATACGTCTGTTTGACAAAAAGCACGTTTATATCATTGGACTTAACCGCGCGGAGTTTCCCGAGGCGATATCAGACCGCTCCTATTTTACCGAGCGAGACAAGAGAACGCTAGCCTCGCTTGACCTTGCACTGAAGCCCGACGCGGACGTGAGAAGCAGCAAGGAGCTGTATATTCTTCTGCGCGCTATCGCCTATGCCGGGCAGAGCGTGTCACTGCTTTATACGAAAAAAACAGCAGGACTCGGCGAGGTGAAGCCGAGCGAGGTAATCGAAAAAATAACCTCCATGACCGACGGCAAGGTGAAAATCAAGCGCCCGTCCTTCGACGATGCTCTCGCCCTTCTTTACACACCCGAGGGCGCGCTCGACGCGCTGGGACTGGTGAAGGAGGAGGGCGACAGACTCGCTATCAGGAGGGCTCTCGAAAAGACGGGACTCGGTGAACGTGTAAGCATGCTGGACAGCACCATCGACGCGGGTGACATGCATCTGTCGGAGGAAAGTCGCCGCGCGCTTGCCGCAGCTACCCTATCCCTCTCTCAGTCGAAAATAGACACCTTCAACAACTGCCCCCTGCTCTACTTTCTCAAGTACGGTCTCTGTCTAAAGCCGGAGGAGAGGGCGGAGCTTGACACACGCAACGTCGGCACCTTTATCCACGCGATACTCGAGAGCTTCTTCGGCGAGGTCGCGGAGGGCAAGGCAGACCTGGATACCATCACGAGGGAGGAAATGACCGAGATGGTCAGAAGGGGCGCCGACGGCTTTCTTGAGAAGGTCAACGACGGAAAGACGGCACGCACGGAGCGAGAGAGAGTGCTCTCGGACAGACTCTGCCGCGCAGCAATGCCCGTGGTGGAAAATCTGTGCGAGGAATTCCGCGGCTCAAAATACATACCGAGATACTTCGAGCTTGAGCTCGGTGACGGAGAAAATCAGCCCGAGCCTCTTGTTTTCCGTGACGAAAACGGAGAGTGCGTGACTGTACGCGGCACGATAGACCGCGTAGACACCTACCGCACGGACGACGAGCTGTTTGTCCGAGCAGTCGACTACAAGACCGGAGCAAAGAACTTCTCTCCCGACGACTTCAAGGAGGGAAAAAATCTGCAGCTCTTCCTTTATCTGAAGGCGGTGGTTGAGAGCAAAAAGGCGAGCTTCCTCGCCGACCTCGGGGCACACCCCGACAAGGCCCCCGTGCCCTCGGGAATTATATACCTCAAATGCGAGGTTGGAAACATCACCGTCAGCACCCCCGATGCGACAGAGATAGACAAGGCAATCACCTCATCGCAGAAGCGCAAGGGTATGATACTGAACGAGGATGAGGTAATATCCGCAACGGGAATCAAGTTCTCTCCCGTTCGTATCACCAAAAAGGGAGTGCCCCACGGCTCGGATGCAGACAGAGCATACAGCCGCGTTCAGTGGGACGAATATAACGAAACGGTGAGCGCCGCGGTCTGTCGGGTGGCAAGCGAAATCAAGGGCGGCAACGTTACGCCCACCCCGAAGAAGAAGGACGGCGGATGCGAATGGTGCCAGTTTAAGCCCATATGCAGAAAAAAGATATAAAAAAATCCGTTGGCATCATTTGCCAACGGATTTTTAATTTAATAGCCTATCGCGCAGGCAAAATAGAGTACGCCTATTGTGAGGGCAAATACGATAAGCTGCAGCTTCCACGTCCACCTCACCCACTTGCCGTAGGTGGTGTTTGCCATCGAGAGTCCGACGAGAAGCACGGGATTGGTGGGAATAATTACGTCGGTAAAGCCATCCGCCATACAGTATGCCAGAATTACAATCGCAGGCGAGATTCCAAGAGCTGCGCAAATCGGCATTACGATGGGCATAACGAGCCTTATCTTTGCAGATGCGGAGCCGATAAAGAGCTGGAGGAAAAGTATCAGGAAGTAAATCAGAAGCACGCAGAAGAACTTGCTCTTGCCGTCAAGAAGGACAATGACCGAGTTCATTATCGTGTGTAGTATCCCACTCTCGGCAAGCACAAGGCTGACCGAGGATGCGAGAGCTATCATAAGGACGGCGGGAAGCATTGCCGCCGCACCCTTCAGCATATAGCGGAAGGTGTCCGACTTTCTCTCTGTGACTGATAGACCCGCTATGATACCTCCGACAAGGAAGCTCACCGCGAGGATGGGAATCGCAAGGCCCGATATAGCGCGCACGGATGCAACGAGTATAAGAACGAGCATCTGCGCGATAAAGAAGATAGCGTAGGTGCGGAAAATTCTGTCCGAGTTTTCTATCTTCTCGGCAGGCATTTCCTCGAGCTTTGCCTTCTTCTCCAGGTCTGCCTCATAGGTTGGGGATGAAGTGGGGTCGCGCTCTATCTTACGAAGATGAAGCATAAGGAATACGCAGACAATGGCATATATTATAGCGAAGAAAACTATACGAAGCCACACGCCCTCGAGAGGACCGACTCCCGCCTCCTGGGCAACGAGTCCGACCGAGAAGGGGTTGGTTATGGCTGCAGAAAAGCCGAAGCAGGCGGCAAGCATGCAGGCGCCCACGCCCGTCATTGTATCCATTCCCATCGAGAGGGCAAACATAACCATAATGGGGATAAGAGTGGTGAGCTCCTCAAACATACCGAAGAAGGAGCCGAAGAGCATAAACACAAGCACCGAAAGGCATACGACGGGTGCGCCCTTGTCCTTCAGCTTTCGCATTATCCTGCCGATGAGCACCTTAATTCCGTTTGTCTTCTCCAGAAGATTAAACACTCCGCTCATAACGAGAAGGAATACGGAAATCATTACGATATTCAGCCAATCTCCCGTGAAGAAAACTCGCACGGGTGCGGTGATAACACGCCAGATGGCAATTCCGTCTATCACACCGTCGGAGTGATAGGTTCCCGGAATAATTTTATCATTTCCGTCTGCGTCGACGGCGGTTTCAAACGAGCCCTGGGGGATAAAGTAGGAGAGCGCGCCGCTTATAGCAAGCACGACGAGAAGTATTATTACGACGCTCACGCAGGATTTTAGTCCTATGTTGGTAAACGCCTTTTCCTTTCTGCACTTATCTTTCATATGATGCCTCTCTTTCAAAGCTTTATTGGACTGAGGAATCCTTCAAAATCTTACTTGCCATGTACCACGTTACGGCACTGCGCAGCTCCGTCGGAACAAAGAAGTATATGGTCTGTGCTCTGTATATCTCAAAATTCACGCCCGCACCGAAAAGAAGGCGGTACATCTCATTCATGGAGAAGCAAAGCTCCACCGTCTCGCCGTCCATAGTCCCCTTATAGACAAGTCCGTCGCGAGAGAGTGTGCACTCGCCCTCGCCCGCCACGCGCAGCTGCTTTTTGCCATCGGTGGAGGGGAGCTTCAGCGTCACCCTGTCGGTGAGGGTGTAGGTCGGGTCGTTAAGAATCTCGTCGGAGAGCTTGGCATACTGCCAGTCATACCACTCGGCAAAATTCCTGAAGGGAGCGTCACCGACAAAGGCATAACGGTCATTCATCTCGAGTGTCATACCACACTTCTCGCAGCTGACGGTGCGCCTCCTTGTGCGGAGGGCGTGCCTTGCACCGCAGCGCGGACAGATGGCAAGCACGTTTTCAAGTCCCTCGGCAAGCCTCTTTGATTTGTAGTGCACCTCGGGATGAGAGTCGAGCCACTCGAGCTCGTTGTATGAGAGCCTTTCTTCAACACGGGTAGCTATCTCTTCGGTTGTGAGGGCGGGAAGCTCGTCCGCGCTTATAAGCTGCTCGAGGGTTGCCTCAACGAGCGAGCCGCGGCGAAGCCCGTGTCCCCACTTGGGGTCACAGAGATAGTCGCCGTTGACTTTAACGGTATATACGTCGACGCCCGCCTGCTTGAGAAATGCGTAGGTCGACGGCTGAATATCCTCGAATTTGCCCACGGTGGAAAGTCTCGCCTCGGGCATAAATGCGAGAACTCCGCCGCTCCTCAGCACTCTGCGGCAGTTCTTGGCACTCTCGAGGTCCATAGTAAACATGCTCTTCGGGAAGGTGCCGTGTGCGCGCAGGACTCTTGCAAGAGTACGGTTGCAAAAGTAGAGTCTGGCTACAATATAGTTGGGGGCATATTTTTTTATCAGAAGCCCCGAGTAGGCGAAGTCGAAGAAGGAGCCGTGATTGCACAAAACTATCGAGGGACGGCTAAGCTGCCCTGCCTTGTTGTAAAGGCGCACCCTGATGCCCTTGAAGAAGAAAACCGCGCGCGCAATTGCGGCAAGGATATAGAGCCTTACGGAGGAATATTTTTTTACAACGGTCTTGGTGCTGTGGGGCTCCGAGAGCTTGCGGATTATCTTGTTTATCCACGCCATGATTGCATCCTTCTTTACCATCATTATGATAAGAAGGGTCACCACCACGAAGAGTATTATGCCCGTGACTATCCAGCCCGTTGAGAGGGCGAGGTCACCGAGTCCGACACCGATACACACAGAGGGAATCGCACCGAGGACGGTGAGGGTAATATATCTCGGATACTTCATTCTCGTGGAGGCGGCAAAGAAGCAAATCATGCCGTAGGGTATTGCGGGGAGGAAGTAGAGGAGAAATACGACAGCGGCGAGCTTGCCCGAGTGATTCGCCTTGTTGAGGTCGAGCTCGAGGTTCTTGTCGAAGAAGTTGTTGAGTCTTGTGCCGTATATCTTATAGAGTATGAATATTATGGTATTGCCGACGATGACGCCCGCTATGCAGGCGATGACACCGCGCACAAAGCCGAAGGCGATGCCGCCGATGACCTGCACGGGCTCGGCAGGCAGGAAGGTCAGGACAACCTGGAGCATTGCCAGTATAGCTATCGTCAGATATCCGCGGATACCGACGTCAATCAGTCTGTCACGAATCTCGTCTCTTGTGAGGTCCTCGGTGAATACACTCTTTATCAGATCGGCATTCTCACCCGAGAGAAGCATATATATAATCAGTCCGAGAATTATAAAAAAACCGAGCAAAAGAGAAATCTTGAGTGCTCTTTTCTTTGCTACCGTCATACGATTTTTACCTTTCGGAGCATTTTTGTTTTTATATATTTAACTGCATTATACTACAAAAGCAGAAATATGTCAAGTTTATGAACAACATTCGTCCTGCCGAGAGAAAAAAGGACATAAAAAATGCAACGCAGTCGGTGTGTCCTGTGCGTTGCATTTTTTCTGCTTTAGCCCTTATGAGGCGCTTTTTTTAGTACATTCCGTCCATGCCGCCCTGGGGAGGAAGCTGGGGCTTATCCTCCTTCTTGTCGAAGACGACGCTCTCGGTGGTGAGAACGGTTGCGGCAATGCTGGATGCGTTCTGGAGAGCGGAGCGAGTTACCTTTACGGGGTCGACGATACCGCACTCGAGCATATCGCAATAGACCTCCTTGTAGGCATCGTAGCCGAAGCCAATCTTGCCCGACTCACGAATCTTGGAGATTATTACCGCGCCGTCAACGCCTGCGTTGTCGGCAATCTGCTTCATGGGAGAGGTGAGAGCCTTGAGAACTATTCTTGCACCCGTGCGCTCGTCACCCTCAAGGGTGTCGACAACAGCCTCGACCTCGTCCATAACACCGACGAGTGCCGCGCCGCCGCCTGCCACGATACCCTCCTCTACTGCCGCCTTGGTGGCGTTGAGGGCATCCTCGATGCGCAGCTTCTTTTCCTTCATCTCAACCTCGGTGGCAGCACCGACCTTGATAACGGCAACGCCGCCCGCAAGCTTGGCAAGACGCTCGAGGAGCTTCTCCTTGTCGAACTCGGAGGTGGTTATTTCAAGAGCCGCCTTAATCTGACCGACTCTGTCGTTTATTGCCGACTTGTCGCCCATACCGCCGACGATGATGGTGTTGTCCTTGTTTACCTTTACCTGGCGGCATCTGCCGAGCTGTGCAACGGATGCATCCTTGAGCTCAAGTCCGAGCTCGCTCGTGATAACCTCACCGCCCGTGAGGATAGCGATATCGCGGAGCATCTCCTTGCGTCTGTCACCGAAGCCGGGAGCCTTTACCGCAACTACGGTGAAGGTGCCGCGAAGCTTGTTGAGCACGAGGGTTGTGAGAGCCTCGCCCTCTACGTCCTCGGCAATGATGAGCAGCTTCTTGCCAGACTGGACAATCTGCTCGAGAAGGGGGAGAATATCCTGGATGGAGGATATTTTCTTATCTGTTATAAGGATGAGGGCGTCGTCAAGCACTGCCTCCATCTTATCGGTGTCGGTAGCCATATAGGGGGAAAGATAGCCGCGGTCAAACTGCATGCCCTCGACAACCTCGCTGTACGTCTCGGCACTCTTCGACTCCTCGACGGTGATTACACCGTCTGCCGTAACCTTCTCCATTGCGTCTGCAATAAGCTCGCCTATCGTCTCGTCTCCTGCGGAGATGGCACCTACTCTGGCGATGTCAGCCGAGCCGCTGACGCTCTTTGCCTGCGCCCTGAGGGCTGCGACGGCTGCCTCGGTAGCCTTTGCCATACCCTTGCGGAGCACCATGGGGTTTGCCCCTGCGGTGACGTTCTTCATTCCCTCGTGGATAAGGGACTGCGCAATGAGGGTTGCGGTGGTGGTGCCGTCGCCTGCGGCGTCGTTGGTCTTTACCGCGACCTCGCGCACAAGCTGTGCTCCCATATTCTCTGCCGCATTTTCAAGCTCTATCTCCTTGGCTATGGTAACACCGTCGTTGGTGATGAGAGGAGAGCCGAACTTCTTCTCGAGAACTACGTTTCTGCCCTTGGGGCCAAGTGTGATTTTAACGGTGTCGGCAAGCTTATCAACGCCCGCAAGGAGCGCTGCTCTTGCATCCTGACCGTAAAGAATTTCCTTAGACATATTAAATTACCTCTTTTCGTTTATTCTACAACTGCAAGTATATCGCTCTCGGATATAACGGTGTATTCAACACCCTCGAGCTTTATCTCGGTGCCACTGTATTTTGCGGCGATAACCTTCTCGCCGACCTTGACACTGACGGGGACGGTCTTGCCGTCTACCACAGCGCCGGGGCCAACCGCGATTATCTCGAACACCTCGGGCTTCTCCTTTGCGGAGTCGGGAAGAATTATTCCCGCCACGGTCTTTTCCTGCGCCTCGATTCTCTTTAATACAACCTTATCAAATAAGGGTTTAAGCTTCATTCTTTTATCCTCCGATACTGTAATATTTAGCACTCTCAAGCTTCGAGTGCTAACCACTGAATATATTATATAGACGACCGCTGTGAAAATCAATAGATTTCCTTATTTTTCACAATTTATTAACATTTGGCAGCCTCCGGCGCACCCCTCTGACGCGGCTAGGTCATCGAACGCCGCAGCTTTGCCAGAATTTTTTTCTCCTCTCTTGACACCTTGACCTGAGACAGTCCGAGCATACGGGCAACCTCAAGCTGGGAGAGGTCGCGCCAGAAGCGAAGAATTACAATTTTTCTCTCCAGCTCGCCAAGGCGGTCGATTGCCATACGGAGCGCCAGCCCCTCAAAGGCACGCGTCTCGGACTCATCGTCATATACCGTGTCAAGGGCAGAGCGCGAGTCCTCGTCGGTGCCCTGCGGCTCGTCGAGCGAGCTGACGGGAGTCGAGGCGAAGAACGCCGCAGCAGCATCCTCCCGACTGACGCCAACGGCTTCGGCAATTGAGGCAATGTCACAGCGCTCGCCCGTCTGAAGCCTGCGCTCCCGCTCCTTTCCGAGGAGGGCGGAGAGCTTCTTCTGCTCCCTTGAGACCTTGATGATGCCACCGTCGCGCAAAAGCCGCCGTATCTCACCGAATATGAGCGGAGTCGCATAGGTAGAGAAAACGCAGCCGCGCTCAAAGTCAAAGCTGTTCATAGCCTTGACAAGTCCGATATTCCCCGCCTCGACAAGCTCCGAAAAGTCGTCGCACCGCGAACGAAAACGGGCGGCAATGCTATAAACCAGAGGGGAGTTTATCCTTGCGAGCTCCTCCCCCGCATCGCGGTCCCCTCTCCTGTATCTCTGCAAAAGCTCGGTGTTGGCGTCCCAGACGGACGTCGACTTATCCTTTATTTCCATATTCCCCTTTTGGGTCAGGGCTTGAGTATTTTCTTCAGGAGTACGGTCGTACCTCGTCCGGGCTTTGATTTTACTGTCATGGCGTCCGTAAAGCTCTCCATCACAAGAAAGCCCATACCGCATCTCTCGCTCGCCTCTCCCGTCGTGTAGGAGGGCTGACGCGCCAGCTCGACGTTCTCGATGCCAACACCTCTGTCAGATATCTCGACGCTTACCTCGCGCGTGTCATAGAGGCGAACGGATATGTATATGTAATCGCGGCGCTCTCCTCCCCTGTCGGGATATGCGTGGACGACGCAGTTGGTCACCGCCTCGCTGACGGCACAGCGAATGTCGCACAGCTCCTCCACCGTTGGGTTGAGCTCGGCAACGAAGGCTGAGATAATTGCTCGGCAGACGCTCTCGTTCTCTCCTCTTGCGATGAGACGAAGCTTCATTTCATTTATTATTCTTTTCATTTTTTATACCTCTGTGATAGATACGTTCTTCGTGCGAAGGGCGCCCGAGAGGCGCACAAGCTTTTTCTGATGCTCGGACAGTCCCGTGAGAATTACCGCGGCTCCGAGACTCTCGCAGGCGCTCGCCCGTCCTATTATCAGAGCGATAGCCGAGGAGTCCATAAATTCGACACCCGAAAAATCGAGAATGAGCACAGTCGGCTTCTCCTCAAAGAGGCGGCGGTCAAGCACCTCTCTTATCGGTCGGGCAGCATGGTGGTCAAGCTCGCGCGGCAGATATGCGCGCAGCTTATCCTCGTTGGCAACAATCTTAAGTGTGGTTTGCATTTTTGTTCTCCGTTTTTTTGTTTAAAACTTTGCATTGATATTCCTTTTGCGGAGCGAATGCTCTCGCTCCCGAATAAGTTTACCACAGGTGGACGGACGAATAATGTCAAACCGAGAGGGAGAAAAAATTTAATTCAGAAGATACAGCCGTCTCGCTATACCTAGCTTCACCTCCCTCTTCGTTTCCTTGTAGGTGGTCTCGGATATATCATCCACGCCCGATTTGGCGTAGCCTATCCTTCCCCCTATCTCGCGGATAAAGAGGTCGGCGCGCTCCTCCCCCACTATCTCGCACGTTGCCTCGCGGATCTTGTAATTCAGATAGCGAAGCTCGTTATACACCCTTGTCTTCAGTCCACCCTCACGTATGAGCTCTGCCCGACGCGAGTAATCCGCGCACAGAGCACCGACGAGGGTCGAGAGGCTGTCCGTCATACTATACCAAGCACCCATTTCGTTTCCCTCAATTCTATCATAAGCTCATGCAGCTCATCCTCGAGCAAAAGAAGCCGCTCCTTTGCATCGTTTGCCTCCCTAATCGCTTGCTCGAGCTCTGCTGCGAAATACTCGGGGTCATCCTTCATTCTCTCGTCGGAGAGCATGTCCAGCACCAGAGAGCGCAGGTTTACTCGCTCGTTCACCTCGCTGATGCTTTCCTTTATTCTTGATATATCGCTGAGTATTTCCTCATGTCGGCGGTAGATAGCACTCGGAAGTCCGTCGGAGCTATCGAATCTTACAAACATTTTATCTTCCCTTCTTTTGTTATTCCTTTGCTTCAGTCGATTTTTGTCACTTGATAAGTTCATTCACGGGGCAGAAGTAACCTATCGCGTTACTATGATAGCATAAAGAAATGTAACTTGTCAAGTTATTTTTCAAAAAATATTTCGACAAAATTCGGAAAAAGTATTGCATAACAAGTTACTTTGTGGTAATATAATTATGTAATGATGAAAAAAGCGACATACACCTTGTCGGAAAGAGGAGGGGCGCATGCTATCAAACAATCTCAAAAGGCTGAGAAAAGAAAAGGGAATGACAATGGAGGAGCTTGCAAAAAGACTCGGCACAAGCAAGCAGACTATATTTAAGTATGAGAACGGAATCGTGGCAAACGTGCCCCCCGAGAAGGTAGTTCTCCTTGCGGAGGCGCTCGGAACAACACCGAGTGAGCTTATGGGCTGGGTCAGCCGCGAGGGCATGCCCGTCACTATGAAGAGGGTGCCGCTCATCGGTGAGATTGCCTGTGGCAAGCCCATCCTTGCCTGCGAGGAGCACGACAGCTTCGTGGTGGTTGAGGAGGGGATGGACGTTGACTTCTGCCTCAGGGCACACGGTGACTCGATGACGGGTGCGAGAATTTTCGACGGAGATATAGTCTTTATCCGCTCGCAGGACACGGTGGAAAACGGCGAGATAGGCGCGGTTATAATCGACGACGAGGCAACGCTGAAGAGGGTCTACTACTACCCCGAGGAGGGCAAGCTCATTCTCTCGCCCGAGAATGCGCGCTACGCACCGCTCGTTTACGTTGGCGAGGAGCTCAGTTCAATCAAGATTATCGGCAAGGCGGTAGCCTTCCAGAGTCGCGTTATATAGGAGACGGAAGACAATGAAATACAGATATCAGCTGCACACGCACACCTCCCCCTGCTCCAGGTGCGCGGTAATGCACCCCGAGGATCTTGCCGAGGGTCTTTACTCACAGGGGCTTGCGGGGGCAGTGCTGACAAATCACTTCTTCGGCGGCAACTCGGGCATTGACCGAGCACTCGGCTGGGAGGCATTTGTAGAAAGATATGAGCGCGACTATACCGAATGCCGCGCGGCGGCAGAAAAATACGGAGTGGATATTATCTTCTCCCTTGAGGAGCACCTGGACGGCGGTCGGGAGGTGCTGTGCTTCGGCGTGACGCCCGAGATGCTCTACAAGCACCCCGAGCTGATGGCGAGAGACCAGGAAATATGGTACAATACGCTACACGGGGGCGGGGGTCTTCTGATTCAGGCGCACCCCTTCCGCAGGAGGGCATACATAACCGCACCCTATCCGCTCCCCCTCTCTCACCTCGACGGCATCGAGATATATAACTACGGAAACACCCCCGAGGAAAATCTTATGGCGGAGGAATTTGCCGGAGAGCACCCCGAGCTTATTCTCACCGCGGGTGCCGACGCACACAGCACAAGAACGCTCTCCTTCGGCGGTATTGCCACCGACGAGAGGATAAGGGACGAGGCGGCTCTGTGCAGAATTCTGAGGAGCGGATGCTATGAGATATTCAAGTCGGACACAGTCGGAGATTGGCTGTAATAAAAACCGAAAAGCAAAAAAAGAGACTCACGCTGAAGTCTCTTTTTTTGCTTTGTAACGTAAGGGATTGCTTACCCGTTTCTCTCTGCCTCGGAGAGAAGGCGGGGATATTTGTATGCCGCAACGTCCATCTCAGAGAAATCCCACGCAAGGGCAAAGCCCTCGTCGAAGGTGTAGAAATCCGCGCTGTTCATTACGTCGAAGAACATAGCCTCGCCGCCAAGCTCGCTGCCGCTGATAGCCGCTCCATTCTCTGTTGCGGTTATGTTCTCTGCACGGTAGCAGTTTGATTCAGCCTCATAGAATACGCAGTTTCTTTCGGTACGTGTGGCAGGAGCGGTATATGCTGCAATAACGTCACCGAATACGATACAGCTGTTATACTTATTCGGCTCTATCGGGCTTTGGGTGACGCTCGCTCTCGGGCTGTTGAAGGCGCTTGCATAGCAACCGCTTGCATCACCGAAGGATATGCACCTCGTTGCCGTGCTTCCCATGCAGAAGGCGGCTACACGGTATCCACCCGTTACGTTGGAGGTCGAATAGCAATCGGATATAACGGCATAGCCCGCAAAGCCCAGAAGCGAATCACTGTTTGAGCCCTCTACGTTACCCCTTGAGTAGCAATACTGTATTGTTGTAGTGCTGCTGCCGTTGCCGAGGAAGCCCGCAGCCAGAGCACCGTTGGAGCTGCTTTTCGAGGACAGGGTCACAGAGCCCGTAGCGAAGCTGTCTGATATGAGACTGTTCTCACCCTTTCCCGCAAAGGCACCAATTAAGTCCTGACCGAAAAGTGCACTTCTTGCGCTCATTTCTACGGATGAGGATGAGCGTCTGATTTCTGCGCCCGAAAGGAAGCCGACAAGTCCGCCGCCATATATTACAGCTTCGCTGCCCAGAAGGGCGTCAATAGCATACAGCTTGCCCGTTGCGGTAGAGTCAGCAATGCTACCGCCGGTAAGAGTGCAAATTAAGCCGCCTGCGTATGCACCCGTTATGTCAATATTCGCACTGCAATCGGTTATTGTGCTGTCCTTGGCACTGCCAATTAGTCCGCCGGCAGAGCCTCGCTCGGCATAGACTGTGCCTCCCGCACCGCACTGCGATATTACGGAATTCGTGCAGCTGCCCACCAAGCCACCCACGGGTGTCTCTTTGGCGAAGGAGGAGTTGTAATCTACCCTCGTTATATCGATATTGTGAAGTGTAGCCGAGGAAATCTCGCCAAAAAGACCGAATGCAGAGTAATAACTCTTTGCCTCGGAGATTTTTACGTTCTTTATCTTCTTTCCGTTTCCGTCAAAGCTACCGCGGAAGGTGCAGCCCTCGTCAGTGTCGCCGGAAATATTGTACTTGCTACCTATCGGGCTCCATTCCCTCGAGCAAAGGTCGAGGTTTTCGGTAAGGATATAACAGACACCCTCTGCCGAATACAGCTCGTTTCCCATTGCTACCTGACGCGCAAGGTAGGCGAGCTCGGCACCGCTTGCTATCTCATAGGGTGAGGACTCCGTGCCGTCACCGCCCGAGAAGCCACTCGCAATGCTACCATCCCACTCTATGTATGTGATAACTGTAGCTCCGGGTGTGTCCGGTGTGTCGGGTGTGTCGGGAGTATCCGGTGTGTCGGGTGTGTCCGGCGTGTCGGGTGTGTCCGGCGTGTCGGGTGTGTCCGGTGTGTCGGGCGTGTCCGGTGTGTCCGGTGTGTCCGAGCCATCAGGCTCGTCGGGCTTGGTGGTGTCCGTGTTTCCCTTGTTGGTTTCTGTGTCATTCGGGTCACCGTTTTCGCTCTCGTCACCGCCAAAGCAGCCCGTGAGAGCATATGTCATAGACAACACCAAAACCAGGCATAGAATCAGTGCTATAATCTTGTTTCTCATCTTTTCAATAATCCCCTCATGTTCATTTCAAGTTAAAAAATACTTTTAGTAGTTATATTTTAACTATGTATAAGTATTATATTGTAGTTTTAACTATTTGTCAAGCATTTAAGTTAAAATTAGTATAATGAGGGTGTACGGAGGGCAGGATTATGAATATGGGTGAAAAAATCAGAAATGCAAGAGAAGATTTAGACCTCTCACAGAATGACGTAGCCGGTCTCATACCTATGAATCAATCCAACTATTCGAAGATTGAGCGGAATATTCAGGAGCCCAGCATAGAGCAGCTGAAGCGAATATGCCAGATACTGCACCTTGACCCGAGATTTCTTTTGGGACTCGAGGAGGAATTCTCTCCCTCGTGTGATGCAGAGCTGTTATACGACGTCAAGGCTCTTATCAAAAGGTATGCAAAAAAGATTAAGTAATTATTAAGAAAAGCAAGGGGCTGAAATAATCAGACCTTTTTTGACAAAACAGATACGGTTAACGGTAGCGGGAAGGGGTAAGCCCTCCCACACGAGAAAACGCCCTTGAGCAAAGGCTCAAGGGCGCTTTTTTTTTATTTACCAAGTGAAAAATTCGGAGCCGAGGAGCTTGAGAATTGCCTCGGTGTAAAAATAGTCGCCGTAGATTATGGAGATGTGAACACCGGGGTCGCCCGTGAGAACGCTCTCAGCAGGATAACGGACGGTTCCGTAGCCGAGCATGTGGTCGTTTGCGGGGTCGAAGTCGGTGAACTTCTCGGTCATTGCCTTCAGGATATTTACTGCCGCATGGATATACATACCGCCCTCGTTCTCGGGGAGGCGCTTGGCAAGCTCAATAAGTCCGCAAGCGGCGCAAGCACCTGCGGTTGCGTCGTAGAGCACGGGCTCGGAGGGAGCGCGGAAATCTACTCTCGGGAGCCAATCGTCACAGCAGTTGGCAATGAAGTAATTAGCAACCTTCTTTGCTGCGTTGAGGTATCTCTCTTCACCCGTGTGGATGTAGGAGATGGTGAAGCCATAGAGTCCCCAAGCCTGACCGCGAGACCATGACGTGCCCTCGGCATAGCCCTGACCGCCGTAGGTCTTTACAAGCTCGCCCGTCTCTCTGGAGTGCTCGACAATGTGAGCGATAGAGCCGTCATCGCGAAGGTGGTCGCGAATAGACATATCCGCGTGGGACATGGCGATTCTCTTAAATCTGTCGTCGTCAAGCTCCTCGGAAGCCCAGTAAAGGAGGGGGAGGTTCATAAGGCAGTCAACGATAGACCAGTTGTATGCCCCTCTGCCATTCCAAGCCTTGATAAAGCCGAGGTCGTGGTTGTCGGGAATTACGTAGCGGCTCGAGAGGGTTGTCGCCGCAAAGAGCGCCCTCGTCCTCGATGCCTTGTCACCCGTGAGGGCATAGTGAGCACCCGAGAGCAGATACCACATGAAGCCGACGTCGTGGTGAATCGTGTCTATCTGCACAAGGCCCTCGTCCATCAGCTTTTCGTTGGACTCGGCGGTGAGAAGATAATTCTCATTTTTCGTGTAGTTGTAAAGGAGAAGGTTCAGTCCGCCCCAGAAGCCGTTGCACCACCAGGTTCTTTCCTTCTCTACGTGGAAGCCGTTCTCGTCAACTCCGTCTGCGACCTTGTTACGGGAGCGGATTGTCACCGAGGACATCTTGCTGTCAATCTTCGCGAAGATTTCCTTTGCCCAAGCAAGATTCTCGGCAATTATTTCCTTATAGTTTTTCATGTTGTACTCCGTTAGAATATTGTATCTGACGGTAAAGATTGCAAAGAGATTGCAAAGAGCTTTACCGTCAGGGGCATGTAAAAAATTTTGTGGAAGAACTCTCGTTCTTCTTGCCGAAGGCGTAGTTGCCTACGCCGAGCCTGCGCGGAGAAGGCAAGGATTACCAAGATCCACCGTCAGGCTGATGAGGAAAATTTTGTGGAAGGTTTGTCGCTTCCCGAGCCGAAGCAATAGTTACCTATTGCGAGCTCGCGCGGGAACGGCAAAGATTACCAAAATTTTTCCATCAGGAGGGCTGCTTGCCGAAGTATGCCTGTATACCACCGTCAACGTAGAGTATCTGACCGTTTACAAAATCAGATGCGATGGAGGAGAGGAATACGGCAGGACCTGCGAGGTCCTCGGGGTTGCCCCAACGGCCTGCGGGAGTCTTGGTGTCGGTGATGAAGCTGTCGAAGGGGTGCTTGGAGCCGTCTGCCTGGGGCTCACGAAGGGGTGCGGTCTGGGGAGTTGCTATGTAGCCGGGGCCGATGCCGTTGCACTGGATGTTGTACTGACCGTACTCGGATGCGATGTTTCTGGTGAGCATCTTGAGTCCGCCCTTTGCAGATGCGTATGCGGAAACGGTCTCACGGCCGAACTCACTCATCATCGAGCAGATGTTGATTATCTTGCCTGCGCCCTTCTTTATCATAGAGGGGATAACAGCCTTGGATACGATGAAGGGAGCGTTGAGGTCAACGTCGATAACCTGACGGAACTCGGATGCCTTCATTTCAATCATGGGGATTCTCTTGATGATGCCTGCGTTGTTAACGAGGATGTCGATAACACCGACCTCCTTCTCAATCTGTGCTACCATTGCGTTTACGCCGTCCTCGTCGGTAACGTCACAAACGTAGCCGTGAGCCTTGATGCCCTCTGCCTCATAAGCAGCGAGACCCTTATCTACGAATTCCTGCTTGAGGTCGTTGAAAACGATGGTTGCGCCTGCTGCAGCGAGACCCTTTGCGATTGCGAAGCCGATACCGTAGGATGCGCCCGTTACGAGAGCAACCTTGCCCTCAAGACAGAAGATGTTGTTGTTTGCCATTGCTTTTTCTCCTTTATGTTTGATTATTTTTGTTTTTCGTTTAGCGAAGCTCTTTAGTCTCTATGTGGTCCATATCGGTGAACTCCTGGTTCTCACCGCACATAGCCCAGATGAAGGAGTAGTTCTTGGTGCCGACGCCCGAGTGGATAGACCAGGAGGGAGAGATAACAGCCTCCTCGTTGTGCATAATGATGTGGCGGGTTTCCTTGGGCTCGCCCATCATGTGGAATACAGCGTCATTGGCACCCATATCGAGGTAGAGATAAACCTCCATGCGTCTGTCGTGGGTGTGGCAGGGCATGGTGTTCCAGTTGGAGCCGACCTCAAGCTGGGTCAGACCCATAGCAAGCTGGCAGGACTTCATAACCTCGGGATGGATGTACTGATTGATAACTCTCTTGTTGCAATCCTCGACGGAGCCGCAGGGCACCTTACGTGCCTTGGTGATATCAATCTTAACGGTGGGATAGGTGGTGTGTGCAGGGCAGGAGGTGATGTAGAACTTTGCGGGATTGGTCTCGTCTACGCTCTTGAAGCGGAGGTCCTTATGACCCTTACCTACGTAGATACCGTCGCGGGGGTTCATCTCATACTCCTCACCGTCAACGGTGATTATACCCTTGCCGCCGATGTTGATGCAGCCGAGCTCGCGGCGCTCAAGGAAGTAATCTGCGGCAAGCTCCTTGCCTGCCTCGAGCTTGAGCTCGAGCTTGATGGGCATCATACCGATTACTATGATTCTGTCGGTATGGCTGTAAACCATTCTTATATTGTCCTTGGTGAAGAGGTTACCGATGTGGAACTCCTCTCTGAGTCTGTCTGTTGTGTAATACTTGACGTCTTTTGCATTAGAAGCGTCTCTGACTTCCATTCCTTCATTCTCCTTTTTAATATATTTTCCGTAAACTGTGAACTGCGAGAGTGCCGCAAACGAGAGCGAGCCGTCCTCGAGGCGCTGCTGCTTGAAGCCGCACAGGCGCACAAACTCGGTGGTGCGTCGCTCAAACTCAAAGACCTGCCCCTCCTTGGTGCCAAGGAGGTCGATATGTATCCTCGAGCCGTCGGAGAACTCGAGGTCTGCCTCCTTCCAATACGTATCGTGCGGGAAGTCGGCGCGCAGGTGTATCTCAACCCTGTCGCACTCTACCTCGGTGCCGAAGTGCACCTCATACTCGAGGTCCTCGCGCAGTCCGCCGCCCCACGAATGGAAGGGATAGGGTCCGTGCCCCTCGTTGTCGCTCACACCGTCGATGGCGTTGCGCTCGAAGAAGCAGGGGTCCTCACGCGTTACGAAGTTGGCAACTGCGTGGGGGAAGTATTTCGGGACGTTGTGCATATCGTGAGAATTCAGTGAAATCTTGCGCTCTGCGTAGATCTCTGCCTCGGTGGGCTCGCTGACTCTTACTCTGTGGCTGTCCCCTGCGAATGCCGCGCTTCCGTAGCAGGCATTGCGGTGGTAATCAAAGGGTATCGGGAACTCAAACGTTCCGTCGGGAACGTAGACTATGCTCTCACACATAGTTTCGTCAAGAGATAGCTTTATGAACTCGCAATATTCGAGCTCAATGCGCCATTTGTCACCCACCTCGTAGGTGCCGGAGTAGCGCTCGTCAATCTCTTCGCCGTACGCCTTGAATTTCACGTCGCCATTTTCGGCAATTAGCTTTAGGCTGAGAATAGCTCATCACTCCTTTTTTATCTTTTTTATTTTATTTTAACATAGCATATACTTTAAAGTCAAGCCAAATTTCGACCGTCTTAAAACTCATGCTTGAGGCTTCTGGCAAAGAGAGCCTCCATTTCGGTGTCGATGGCGGCACCCGTGTAACAAATATTATATACCGCAGTGCATATCGGCAGCTCAACGCCCAGCCGCTCGCCAAGCTCAACGAGAGCCTTGACGGTGTAGTAGCCCTCGGCAAGCCCCTCGGGCTCCTTGCCCGTGACGAGGCATTCGCCAAAGAGACGGTTGTGGCTGTACCTTGAAAAGACGGTTGCCTCATAGTCACCGATGTGGCAAAGACCGTAGACGGAGACGGGATTGCCTCCGAGAGCCTCGACGAGCCTCGATATCTCGCGCGGTGCACGCGCCATCAACGCTCCCTTGAGGGAGGATAGACCGAGGGCGTCGAGCACGCCTGCGGCGATGCCGACAACGTTCTTTGCCGCGGCGCCTATCTCGTTGCCGACAAGGTCGGTGCCGTAGTAAAATCTGATAAGCGCGGAGGAGAACTCGGATATGAGCTTATGCTTTACCTCCTCATCATCGCTGTCTATAACCATACAGTTGGGTCTGCCTGCCGTAAACTCCTGGACGTGTCCCGGCCCGAGCCAGACCGCGACCTTGACGCGCTCGCCAAGCTCCTCTCGGCATATCTGGCTGAGGCGCTTGCCGCTGCCAATCTCTATGCCCTTCATGCAAAGGACGAGCGTCCTGCCGTCGAGAATATTCTCGGGAAGGGAGCGAAGAAGGGGGCGTAGGGACTGGGATGGAACAGATATCACCACCGCGTCGGCATCGCGCGCACCCTCCACGTCAGAGGTCAGGGTTATGCTGTCGGGGAGACGGACGGTGCCGTTGGCGCGCGTCGCCACAAGCTCGGCAAGCCTCTGCGAGCCCTCGCGCCCCCAGAGGGACACTGTGTGCCCTATCGAGTCGAGATACCAGGCGATAAAGGCACCCCATCTGCCGCAGCCGATTGTGAAAATTTTCATTCAGTACCTCCAAAGAGGAGCAGCTCAAGCTCCTTTACTGTTTTCAGGTAATGCGCGCAGCTCTCTCTCATAGCTCGCTCTATCTCGGGTATGTCATAGCCCCAGCCTGCGGCAGCAAAATCAACTCCCGCAGCACGCGCCATCTCGAGTCCGGGCTTCAGGTCATCGACGACGAGAATTTCACACGGGTCGAGCTTATACGTCTTCATAAGGTCAAAAAGTGCATACGGAGCAGGCTTGCGTCGCTCGGGGGAGGAATCCCATCCGTAGATACGGTGGGGGGTGGGTAGGCCGTTGTGCTCATAGTCGCGCTCGATATACGAGGTGAAGGAATGGGAAACGACGGCAAGAATGCCGCCCTCGGAGAGAAAGCGCTCGCACGTCTCCTTTATTCCGTCGTAGGCACGCGGCAGGTGGGAGCGGACGTAGTCGCGCCAGTATTCCTCCTCGTGTGCAAGCTCCTCCGCCGAGAGCCCGACCTCGTCGCGCAGAAGAGAGACGATGCCGGGGTCGAAGTTTTTGATAAAATAGCTCTCTGTGGTATAGCTGTCCGCGAGGGCGGGTCTGTACTTTGAGAGGTATTCGACAAAGCAGGGAAAATGTATCGAGGCGGTGCTGTCAACGACGGTATCGTCGTGGTCGAGGACGAGGCATTTATACTTTATCATCGATATTCAGAAAGGTTATCCTCGGGGTGGTTACGGTGAGGTCGCTGTGCTCCACCGTTACGGTCTTGCCGTGGGTGAGAAGCTCCCAATCCGTCTTGGAGCCGCCGAAGGATATGTCGGTCAGAGAGTCGCAGGAGGTGAATATCTCACCGTCCTCAATGCTCTCGATTTTTTTCGGTATCGCTATGCGCGTGAGAGAGGTGCAGCCGTAAAAGGCGTCGAGCTCAATGGCGCGCGTGGTGACGGGGAGAATTATTGATTTGAGCGAGGAGCAGCCCTTGAAGGCACTCCTGCCTATTCTCGAGAGTCTTGCGGGCAGGTCAACCTCGCGCAGGGAGCGACAGCCCTCAAAGAGGGAGTTGTCGATAAGTCCCATATTGGCAGAGAGTCTTACGCTCTCGAGGGCGAAGCAGCCGAGAAATGCGGAAAACTCGACGAGAATGCAGCTGTCGGGCACGACGACGTCGCGCAGGTTGAAGCAGTAGGAGAAGGCTCCCGCGCCTATCATAAGCACGCTCTCGGAGAGGCGCAGCTTGGAAAGCGAGGCACAGCCCTCAAACGCACCCGTGCCGATGCGCTTTACGGTGTCGGGCATCTCAACGACGGAGAGACTCGGGCAGGAGGCGAAGGCGTCGTCGAGTATCTCCTCAAGTCCTGCGTTCATATACACGCTCTCGAGCGACTCACAGCCCATAAATGCGCCTGCGCTTATCCTCTTCATCGTTTTTGGCAGCCAAACGCGGCGAAGGTGCTTGAAGGAGGCAAAGGTGTTCTCTGCTATCTCCTCTATTCCCTCCTCTATATGCAGCTCGGTCAGCTCCGGGGTATCCTCAAAGGAGCCGGGGAAAACTACCTTGAGCTCCCCGCCCTTCGGGTCGGTGAATTTAAAATCCATTATAGCTCCCTTTTGATTTATTTCAGCTTTGCAATTGCGACGAGGAGCGACTCGCGGGTCTCGCGGTATTTCGCGAGCTTCTGGCGCTCGCCCTCGATTACCTTCTCGGGTGCCTTGGCAACGAAGCCCTCGTTGGAGAGCTTTTTCTCAAGGCGCTCAATCTCGCCCTCGCACTTCTTCAGCTCGCCGCCGAGCCTTGCGCGCTCCTTATCGAAGTCGATAACGTCGGACAGAGGAATGTAGAGCGAGCCCGTGTCGGTGGCAATCATGACCGCATCGTCGGCGGTGTAGGCATCGGTGAGGATAAGCTCGGAGGCAGAGGCGAGCTTCATAAGGATCTTTTCGGTCCTGCGGAAGGTGTCCTCGTACTTGGTTACGACGTAGAGCTTTGCCTTCTTCGAGGGAGGGACGTTCATCTCTGCTCGACGGGTGCGGATGGCAACGATGCAGCCGATGATGCGGTTTACGCTGTCCTCCTCTGCAGAGAAGTCAAGCTCGGGGTCGAAGGTGGGATATGCCGATATCATAACCGAGGGGTCGGTGTGAGGAAGTGCCTGATATATTTCCTCGGTGATAAATGGCATATAGGGGTGAAGAAGCTTTACGATACCCGTCAGCACGTAGACAAGGGTACGCTTGGCGGTGAGAGCGGGTGCGCCGCCCTCGAATATACGGCTCTTTGCCATCTCGATATACCAGTCGCAGAAATAGTCCCAGGCAAAGGAGTATATCTCGGAGAGGGCTATGCCGATCTCATAGTTATCAACGTTGTCGCACACGGTCTTGACGAGAGTGTTAAACTTAGAGAGTATCCACTTGTCCTCTATTGCAAGCTCGGACCCGTCGGGGCTCGCGAGCAGCTCCTCATCCGACTCGGTGAGGTTCATGAGAACAAAGCGGGACGCGTTCCAGAGCTTGTTGGCAAAGTTGCGCGCCGACTCAATCTTCTCGTCGGAGAAGCGCATATCGTTGCCGGGTGCGTTGCCCGTGGCAAGAGCGAAGCGGAGCGCGTCTGCGCCGTATTCCTCTATTACCTTCAGCGGGTCGATACCGTTGCCGAGGGATTTGGACATCTTTCTGCCCTGCGCGTCTCTGACAAGTCCGTGAATGAATACGGTGGAGAAGGGCTTCTCGCCCATATGCTCCATACCCGAGAATATCATTCTCGCAACCCAGAAGAAGATAATATCGTAGCCCGTTACAAGAACGTTTGTGGGATAGTAACGGGAGAGGTCGGCGGTCTTGTCGGGCCAGCCGAGGGTCGAGAAGGGCCAGAGCGCCGAGGAGAACCAGGTGTCGAGCACGTCCTCCTCCTGGCGGACGGGTGCGCCGCAATCGGGGCAGACGTCAATATCGGTTTTGGATACGGTCATTTTGCCGCACGCATCGCAGTAGAAGGCAGGGATTCTGTGACCCCACCAGAGCTGACGGGAGATGCACCAGTCGTGGCAGTTCTCCATCCAGTTTATATAGGTCTTGGAAAATCTTTCGGGCTCAAACTTAACCTCGCCCGACTTAACTACCTCAAGGGCGGGCTTGGCGAGCGGCTCCATTTTTACAAACCACTGGTCGCTCGTCATGGGCTCGACTGTGGTCTTGCAGCGATAGCAGGTGCCAACGTTGTGCGAGCAGGGGTCTATCTTCACAAGGTAGCCGCCCTCCTCAAGGTCGCGCACCATAGCGCGGCGAGCCTCATATCTGTCCATGCCCGCATACTTGCCGCCGAACTCTGCGTTTATGGTGGCATCGTCGTTCATAACCTTGATGATAGCAAGGTCGTGTCTCTTTCCTACCTCAAAGTCGTTGGGGTCGTGGGCAGGGGTAATCTTTACGCAGCCGGTTCCGAAGTCGCGCTCAACGTACTCGTCAGCGATAACGGGAATCTCGCGGTCGGTGAGGGGAAGGCGCAGCGTCTTGCCGACGAGATGCGCGTATCTGTCATCCTCGGGGTGCACCGCAACGGCGGTATCGCCGAGCATAGTCTCGGGACGGGTTGTCGCAACCGTTACGTATTCGTCGGAGCCGACAACGGGATAGCGGATATGCCAGAAGGAGCCTGCCTGCTCGCTGTACTCTACCTCCGCGTCGGAGAGAGCGGTGCGGCAGTGGGGGCACCAGTTTATAATGCGGTAGCCGCGGTAGATAAGTCCCTTATTGTAGAGATTTACGAACACCTCTCTTACGGCTCTGGAGCAGCCCTCGTCCATCGTGAAGCGCTCGCGCGACCAGTCGCAGGAGGCACCGAGCTTCTTGAGCTGGCTTATGATTCTGTTGCCGTACTGATGCTTCCAATCCCATACGCGCTCGAGAAATTTCTCTCTGCCGAGATCGTAGCGGGTGAGTCCCTCGTTTACTCTGAGCTGCTCCTCAACCTTTATCTGCGTGGCAATGCCCGCGTGGTCTGTGCCGGGGACCCAGAGGGTGGAATAGCCCTGCATGCGCTTGGTGCGGATAAGTATATCCTGAAGCGTTTCGTCAAGGGCGTGCCCCATGTGAAGCTGTCCCGTTACGTTGGGCGGCGGGATAACTATGGAGAAGGGCTTTTTCTTTTCGTCGGGGTCGGGCTTGAAGTAGCCCTCGTCGCACCAGCTCTTGTAGATGCGGTCCTCGAACTCACGGGGGTCATAATTTTTTGCAAGTTCTTTTCTCATTTTTATATACCTTTCCTTTGTTTTCAAGCTTTGAGTGGGCAATAAAAAAGCCCGAGGATATGCCGAAAGACATATCTCGGGGCGAATTATCGCGGTACCACCCGATTTTGAAGGGATGCTCCCTTCCTCGTTAGAGCCTATAACGCGGCAGACGTCGGAGTCTAATGAGCAATTGCCGTTCTTTCCGAAAAACCGACGGCTACTTCACGCGCCTCCGATAGGGACTTGCACCGTCCGTCCCCTCTCTTCAATCGGGTGAGCGCACTACTCCTCCGTCTTGGCTGTATTTTACCACACCCTTCCGCTTTTGTCAATATTTTTTTATATTTATATAAAATATTTCGGCACAGGTGCTTGATGTGGGGGGCGGAATTTGGTATAATTGAGATAAGAAAGGATGCGGAAGGAGGAGATAGCAGGGATGATGGGGGAAAAATGCTATATGGCAATAGACCTGAAGTCGTTCTACGCCTCGTGCGAGTGCGTGGCTCGCGGACTTGACCCACTCAGAACAAACCTTGTTGTAGCCGACCCATCCCGCACGGAAAAGACGATATGTCTCGCCGTTTCCCCCTCTCTGAAGGCGCACGGAATCGGCGGACGGGCAAGGCTGTTTGAGGTTATAGCGAGGCTGAAGGAGGTCAATGCCACAAGGCGGCGCCGCGCACCGCACGGCAGGCTTGTCGGCTCGTCATATAACGACGACGAGCTGAAGAGCAACCCCTCTCTTTCGGTGGATTACATCACCGCACCTCCGAGGATGCGCTCGTATATGGAGTGCAGCGCGCGGATATACGATATTTACCTCAGATATATCGCACCCGAGGATATACACGTCTACTCGGTGGACGAGGTGTTCATTGATGCAACCCCCTACCTTTCTCTGTACAAGTCCGACCCCCACACGCTGGCAAGAAGGATGATAAAGGACGTGCTCACCGAAACGGGCATCACCGCGACCTGCGGCATCGGCACAAACCTGTATCTTTGCAAGGTGGCAATGGATATCGAGGCGAAGCATGCCGAGCCCGACGAAGACGGGGTGCGCATTGCGTATCTTGACGAGAGGAGCTACCGCGAGAAGCTGTGGAGTCACACACCGATTACCGACTTCTGGCGCGTCGGACGAGGATATGCAGAGAAGCTGCGTGCGCACGGGATAAACACTATGGGCGAGATTGCGCGCCGTTCTCTTTACACGGGGCCGTACGGAGAGGACTTTTTCTACAAGCTCTTCGGTGTCAATGCGGAGCTACTCATCGACCACGCCTGGGGCGTGGAGAGCTGCACGATGGCGGACATAAAGGCATACCGACCGTCGACCTCCAGCCTCGGCTCGGGGCAGGTGCTCCACTGTGCATACGGCTGCGAGGGAGCAAGGCTGATAGTGCGCGAAATGATAGACGCGCTCTCGCTCGACCTCATAGAAAAGAGGCTTGTAACCGACAAGATAGTCCTCACCGTCGGATATGACAAGGACAGTCCGCTCGACGGCTACGAGGGGGAGATAACCACCGACTTCTACGGCAGAGCTGTGCCGAAGCACGCGCACGGCACGGCAAGCATCGGGCACTTCACCTCCTCGTCAAGGGAGCTGACGCGCGCGACCCTCGAGCTCTTTGACAGAATAATTGACAAAAAGCTCCTGGTAAGACGGATAAACGTGGCGGCAATCAACACCGTCGAGGAGGGGGCGGCAACCGAGGCAAGACAGCTCGACTTTGCCACCCTTATCGCAGGCACAGAGGAGGCACACGCAAGAGAGGATGAGGAGCGCAGCCGCGAGCGAAGACTCCAGGAGGCAGTGCTGAAGATAAAGAAGAAGCACGGAAAAAACGCCATAATCAAGGGCACAAGCCTCGAGGAGGGTGCAACAGCAATCGACCGCAACCGTCAGATAGGCGGACATGAGGCGTGAGGGAGAGATAATGAGCAAGGAATACGATGATATAATTGATAAGGAGCCACCCGTGTCACAAAAATACCCGAAAATGAGGCGAGAGGACAGGGCGGCGCAGTTCGCTCCCTTTGCCGCTATGGTCGGGCACGACGCGATGATAGCAGAGGTGGCGCGATACACCGAGAGGCGGCACGAGCTCGACGAGGACGAAAAGGCAAGGCTCGACAAAATTCTCCTCGAGCTATGCGAGTCTAGGCAGCCCGTCGAGGTGAGCGTCACCTACTTCAAGCCCGACTCACGCAAGGAGGGCGGCGAATATCTCACCGTGTGCGGCATCTTTGAGGGAGCGGACACGGACTCGGGGCTTCTCTGTCTGTCGGGCGGAGTGAGAATACCGATAAACGATATCCTTGATATATCGGTACTTGCAATTTAGAAAATAATATGCTACAATAATCGGGACAAAAAGCAAAGGAAATGCAGAACAATGAATGAGGTAATACTTTGTAAGTACGGAGAAATCGTGCTCAAGGGTGCTAACAGACAGAACTTTGAGTCCTCGCTGCTGAAGGAGCTGCGCCGCAGGGCGAGCCCGTACGGAATTTTCAAGATATATTTCAAGCAGTCAACGATATACGTCGAGCCGCAGAACGACGAGTGCGACGTGGACGGTATGTATGAGGCGGCAAGGCGCGTTTTCGGCATAGTCGGCGTCAACCGCGCGGCTGTTTGCGACAAGAATATAGACAGCATTATGGCGAAGGCGCGCGAATATCTGCCCGAGAAGCTGCTCGGCAAGAGGACCTTCAAGGTTGATGCAAAGCGCTCGGACAAATCCTTCCCTCTCGGCTCGCCCGAGATATCCCGCATAATCGGCGGCGTTATACTCGAGTGTGTCGGCGGAATCAGGGTTGACGTGCACAACCCCGACGTTACCGTTACGGTCGAGGTGCGAGACGAGCACGCGTACATAAGGGCAGGACAGGAGAGCGGCGCGGGAGGTCTGCCCATTCGGACAGCGGGCAAGGGTCTGCTCCTCCTCTCGGGAGGCATAGACTCCCCCGTGGCAGGCTGCATGATGGCAAAGCGCGGAATGGAGATAGAGGCTCTGCACTTCGACTCCTTCCCCTACACCTCCGACAGAGCGAGAGAGAAGGTGCTGGACCTGGCGCAGCTTATGTGCGAATACTGCTCGCGCATACACGTTCACGTAATTTCCCTCACTCATATTCAGGAAGAAATCCGCGACAGATGCGACGAGGATTACTTTACCCTGCTCCTTCGCATATTTATGATGAGGCTCGCCGAGAGGTGTGCGAGGGAATATAAGTGCGGTGCGCTTATCACGGGCGAAAGCCTCGGTCAGGTTGCGTCGCAGACCCTCGCGGCAATCGGCGTTACCGACTCGGTGGTAAACATTCCCGTATTCCGCCCCTGCATAGGTCTTGACAAGAACGAAATAGTTATTGAGGCGCGCCGCTACGGTACCTTTGATACCTCGATACTTCCCTACGAGGATTGCTGCACCGTATTCACCCCCCGCCACCCCAAGACCCAGCCAAAGCGGGAGCAGGTTATGGCACAGCTGGAGAAGCTTGACGTCGAGGCACTTCTTGACGAGGCGTATGCCACGATGTATACCGAGACTAAGCTCATCTTCCCCGAATACAAGTAAATATATCGCAGGCGTGCACACGGCATAAAAACGGGAGCTCATATCGGAGCTCCCGTCTTTTTTATTAAACGGATAAATATAAGCCGCTGTTAGCTGTGCCGACTCTTAAAATCTTCTCCTTCTGAATACGAACCAGAAGAGTGAGAAGCCGCCACCGCCGAGAAGCGAGACAGAGCCAAGCACGATGCCTACGATAGCACCGCCGGAGAGTCCTTCGCGCGGAAGATCAGCACCGCACTCGTCGCAGGTGTAATCCCCGTCTGCATCGGTGTGCTCTCGCGGAGCTCTCGCCTCTGCACACGTGTTGCAGGTAGAGTCGCAGGCGTTATCGTATTTGTGAGGAGCGAGGTCGCCCTCGGTGTGGCCGCACCTATTGCAGGTGCTCGGGCTTGTGCAGTCTGCCGCCTTCATATCGTGGCCGAGTGCCTCGCCCTCGGTGTGGCCGCACCTATTGCAGGTGCTCGGGGTTGTGCAATCTGCCGCCTTCATATCGTGGCCGAGTGCCTCGCCCTCGGTGTGTCCGCACTCCTCGCAGGTGCTCGGGGTCGTGCAGTCTGCCGCCTTCATTTCGTGACCGAGTGCGTCGCCCTCGGTGTGACCGCACCTATCGCAGGTGCTCGGGTTGGTGCAGTCTGCCGCCTTCATATCGTGGCCGAGTGCCTCGCCCTCGGTGTGTCCGCACCTATCGCAGGTGCTCGGGGTTGTGCAATCAGCCGCCTTCATATCGTGGCCGAGTGCATCGCCGTCGACGTGGCCGCATCTGCCGCAGCTGCTCGGGTCGGTGCAGCTTGCCGCACTCATATCGTGACCGAGCGCATCGCCGTCGGTGTGGCTGCAATAAATGCAGGTTTTCGGGACGGTGCAGTCAGCGTCAAGGAAAGAGTGCTCGCTGACAAGAACGCCGCCAAGGGATACCGTGACGTCCTCGGCAAGAGCCTGCTCTGTGCCGTTTTCAACAAGGAGGATATCCTCCTTCGAGAAGGTGTGGGACGTTGCTCCGCCGGGGGTAAAGGTAAAGTATACCATGCCCCGATTATCCTTGAAGATACAGTTGGTGAGATAAACCGTTACGTTGCCGTCTCGGTACTTTGTCACCTTATCGAGCGCAAGGGCATACTGTCCCTCGTCATTCCAATCAACCGCGGTATAGCCAAGTCTCTCAAGCTCGGACTTCTGCTCGGGAGGTGCCTGGAGCTCTACCGAGATAGTCTTTTCCACTTCGTCACCGTTTGCGTCTACAATCTTATAGCTGAACCTCAACGATTCTGTGACGAGAACCCTTACACTGGGTCTGAGGTTGCCCTCAACGGTCATTCCCTCCTCGCCCTCGGGGATTGCTACGATAACGGATTTGCCGTCATTTCTTTCAATGGTTATAACGGCTCCGTCCTCGGTATCCTCTCTGGTGATAGAGGTGCCGATGTGGTATGGCTCCTCTACGGTGTAGGTGTATTCCGTCTCACCGCCGTAGTAATCGAGAAGTGTTACGGAGTAGCTTCCCGCGTTATAGACGGACTTCTTTACAGCTGTGCCGTGGGGAGAATAGAAGGACAGATTAAGAGTCATGCCGTATTCGGTCATTTCGGTAGAAACGCCGTAGCTCACGTATTTCATATCAAGAGAGTCAGATACCTCGCTCGGAATGCCGTCCTCACCGTAATAACGGATTGTGTAGTACAGAGAAGCCTCCTCTCCTGCAGGGTGGTTTTCGTCGGAGGGGGGGAATGCGTATCTGAAGATCAAGCTGTCGCCCGAAAGCTCAGCTCCAACGTAGCCCACGGTGTTTCTCTCTCCGTAGAAAATCCTCTCGCCGCTTGTGTTTACAACCCTGCCGCTAAAGAGATCGAGGGTAATCTCACCGTCGATAAAGCCACCGAAAAGTGTGATTGTCGCGTTGTTTCTGCGGAACGAGGATGCCCCAAGGACGTTGTAGGTAACGGTAATACACGTTTGCTCGGCATTGACGTAGCTCTGAGGTGCCGAAATACCGGTGCCGTTGTTATCAAGCCAGCCGCACACCGCACATTTATAGCTGCCGTCGTGCGCTGTGCTCTCCTCGAAATAGTGCTCCGCCTCGGTTACGGTGCTCGAGTTGGTATATACGGGTCCACTTGATGACGGATTGCAGGAATAGCCGTAATAAACTCTGTTAGACTCGGTAGCAGGCACGGGATTTGCATCGGTGCCTAGGGTCTGTCCCCAGCCCTCGCCAAGAAGATACGCTACCTCGCCCGAGATGAATGCCCTTGCATCCTTGCCCGCAACGTTTTCCACGGTGCCACGCTGGTACGCAACGGCATCAATATCTGTAAGAGTGTTGTTGTAATAGCAGTTGCTTATCACACCGCTCTCTTGATTGAAGCTGACGATACCGGCGGTATAATAAGCCGATTTGATGGCAGAGACGGAATAGCAGCTGCTTACCGTTCCGAAATTGCTTACGGCAATGCCGCTCTTCTGAGAGTTTCCGCTACGGCCGATGGCACCGAAATTTGCACACCTCTCAATGCGCCCATAGTTTTCGTAGACTATTCCGCCCATAAAGTACGAGCCGCTGGCGCCGAATACCTCAGCGAAATTTACACCCTCCTCAATTTCTCCGTAATTCCTTACGCAGAATCCTGCAGAGCACGAATTTTCGCCTATACCGATGACACCGTAGGTTCTGCAGCCCTGAATTTTTCCGTAATTCTCACATGCTATCGTAGCGGACGAGTTGCTTGCGAACATATAGGTGTCCTCAAACGTCACGTTCTTTACTACGCCCTCCTCGCCTATAACGCAAAACATTGTGCTACGGGGGGTTTCGGGGTTATTGATGTATAAGCCGCGGATGGTGTGCCCCCTGCCGTCAAAGGTTCCCTGATATACATCGACAGCAAAGTCATAATCAGGTGATCCCTCGTGGGCGACGGAGCTGCCTATTTGGATCCAGTCACAAAGCCCCTCCGTCTCGTCGGTCAGCTCTCCGTTCACGGTGAGGCGCTCGTTCAGGGTGATGTCAGAGGTAAGGACCGCATTGTACGAAATGTAATACTCTTGGTAAATCTTGTTGTATTCACCGCGCTCGCCAACCCAGTCCGCCTCGGTCCTGTCAATGCTGTTGCAAAGCTCGGCAAACCACAGAAGCTGACCCGCGTTGGAGATTTCGTAGGCACCGTCAGAATTCAGTTCGGCAGGCTGATAGGTACCACAGCAGATGCCGTTGTTCTCTTCGTATTCGTGATTATCGGGGTTGAGATAGTCTGCACCGCAGTCCTCGCATGCGTCGGGTGTCGTGCAGGTGGCATTGCCTCCGCTGTGAGTGATTCCCGAGTCATCCCTTTCATTGCTGTATTCATAGGTAAAGCTCTGCGAATTACAAGCACCGCTTTTGTTCCCGTAAACAACCTCACCGTTGAAGGTGGGAAGGGCATCCACTCCAAGTGTCTGCCTGAAGGAAATAACGGTCTGGTCGCCGTTCAGAAGATATGCTACCTCTCCCGAGGCGAAGGCATCGGCAGACTTAACCTCCGTGCCTGCTTGATCGTCGCCGTTGATGCCGGTGCTCGACGTGCCGCTGAGATAGTAACAGTTCTCCACCGTTGTGCCCTCATAGTGCACGCCCACGACGCCACCGTATAAATAGTTGCCAAAAACAGCTCCTGCATTATATGAATTTTTAAGCACCGCGTTGATGTTAAGATTTCCGACCAGTCCGCCGACCCATCTGTCACCGCTGACCTCACCGGTATTATAGCAGTATTCCGCAACAGATTCGGGGATTGCGCCGGCAAGTCCGCCAACGTCTTCACCCACGCCCGTTATCCTTCCCGTGTTGTAGGATTTGGATATGTTTCCTCTGGTGTTGTAGCCTATCAATCCGCCGACATAAGCCGTGTCGGAACCGGTGGACGTTATGTTACCCGTATTGTAGCACAGGGATATGACCTCATTCTGTTCATAAGAATAGTGAATGCCGACAATTCCCCCAACATATGCGTTGGCAACTACGGTGCTCGCATTATAGCAGCCCGTCACACTACCGTTAATAGATTCTCCAACTATACCGCCGACGTAATTCTTTCCGCGTATATATGAGTCAACAACTCCGACGTTGCTCACGGTAGAAGAGGTTTCATAGCTTCCAAAATATCCGAAAAGACCAACGTCATTAATCGCGTCGTTATTGAAATACAGACCGCTGACCGTTTTTCCGTTCCCCTCAAACATACCCACATACTTCATAGAATCCTCATATGAGTTCATATATCCTATAGGTGTCCACGTGCGGAAATCAGAGCCGTCGCCGTTCAGCTCACCGTCCGCAGTGAGTACGTTCTCGTTTACTGTGATATTGGCGGTCAGCTCGCCGTTTATAGCGTTGTTGCCGCCGTTGACAGCTGCCGCAAAGGCATACAGCTCGTCGGCTGTGCCGATATCGTAGTAGCCGTCGCTGTCGGTATCCTTCAGCGTGACGGACTCTCCCGTGTCAATGGCGACGGTAATATCGTCTGCCGCGCTTGCCGTCAGCGAAAGGATGCCAAGTGATGCCATCAGAATCACCACCGTGAGCAGCAGCCCCATTATTTTCAGCTTGTTTGTTGTTTTCGTCATTGTTATGTCTCCTTATCGTCGATAATTGCTTGCGGAAATATCCGCCTTGGATTACTTCATTTTCATTATACTCGGTCTATTCGTTCTTCCTCCGTCTTGCGCGGCATCGGCAAACACCGAGCAGCTCCTCGCATTTTTCGTAGTGGGAGCACTGATAGCAGGTGTTGTCCTCATCGGGCTCTCCCCTGAAATGCTCGCAGGGCCTTTGCATTGCGGTTACGAACGGTGTGCCGTCGGCGGTGTAGGTCGGGCTTTCGATGAAGTTCGGATACATTTCCATCGGCTCGCAGCCCGGGTTTTGCCGATCAATTTCCTCGTAGTACCCATAGTATATTTCAAACCTCACGCCGTGTGCAGTGATTATCCTGAAGAGCTCGCCCTCTCCGTGCCTTGGCTTCTTAGGGGCTGTGTTTAATTCGGAAATTGAGGTAAACATCATGACTCCTTTCGCAAAAAAACTCTGCTATACCGAGCAGGTCTCAAGACTCAAATGCAAACGCAGAATTATCCTGACACTGAAAGTATAGCAGAGTTTTTTTGGTTTTTATAGAAAAATCTTTCGGTTTTTCAGGCAAACTTTTTGACTGAAATTTCGATTTTTTAGGCAAAAAATCAGATGATTAAGGCGAGCTCCTTTTTCGATAAAAGCCCCGTTTTATTCAAAATTCTCGTGATTGCGTGGCTGACGGAGGATTCCGAGGTATGCACTATGGCGCCTATCTCCTTGTTGGTGTATCCAAAGGCGCAGAGCTTTGCAATCTGCCTTTCCTCGTGGTCGAGATTGGTTACCGCCCTGACCTTTTCCTTCACCTGACCCGATAACCTTGCCCAGCCCACGCTATATACGTTGTAGAGTGACCTGACAGCTTCTGCCGCACGCTCGTCCTGCAGGGCAATTCGCTGCTCGAGAAGCTCTCCGAGGTGGCGGACGTATTCGGCAAGAAAGCCGTACATCTGATCGGCAAGAGCGAGGCTGATAGCCTTGTCCATATGGGCGATCGCTCTGTCCCTTTGATTTGAATTGTGATAGGCAACGGCACACGACATACGCAGATACATTTCGGGAATGACCGTTTTGTCAACCACCGCCTGGGATATCATCGGCTCTATGGTGTTGGGGAGCATCCGCATAAGGGCAAGACCCTCCACGCCCTCGAGCTTAAACTGCTTTGTTGCGATGGCGTAGGCTGCCATATAAAGATATTTTATGTAAAATACCTTTGCCGCAGGGTGCGCGTCGGCAGGCAGAGCCTCAAAATTGCCTATCTTAAACCACTCGGGAAAGTCCTTGTTATCATAGATTGAGCTGTCGATAATAGCAAGCGTCAGAGAGAGGATTTCGCGGTCGTGCCCGTCCTTACAGGGCGCCTCGCAAATGTGATTCTTCGCCTCCTTCCAAAGGAAGATATCGCCTCGCCATATCGCGCACTGCGCAAGGAGCATACCGCCACCTATCACGGCATAAAAGCCCGAGTGCGCGTGGAGGAAATATCTCGCCTGCTCATAAACCCTTTCAATGTCCCCGCGTCTGAAAGCAATCTGCGCCTCAAACAATGCGTGTGCCTCGGGCTGGTTTATCAGCATCTCGGCGCACTCTGCCGCACCGCCTGCTTTATTATACAGATTCGTCATATCGAGGAAGGGCGATTTTCTCGGCATGGGAAGAGTGGGCGCCTCGGCACTCTTCCTTGCGTTCGGCAATACCGCCGTTGTGGGTATCATCCACGACCGCCCAAAGCGATACGCACCCTTTATTCTTTCTTCATTGCAAAGCATCTGCACTCGGCGCGCCGTAACGCCCCATTTCTCTGCCGCCTCGCGAACGGTGATATACTGCATAATTATTCCTCTCTTATCCCTTCGCTTTTGCGAAGTGTTCTATGGGAGTATCGCTTCGCTTTTGCGAAGTTACGGTATTATTTTACATCAAAATCTATCGCTTGTCAACCGACGTGGTGCGCTTTTTGCAAAAAAAATACGGTGTACCTCACTCGGATACACCGTATTTGGCAGCGATTCCTGCCCTCGGAGCGAAGAATCTTATTTAAACTGGGAATTATAGAGCGTTGCGTAAAAGCCGCCCTGCTCGAGAAGCTCGGTGTGGGTGCCGCACTCGGTAACTGTGCCGTTCTGCACCACGAGGATAACGTCGGCATCCTTTACGGTGGACAGACGGTGCGCTATCACGAAGCAGGTACGCCCACGCATAAGGCTGTGCATTGCCTCCTGGATGCGAATCTCGGTGCGCGAGTCGACGTTGGAGGTCGCCTCATCAAGAATGAGCATCGGTGCGTCGGAGAGCATAGCGCGAGCTATCGTAATAAGCTGACGCTGCCCCTTGGACAGGTTGATACCGTCGTCGGTGATGACGGTATCATAGCCGTCGGGGAGTGTGTCGATAAAGCTATCTATCCTTGCAGCGCGCGCCACCGCACGCACCTCATCGAGGGTCGCGCCCTCCTTGCCGTAGGCGATATTGTCAAAGACTGTGCCCGAGAAAAGCCAGGTATCCTGCAGCACCATCGTAAACAGAGAGCGAAGCTCACGGCGACGGAGTGTGCGCGTGCCCTTGCCATCTATGCGAATCTCGCCCGAGGTCGGGTCGTAGAATCGCATCAGGAGGTTTATGACCGTTGTCTTACCTGCGCCCGTGGGTCCTACTATGGCAACCGTCTTGCCTGCCTCGGCTCTGACCGAGAAGTCCTTAAGTATCGGCTTGCCTGCAACGTAGGAGAAGTTAACCCGATCAAGCTCCACGAGTCCTTCCACCTCACCGCACGGGACTGCGTCCTCGACGTCGGGTGCCTCGCTCGGCTCGTCGATAATTCTGAAGACGCGCTCCGCTGCGGAAAACGCAGACTGGAACTCATGGATAATGTTGGCAAACTCGTTTATCGGCCCTGCGAATTTGCGCGAATACTGCACGAACTGTGCCACACCGCCAAGGGTAATAAAGAAGGCAGTGCCCTCCTCCACCCTGCCGCCGACAGAGAGCATATACAGTATGCCTCCGAGCATAGCAACGAGGGAAACGGATAGGTTGTTGATAAAGTTCACAGAGGGACCCATCGTGGCTCCGTAATACTCCGCGCGATAGTATGCCTCCATCGTGTCGGCATTGCGAGCGTTGAAGCGCTCGGATATCACCTGCTCCTTGCCGTAGGCGCTTATCGTGCGTGTACCGGTGAGCATCTCCTCAGCATAGCCGTTGAGCTCACCGAGCTTGCGGGAGCGAGCCGAGAAGAGGGGGCGCACCTTCTTCGCACGGAATCGGGTGAAGAGGATGGACGCAGGAACGGTAAAGACGAAAATCAGAAGCATCGGGCGGCATATATGCCACATAAAAACGAGCGAGCCGAGCACGGTGTATATGCTCGTCATGATCTGGACGAGGTCGTGCGAGAGGGTGCTGTTTATCGTATCTATGTCATAGGATATGCGACTGACGATGTCTCCGGTGGGATGCGTGTCAAAAAACGAGATAGGGAGAGTGCCGAGCTTTTCAAAGAGGCTGCGGCGCATTTTGTAAACTATTCTTTGCGACAGGTGAACCATTATCACCGCCATCGCATAGGAGAGGATTGCCGAGAGAACGTAGCAGATTACCATACTCAATACGTTCCTTGTGACAGAGTCGACGTCAACTCCTCCCACCCTTACTATCGCGTCGATTGCCTCGCCCGAGAAGCTCGGGCCCATGAGGGCGAGCTGGTTTGATATGAGGGTGAATATTACGGCAGGGATGAAGAGATACCACTCTCTCACGACGTAGCCGCCAAGGCGGAGGATTATACCTCCCCTGCCCTTTTTTCTTTTATTATCAGTCAATGAGAGCACCTCCCATCTGTGAGTCGCTTATCTCACGGTATTCGGCGCAATTCTCAAGAAGATATTCGTGCGTGCCATAGCCTATCACGCGCCCCTCGTCGAGCACAAGTATCCTCGTGCAGCCCTTCACCGAGCTTACCCTCTGGGCAACGGTGATGAGGGTGGTGTCACCGAGGCTCTCGGCAACGGACGTGCGCAGAGCGAGGTCGGTCTTGTAGTCGAGGGCGGAGGAGGAGTCGTCGAGGATGAGTATATCGGGTCTTGCGGCAACAGCGCGCGCTATAAGAATGCGCTGGCGCTGACCTCCCGAGAGGTTGGTGCCCTTCTGGGATAGGCGATAGGAGTATCCTCCCTCCTTTTCTATGATAAAGGTGTGCGCCTCGGCAATTTTTGCCGCGCGGACGATATCCTCCTCGCTGATGTCCCTGCCGAATCGGATGTTCTCCGCCACCGTATCGGCAAAGAGAAAGTCATTCTGGAGCGCAACACCGAACAGTGCCGTCAGCTCCTCCCGCGAGTAGGTGGCAATATCTCTGCCTCCCACCGTTATCTGTCCCTCATCCACGTCGTAGAATCGGAGAAGGAGACGGATAAGGGTGGACTTTCCCGAGCCCGTGGCGCCTATGACACCAAGGCTCTCACCCTTTTTTATGCTGAAGCTGATATTTTCGAGGTTGTTCCTGCGTCCTCGGTAGGAAAAGGATACGTTTTTAAAGGTAATATACTCACCCGTGTCACATTTTTCGCCATATTCGCGGACAAAGAACTCGTCGGGGGTGAGGATTACCTCCTCTATTCTTTTCGCGCTGGCGGCGCACTTTGTAAACATAACGAAGATGCGCGACATCGAGAGCATCGACATCGATATGAGGGTAAAATACTGTATAAAGGCAATTACGTTGGAGGGGGAGGTCGGGTCGCGGAGCATGCGGTAGGCGCTCATTGCGATTACGGCGCAGATACCGAGGTTCATAAGGAGGGTCATCACGGGGTTGATGATGCCCATTATCACGCCCGCACGGCGCTCATCTGAGGAGAGGGTGCGGTTAACCGCGTCGTAGCGGCGGTTTTCATAATCGGTCTTGGAGAGAGCCTTAATTACCCTGGCGCCCTGGGTGTCCTCGCGCACTACCCTCACCATACCGTCAACCGAGCGCTGTACCCTCGTGTAGAGGGGGACGCCCCTACGGGATACGGAGTAGACGCTGATAAAGATGATAGGAAGGATTGCCAGCATAACAAGTGCGAGGTAGGCATCGATGATAAGTGTTATCGTCATACCGCCGACGAGAAGTATCGGCGCTCTGACACCCATGCGCTGCATCATGCCGACAAAGTGGTGTACGTTGTAGGTATCGCTCGTTATCCTCGACTCAAGCGAGGGAATGGTGAAGCGGTCGGTGGCGCGCGCACTCAGATAAAGTGTCCGTCGGAAGAGGTCACGGCGCACCCGTGCAGAGAAATCAGCGCTCACTCGCGCAGCCATTCGGTTGGCAACGATGTTGAGAACGGCAGCAGCGGCGGCGCAAAGAATCATAAGAAGTCCGTAGCCAACAACAATCTCTACCCTGCCCGTTTCGATAACGCTGTCAAGTATGTAGGCGAGAATCATGGGAAGAAAAAGCTCGGCTACCGTGCCTAGAATTTTGATAATAAGACCGACGAGCATCCGTCTGCCAAAGGGCTTCAGGTAGCTTATCATAAGCCGCATAGCTTTCTCACCTCCCACAAGCCTCGGCTTTTTTTCTGTTGCTTCGGCAGAATTAGTTACATATGTAACTATATTAACACAATTCGCGCTTCTTGTCAACCGACGGAGGCTGCCGGGAGGGCAAAAAATCAACAAAAAAAAGGAAGCCGGGGAGCTTATGTCCCGTCTTCCGAAAATGATGTTATAATCAGAGGTGCTGCAAAAATGCAGCACCTCTCGCTTTTTTGGGCAAGCCCCTATACGGCTGTACCCATTATTTGTGATATTTTCCGCCGCTGTGAAGAAGCATATGCTTCACGTTCCAGAGCTTTTCGGAAAGGTCTACGTAATAGTGGTGAGGATTCTCGAAGCGCTTGACCTCATCCCAGAGGGTATCGACCTGCGCGAGGCAGTACTCACGAATCTCTCCGATGCTCGGCGAGGCATAAACGCACTCACCGTCCTTGAAGACGGGAACGAGAAGCTCGCGAAGGGTGTAGTTGTCGAAGGTCTTCTTCTTCCAGGTCTGGACCTCGTCGAAGATTTCGAGGGGCTCCTTCGGGTCAATCTCCTCATCCCACACGCACAGAAGGTCTGCGGATGCCTTGCCCGTTTCGTTGTCGTAGATACGGTATATCTTCTTGAAATGAGGGGTGGTTATCTTCTCGGGGTTTTCGGAAATTTTGATTTTGGGAATGAGCTCGCCCCCCTTTTCCACACCGACGAGCTTGTAGACTCCGCCGAATACGGGATTGGACTTTGCGGTGATGAGTCTCTCACCGACGCCGAAGCTGTCTACCTTGGCGCCCTGGCGGATTATGTCGCGGATAATGTTTTCGTCAAGGGAGTTGGAGACGACTATCTTACACTCGGTGAAGCCTGCCTCGTCGAGCATTTTTCTCGCCTTTTTGGTAAGGTAGGTGATATCGCCCGAGTCGAGGCGAATGCCGCACTTGGTTATTCCCTGCGGCAGGAGGACCTCGCGGAAGGCGCGGATAGCGTTGGGTATGCCGCTCTTCAGTACGTCATAGGTGTCGACGAGGAGGGTCGCATTATGCGGATAGGTCCTGCAGTAGGAGACGAATGCCTCATACTCGGAGTCAAACATCTGCACCCAGGAGTGCGCCATCGTGCCCGTCGAGGGGACACCGTAGTCCCTGTCGGAGCTGGTGGTGGCGGTGGCGGCACAGCCGCCTATGTATGCCGCTCTGGCACCGAGGATGGCACCGTCTGCGCCCTGCGCGCGTCTGGCACCGAACTCTGCCACAGCCCTGCCCTCGGAGGCGCGAACAACGCGGTTAGCCTTGGTGGCTATGAGAGACTGGTGGTTTATGGCAAGGAGCAGATAGGTCTCGATGAACTGCGCCTCTATCGTGGGCGCCTTTACGGTGAGGATAGGCTCGTTCGGAAAAATGGGAGTGCCCTCGGGAACGGCATATATATCACCCGTGAAGCGGAAGGTGCGAAGATAGTCGAGGAATGCCTCGGAGAAAAGCCCCTTCGAGCGCAGGAAGGAGATGTCCTCCTCGGTGAAGTGCAGATTCTTCACATACTCGATAACCTGCTCGAGTCCTGCCGCGATAGCAAAGCCGCCCCCGTCGGGAACGGTGCGGTAGAAGAGGTCGAAATACGCAATCTCGTCCTTCTTGCCGAGCTCGAAATAGCCGTTTGCCATCGTAAGCTCATAAAAATCGCATAGAAGAGTGTAATTTTCTTTCATTTTTCTGTCCTTTCTCAAAGCTCGAGCTTGAGGTCGCCCTCCTTTATCCAGCCCAGCTTACGCATTATCTCGGAGAAGACAAGAGAGAGTATTGCAGGCAGGATAATGCACACAAGAAGCACACCGATAATCGAGTTTGCATCAAAGCCCATATCGGTGAACACACCGAGCGGCCCGACGAGTCCGCAGGTGCCCATGCCTGCCGAAACGCCCGTGCATTCGAGCTTAAATACACAAGTAGAGACAGGACCCGTTATCGCAGAGGCGAGGGTCGCGGGAATCCATATCAGAGGGTTCTTGATTATGTTGCCCATCTGGAGCATCGAGGTGCCAAGCCCCTGGGCGACAATGCCGCCCCACTTGTTCTCGCGGAAGGAGATGACGGCAAAGCCAACCATCTGCGCACAGCAGCCGGCAACAGCGGCACCGCCCGCGATGCCCGATATACCGATCATGGCGCATATCGCAGCGCTGGATATCGGCAGAGTGAGAATGATGCCGACCACTACTGCGATAAGTATACCCATCAGGAAGGGCATTACGGTCGTCGCGTAGTTTACGAAGTAGCCGAGCCAATACATCACAAATGCAACGGCAGGGCAGATGAGCATGGCGACAAGGACACCGACGCCTATCGTCACGGCGGGGGTGACTATGATATCCACCTTCGTCGTCTTGGATACGAGCTTCGCTACCTCTACCGCCACAAGCACGCACAGAAATGCGCCCGCAGGTCCTGCGGTTATCGTCTTGCCCTCATAGACGAAGGGGAGTGCGTTGCCGCACATGCCGACCACTCCCGCCGAGAACATAACGAGGGGGGGCGCCTTCAAGGCATTTGCTATTGCAACGCCGAGAATTATGCCCGTCGCTCCCTGGGAGTAAATCTTCAGATTGTCGAAAAATTCTCTTATCACGTTGCCCTCGGGAATATATCCCGCTATGGTGCCGAATATCGTACCGATGAGCAATGTCGCAAAGAGTCCGAGCGCCATCGCGCCCATTGCGTCTACAAAGTAGACCTTTGGAGAGAGGGTTATTCCCTTTCTCTCCAGGAAGGCTCTCATCCTTCCTTTTTTCGTGGTGTTTTCCACAGTCTTTTCCTTTCGCCCCTCCCCTATGCCTTACACTTTGCTAAAGGGGGCGGGACAAACAAATATATTTCTTCTCGCCGAGGATCCAACCGTCCAGCGGTCAAGGGAAGTCAAAAATTATTTTGCCGCACGCTCGCGGTCGATGTAGCTCTGCAGAATCAGCTCTGCAGAGAGGGTGTCGATTGAGTCCCTTCGCTTTTTGCCGAAGGTTCCCGCACCGTCAAGATACCGATATGCCGCCATGGTGCTCATGCGCTCGTCGGAGAAGTCGACGGGGATTTCGGTGAGGGTGCGGAGAATATCAACGAATGCACGCACGGTTTTAGCTCTCTCGCCCTCGGTGCCGTCCATGTTTTTCGGCAAGCCGACTATGATTTTTTTACACGCCCTCGACTCCGCCTCGCGTGCAACGCGCACGGCGGTGTTTCTCATTCCGCCCTCGCGCACGGTGCAGATTCCGCTGGCAAGCATGCCCGACACGTCGCACTCGGATATGCCGGTGCGCACGTCGCCGTAGTCGACTCCAAGATATTTACCGTGTGTCAAATCCATAAATTACTCCAAAAATATTTGAAAAACATTATACACAAGATGACGCACTTTGTCAAGTGCCGTCTCTTTCATACACGAAGATAATGAACTCGACCTCCGTGGTGAGCGTGTCAAGCGAGCCGAGATGCTCTCGCGCCGTGGGAGGTGTGCGATAGGCATACGGAGTCATCATGAAGAGGCTTTGTATCTGTTCGCTGCTCCCGAGGGTTATCTCATAGGAGAGCTCTGTGCGCTCAAGCAGCTTAAAGCCACCGAGCACGTCTGCGGCAACCTCATTCTCATAGGGCTCGCGGTAGAGCTCCCTCTTGAGACCGAAGAGATGGCGTCTGTTCGGTATTGCCATAATAAATCTGCCGCCCGACTTGACGGTGCGACACAGCTCACTGTGGGCGAGGGGGGAGAATACGTTGAGAGCCAGGTCAACCGACGAGGACGCAAGCGGCATCCTGTAGGCGCTGGCAACAGCAACAGTGCCGCGAACGCGCTTCGCAGCATAGCGAGCCGCATCCTTTGATATATCGAAGCCGAGAAGAGTGTATGGCACGCCCGTCTCGTCGAGCCGCGCCGCTATATGGGCAGTATAATATCCCTCGCCCATTCCTACGTCGAGCAGCACGCCTCCCGGCACAAGGTGGCGCGACACAAGCTCCGCGAGCTTGTCCGCCAAAGGTGAGTAGGCACCCGTGTCAAGAAAAGCGCGCCTTGCCAGCACCATTTCGCGGTTGTCACCGTGGGTGCCACCCGAGCCTGAGAGCAAGAGATTGTAGTAACCGTGGCGGCTTCTGTCATAGCTGTGTCCGCGCTCGCAGACCGCCCTGCCCTCTTCTGTATTCAGTTTTTGCATACACTTCGGGCATACGAAAAGCATTGTTACCTCTTTTTTCGTTTTTTTGGATGGGATACTGTCCCGTTATGCTCCCGCTCATTCAAGAAGCAAGATAAGGCAAAAGATACAAAATGTTGGTTAGTAGAAATTTCGCAAGACAAGGCAAAGCAAGCGAGTAACGCGATGGCATAGTTACCTATGTCGAGCGTTACGAGTCGACGCTTTAACGCAGTATTGCGGAATTTATACAATCAACATCGCGTCGCCGAAGCTGATGGTATATAAGAAATCGGTTTTTATGCAATACGCACAAAATCGCTCATATCCAGTCGGTTATGCTCTGCTATCCTTTCGGTTTTCTATATATTATACACCAAAAACGCCTTTTCGTCAACCGTTCGTGAGAAAAAACCGGAAACTATCTGCGAACAGATAGCCTCCGGTGTTCCCTGCTGAATTCTATTCAGTTGTCAAGGATCATTTGCTTCGGGACACGTCGTTCACGGCGTAGATGGCATCCACCACCTTTTCGTCGCCTTCAAGTCTGTCGATGTCGCTTGCTACGATCTTGATGGAATCCCAAAGGGCGTAGAATGCGAAAGCGGCTCTGTCCGCTTTCTCTCTTTCTTCGGGCATCACTTCGATGTCGAGGAATGAGGATTCGATGGCGTACATAAGAGCATCCACCTTTTCGATGTCAAAGACTGCTTTTTCGAGATTTTTGTTCATTTTCTTGCTCCTCCAAGTATGTTCTTTGCTGACACTCGACCACAGGAGATAAACAAGACCTCTGGAATCTATCGACTTTAAGGGTGGAGAGCTGTTGCGGCTCTTGTGCGAGCACCGAGAGCAATATCTCTTTTTGTTACCGCCACCTTATATTTTACATCAAATCTCTGCATTTTCAATGATTTGTGCGGTATTTTGCCAAAATATCAATGATTTCGGCTGTTTTCTTCCGATTGCCGTCGAGCGCGAGAAGGAACATACGATGACTACCCCTTACAGTAAAATCGTGTCGAGGTGTCATCGAAGCCTTTATCGTGTCAAAGAACAGCTCGTCTATGCTGACTCTCTCTTTTGAGGAACGGTAAGCCTGACCCGCAAGATCTACATTCTCCCAGTCTATAAACGGAAGAACCTCCAGACCGCTCAGGTCGATGTGGAACTTCATCATCCGTAATTTCAGTTCGTCGATTCGTTTATCTTCCTTTTTAACTATGGATGCCATATCGAGCAGGTCTTTCGAATACAAACCAAAATTTCCGTCCCTGATGTGCAGCCTTGCCATTGCCGAAAGCTCCGAAAACGAATGCTCGTAGGAGGCTGAATTTTGCTGTTTGACGGGGTTTAATTTCGTGTGGGTATTTGGTGGTAAATCGGTTTTGGAAGCAGTAGCGGAGCCTTTGCAGAATTTGGCGGCATATTCCTTGCAAAGTGTGGGAGACGGTTCGAAGCTGATGTCTGCGAATGCGTTTCCGTGCATTTCAATCACAAGCCTTCCTGCTTCAAGATTCAGGATCTTTTTCTTCATCGGCAAATTCAATCGTAATGGTTGCGCTGTGCCGGGTGTATGTGAAGTTGGTCTGAAATCCCATATGCAACGTCGTTCCCACAAGATGAGGTTCTATTTCTCCGCCGTAGGTAGCCTCACCGATCTTTTCATTCTCGAACACCACGTCGAATTTATTGCCAGACATTTCAGGAATCGCGTACGGCAAAGAGGACAAAACATTCGGTTCAAAATCGTCGAGGAGTGTGATGGTCTTTCGCTCCATATCAATCTTGACCTCGCCGTTCTCCACGAGCCTTCGTGCTGTATGCTTGACATTGTGGAGCATCATTTGAATCATACTGTCGGTCGAGGGAATCCCTACGTCAAACGGGTCGCTCGTTCCTTTTTTGAAGAGCGATTCCACGCTGTCATAGATCATCTTTTCTATTTTGTTTTTCGTTTCTTCGATACTTTCGCTCATTGTGTTACCTACTTTCATTCAAAAATTTAGTCAGCTCCTCATCGAAGAGCTTGGCGTACAGTTTGGTGTTCTCACCGTACCACTCTGCAAAGAATGTGACGAGCTTCTGCATCTCCGCTTGCATTTCGGGCCTTGCGGCGATTCTCGCCTGAATCACTGCGAGGGCTTCGGATACGTTATTCACTTTTGCTATCAGGCTCATCTTTTTTACCACCTTTCATCGCGTATATCGGGTCATTCTTTCCGAGGACAGGGTAATCAACCTCTCCGCCCTTTTTGATGACTACCCTGTATTTCTTATTGATTCCGCGCTTGGCTCTGTTCACCAAAGCATAGAAAGTATCCAGACTTGAACATTTCAGCTTGCGTCTGCATTCGACGGCGTTGCCCTCTGCAAGCAAAATGCCAGTCTTTGCGTCGTAAACTGCGTAGTAGTTCACTCTGTATCCTCACTTTCCGATTTTTCGATGGTCTCCTTGACCTCATCCAAAGGAATCATCATTTTTGACACCTGATTCGGTTCGAGTCCTGATGCTTCGTACTCCTTCAGGCGTTCCCTGATCTCTGCAAAAGCCCACGCCGCAGTAAAGAATAGACCGAGCAACCCCTCTTTGCTTTCAGGCTCGCAGTCGAACAGAACGTCCGTGAGATATTCTGCTACCTCGTGTGCGTCCTTTTTCTGCATTGGGATTCTCTGCCGCTTGGCAATGCGCTTCACAAAATCAATCAGGTCGATGTCCTGACCGTTCTCGCCATATCCTCTCACAAAGGTCTGCTGATCTTTGACGTAGAACATATTCAGGGCATTGCTTACGTTGGTTTCGGGGTTATCAGTTACAAGATTCATCGTTTTCTCCTTTCTTCTTTGTCGCTCCCTCGAACAAGGAAGCGTACATATCATATTCCTCTTGGGTTATATATCCGCGTCGCTTCTGCTGAGCCCAGTACGACATAATGACATCATATCGTTCCTTGGCTTCTGCGAAACGACGGTAGGATTCATTCAGTTCCGGTATGAGCCGGTCGAGCTCTTCTCGCTTTTGGGAGAATCCAATGGCGAGGTCATAACTCGGAGCTCTGCCTATATTTTCGGAGCCGCAAGAGCAACACAGCTTCGGCTTGTTACCCTGAACGGAAAACTCCTGCTTGCAGTCGAGGCAAACCCATTTCTGCTGTCTCCCTCTTGCCATTTCCTTTCCTCCTTTTCGGATTACTTTATCCACCTTATGTTGAGGTCATCGTCCATATATCCGACTATCTCGTTTTTGTGTGGAGCATCTCCCTCCTTGACGATGGCTGTTTCTCTCGTCTGCATATCATACCCTCCTGATCGAAAGCCTTTACTTTCGAGCTCTTTGATTTTGGCATTGAACTCCAAAACCTTGTATCTCAAAAGAATCTTTCTCAGCTCTTCGGGCGTCTTGCCGAGATCTTCGTATTCAGCGAGCTTATTGAACACCTTTTCGAAGGTGGAGTGAGTCGGCTGTGATACCGAGCCGTCACTATTTCTGATCGTGAGCCTTGTCATTTCTGTTCTCCTTTTCCGCCTCGTGCTTTTCGAGCTTTTCTTGCACCTCGAAGTAATTTTTGCCTTCGACGTAGAATCCGTCTTCGATACACTCTCCGAAGCACACCTTACTATCCGGCATTTTGCTTATTACATACATATCCGACACCTCGCTGAGCGATTATTTCCAACACTCTACGACTTCTAAGATCTCGAAGCAGTACACATAGTCGATGCCCTTTTCGTCGTACAGATATTCGCATTTCGGTTCGAATTTTCCGATGTACTGTCCCCACTTATGCCATCTCCAGCCTCCGCTTTCCGGCTGTTTGCTTCTAATCATCGGAACGAGGAGTATGACAAACTTGCCATTCTCCATATATTCTTTGTTCTGAGCGCAAAGCGAGTCGTAAAGGTCGAGCACCTGAGAAGCGTTATCACATACCCCGTAATTCAACCAGTAAATCGGCGAATCGAGGTTCTTCTTTTCTTTGTAATCTGTCAAAGAGTCTATGATGTGATTCGAGTTCAGGTCGCAAACATAGACTCCTTCGAAATCGTTTCTGTAATCGGGCTGAATAACGGTGAGGTCTCCGTAGGTGATTTCTGCGTACGGAACAAATCTGTCTCTCAACGCTCCTACCGTTTTGACGTCGCCGAACACTTCTGGATGCTGTTCTTTGAGTTCCGTCAGCCTTTTGTTATGTGCTTCCGTTTTGGAGTGGTTCAGTTCGAGCTGCACTCTCATACCATTTTCTCCTTCATTTTCAAAATTTCTTCCGGGAGCAATCCCGTGTCCTCATACTGTGCGAGGCGTTCGAAGATGTCTGCGTTGCATTTCGTTCTATCCACGCAGTTGGTGCAAAACACGTTTCCATACTCTCGATTCCTCGGATAGTGGCATTCTCTCTGAACTCCGTACTGATCTCTTCTGGTGAGCCTCCAATCCGCAGGCTGTGTCAGCTCGTGTCTCGGATAGAACGTGCCGTATCCGCTCATCCCAAAATGAACGAAGTAAACCACCTCTTCGAAATCAACGTGGGGTTCAGGAATCCTGAATTCCTTTATCGAACCAACCTTGCCATCCGAAGTTCTGACTCTTTCTCCGACTTCGAGCAAATAATCCTCGATGTCTATATCGAACGATCCCTTGCACTTCGGGCAAGACGTGTGCCATCCGAGCTCGTCTTTATCTGCCGAGAGAACCGGAATGTACTCTCCGCAGTCCGGGCAAACTGTATATCTCATTTCTTCACCTTCGAGCGACCTCCGCTCTGCCTTTCGTTCCATTTTTCGATAGTTTCTTCCATCGAGAGCGAATGATAGCAGTCTCCGCAACCCTTTCGTGTGCAGATCGCCCACCACTCAACGACGGTTTTCATTTTTGCTTTGTAGAACAGTCTTTCTTCTGATACACATATCTGTGTATATTCAGGGGACAATGCTATGTACTCGCAACCGCAATTCTTGCATTTGAGCAATCGGTGCTCGTTGCGTTTGGCTCTCGCGTGTATCTGCTTCGATGGCATTACGTTTCCTCGCAGATCTCGTACCAAAGGATTCTGCCTGCGGCTTTGTCTTCTTCGAGAATCTTGCGGTAGTAAGCATCGAGCTTTTCTTGGTCGAAGCCGTATAGCTTCGAGCCGGCGTCCCGGATCTGCGGTTGGAACGACTTCAATGCCTTTCCTGTGTCGAGGAATCCAACCACGCCGGGCATACCCTTGATGATGTACCTGACAATCATTCGACCGTCCTGTTCTTCATCGCTCGTTCGATGATGGCATCCATATTCTTTTCTACCAAGAACCACATATCTTCGAGCTGAGATTCGAGCATATCTTTTACTACCTTTCGAACCTCCTTGGGATTCACCTTCTCGCTTCCGCTATGAAGCGATACGATGAGCTGGTTAAAGGTAAAGCCATCCAAGAGGCTGTCATATTCCGAAACATCCTCTCCAAGAATCCATTGTCTTTCAGCCATTGCTTTCTTCTCCTTTTTCAAAATCGTTGGTTACGAGCTTCAGGATCTCTTCGAACTCGACCGGGAGAGGAGCGTACACGTCGTTGTATCCGTTCATATCACCGACCGAGCCCTTTGGGTATCTGCTGATCTTTTCTCCCGTGTTATAGGACAACCACAACTTCTCCCAATCAGGTCGAAGCGTAATGGAAATCGTTTTCTGGTCGCAAATGCTTTCTTTCATATACTTTCGAAGATAGATGCTTGTTTCGCACTCAATTCCGAAAGGACCATATATCTCATACTCCATTTCGAAATGTTCTGCGAGTCTCTTGGCGAGAGGCTCCACGATGTTCTCATACAGAGACGGGCAATGAATGGCGTACATCGCTTCGTCTGCTTTCTGTGCCGCAACCTTTGCTCTTTCGAGCTTCGCTTCGAGTTCGTTCATTCTGTCGAACTTCTTATTTCTTTTCTCCTCGGCTACTTTTCGCTTGGCTTTGAATTCAGCCATAGTATCTTCGTACCGTTTGATGACTTCTTTCATAACGCCACCGCCTTGATCTCGTTGTCGCTGAGCCCGATGGTGCAATCGAGCAGGTCGGTCAGTGCGCGATACTTACCATCCTCATCAAGCGGGAGATTCTCAACGAAATCGAGAATGTTGCTGATGAGCCGGTGCGCTTCAGGGGCGATGTTGTATTCGTCCCTGAGATACTGTTTGAACTCTTCCTTAGTCATCTGATTCATTTTCGGATCCTCCTTCCTCCACGAGCTTGTCGATGCGAGCAACGTATTCGTCAAAGCCGCTTTCGATCTCATCGAGCAGATTCGTTCCTTCGGCTACTTCAGGTTCCGATACCACGTCCCACGTGCCGCCTCGATACTTGATGATGACTACATTTATCCAGTTGTTGTTGCCAAAAATCAGGTCGCCATTTCTGACCTTTTGGAGATACGTTTCGTCATCTACGAGCTTTTCAACAACCTCGTCGTCATCTATAAACGAGACGTCCTCACTCTTCTTATCGAAGTATGCCACGGGGTTCTCTCCGTCATAAAGAACTGCGTGAATCACGCCGCACACATCGAAGCATATCGCATATCCTCGATACTTGATCTCGGCTACGCTTTTCCCGCCGTACCAAAAGTCCTGAAGATGCTTGCAGCCGCGCAGCTCGTGCTCAAAGCTGGCTCCGAGCTCGTCGGCTTTCTTATGGAGCTTAATGAGCCGGTCTTCGTATTCCTGTTCAGTAATCATTTCCGATACTTCCTTTCTATGTAGCCAATCGGTAAAGACTGGCGAAAATTAAAAGCGGCTATCCGCTTACCAGATTCTTTTCATCGTATGCGAAACCTTGTCTGCTTCCGTTCTCAGTTCTCGGTATTCAACCTCGTCTTCATCGTCGCCTTGGGGAATATCCAAGTCAAGCACTCTCGCGCTGACCTGCTCACTATCGGTGTAAACTCCGACTACCATTCCGCCCTCAACGATGGATACCGTCTCCGCAGGTCTGTAACCAAGGTTGAACAGAAACTTTGCGGCGGCGAGTCTTTGGATTCCTACCTGAATTGCTTCGTCTGTCGAAAATTCCGACGTATCGAGATCTCCTCTTTGACGAAGTTGCTCTCCGCGCTGGATGAGCTTTGCCATTTCGAATATCTGGTCTTTTGCGTTCATTATATCCTCCTATCTCCCGACCACCAAGGGTCGTACTGGAAAGCCACGTCATACATCTTCTTGCCCGTGACCTGATCTGTGAATGTCGATACAAACAGGTGTCTTTTGAGCCCGCTCTTCTTGAACCAATCATCAATGACTCTCTTGGTGAGAGGTGTGAGATACACATACAGATCCGAGTAATGATGGAACATATCGCTTTCGGGATAGCCTGCTTCTACTAACGCTTCCATCAACGTCATCTTTCATCCCTCCTTGCTCACCTTTTCCATCATATCGTAGAGCTTTGCCTTCAATCTGATGATTTCGTCAGCCTGCTCTGCGTTTTCTTTTTCGAGCTTGCTTATCTTTTTATCCTGCTCGATGACCGTTGCTCCGGCTTCTACGAGCGTTTTCTTTGTTTCCTGAAGTTCGTTTTCGGTTCCAAGCAAGGTTGCTTCTACCGATCCGAGCCTCAATGCTTTCTTTCTGAGGGATTCGAATTCGGGATTCGTATGCTCGTTGTAGAATCGAGTCGCTTCCTCCCAGTTCCAAATCGAGAACAGGATCATATAAAACGTCTTCTGTGCTCCCTCTCTGCCCTTGCTCCAAGAACCCTTCGGGTCCGGGTTGCCATTGGCGTCAACTCTTCCGTTGTCATTTGCGAGTTCTACCAAAGAGGAAATCGGAGCTCTTCCGAATATATCCTGTGCCTTGCAGATGTCTTCGAGGGCTGTGCTGAGTCCTCTCAATCTTACCATATCTACCAACTCTTTCGGGGTTTTGATGTTGTCGTAAATGCTTGCCATTTTCGTTCTCCTTTTCAGGTAATTTATCTTTACTTTATCTTACAACACCTACCGCCTAAGTCAATAGGTTTTCAGAAAGTTTTTCGAAAAATTTTCTAAAATATCTGTTTTCGTTTATTCGGTCAGGCAGAAGCCTTTGTGGAGGAAACCCACCATATTCGATAGGTAATCTGAAATCTCATCCTCGTCGGTCATTCCTTCAGGAATCTCGATCTCTGCCGGAAGGTCAACGTCCGCGCCGTCAGTCTCCCATTCTATGTCGTATGCTTTCATTTCGAACCTCCCCTGAATTTGAATCCGCAGATGGCGAGAACGTCGTCGTCCTTATTCCTGATTTCGTACTCAACCCACTCCTTGCCACAAATCTTATGCTTTCTTGTCTGCTTATACAGGTATGCAGGACCGTCGAGCAGCTCATATTCTGCAATCTTTTCATCGCTCACGGTAAACACGTGCCAATGCAACCAGTTTTCTCGATAGTCTTTATTGCCGAACTGCTCTTGGAGAGAGCATAGCCATTTGCTCCAATCCTCATACGATTTCAGGCGATTCTGCCGCTCGACCGATCTTGCGAGCTTCTTCAGGGTTTCATCGTAGAACCTGCCTTTCTTCTTTGCTGATGTTCCGCCGTTCCAAGTGTCAGGTTCGAGCGTTTCTCTGAAACAAACCTTTCCTTTGTAATCGAGAACCCTCATCGTGATACCGGCACGGATAGGACAATCCGCCTCGTACCCCTGACTCCATTTGCAAGTGGTGTACCAAAACACGATGTCATCCACGTTCGCGGGCTGTCTTGCATACACCCTTTTGGTTTCAGGCGAATAGAACAGGTCCTCGGCTCCTTGCTTGCACTTGAATTTGACTTCGATCACCCTGTTTTCCATTTCAGTCCCCCCAATTTCTGATTGCTTCCTTTGCTTTTTCGAACGCCTCTTTCAGTTCGGGCGAGGATTCGATCTGCTCGTATGTATATCCGAGATTATCGAGGGCTCGGCTGCTGTCTCCGTCGTATCCGAACTCGGTCTCGGCGAGTTCCTGATAAAACATCTCGTAAAGGAACTGTGGATTCTTCTTTCCTTCCTCGATCTCTGCGATGTGCCGGTTCAGCATTTCTTTCAATGCGGGCAGATCTTTCTTTTGGCAAAACATAATGTTATGCACTCTGCAAATCTTGTCGAGATCTTTTCTCGGGTCAAGCCCCCACTTTCGCATCATCTCATCGAATGATTCTTGCGTGATGGCGGCTCCCAAGGGGAATGCGTCCGTTTCGGCTCTCTGCCGCTTTCTCATATCCTGATAGCTTTCCATATCTACCTCCGTTATACCCAATGGAAATGTTCGCCTTTGAGGCTGTCAATTCTTCTCTGAATGGCTCGAAGCGTTTCCATCGAGGCTCCGTCTTCGTTCTTCTTTTTGATGAGGGCGACCAGCTCAGCATCCTCGGTCGGAATTACGAAATCGCATCCGAAATTGTAAACCATCTGCCCGACGTATTCTGTGAGAATCGGCTCATCCTTTTCTCCGTTTACTCTACCGATGTATGCCTTTCCTCCGTTCTTCATACGGTATGCTTCAAGGATGCTTCGGTTGAAATCGTTGTAGGTGTCGTCAGCCTCTCTTATCGAGAGGATTCCTCCGCAGAGTGCGATGTAGTCGTTCTGAATTCTCTTCGCAAGACAGAACTTCACGGCTCCTTCGAGCCTCGTCTGCCAGTTGGTCCAGCGCAGGTCAATCGTGCCAAAGTTGGCAAAATTGAGGTCTCCGCGACCGTTCACGTCGGTGTTTGCGAATGTGAAGAACGGATCTCTGTAAGAATTCGCTCTCTGCCCTGCAATGTAGAATTCTCCAAAGCCTCTCGCTTCAAGAGACTTGTTGTACTCCTCATCCTCGCGTCTGTAAATCATCACGGTGTTGCAGTCGCGATCCATCGCGTGATAATTCGGTCGGAAGTACACCCAACCGTTCTTTTCGCACAGTTCGCGCAAAAACCGTTGCTGTTTGATGTATCGGCTGTCAACCGACACCTTGTAATTCAAGCGGTTCGATTCGGGTTTTCTCATAGCTTCTCCTCCTTCTTCCATCCCATTTCGTGTAATTTTTTTGCCATCTCCATAAACGGAGAGTCTTCCTCGGCTGCATCAAGCAAGCCGACCATTGCGAGATCTACCGCATCTATCAAAACTTTGGTCGATGCAATATCTCTTGCGAGCTGATTGACTTCTTCCATATCAGGTCTCCTTTCGAGGTTGTCTCGCTACAAGCAATGCGGTGAACAGTGCGTAGTGGCGGTCATCCCAGTCGGTTGTTGCCGAATACTTGATCTCCACTTCGAGACCGTCTTCCTGCATCTTGGCGATGTTCTTTTCAAGACTCCGCTCGAACGATTCTTCGTTCGCCGATGTCACGAGCTTCGTTTTCTCGATTTTTCCTTTCATTACATTCCCTCCGTATATCTTTTGATTTCTGTTTCAATGTCATCTTCATCTACCACCCGCATTTCTTTCATACCCTTATTCGGGCGGTCGGGGTAGTATGCCTGCGTTTTCAACAGAGCCAAGATTGCCGTTCCGGTGCAACGCTTGATTTCTTCCTTGTCTTCGTATCCGAACTCGATAGCCATTTTCGCGTATTCGAGACAAGGACAATTATCGAGAATGCAATCACAGCATCTTTCCTCGGGCAAGCACCCGAAGCCCTTCTGCTGTCCGAATTTCTTGGCGAGGTCTTCGATTCTCAGATCTTTTGTTTTCATACCTTTTCGCCCTCCTTGATCTCTTTGATGTCGAGAATGTTCTCGTATGCAACTCTCGTCACGCTGATTCCACCCCAAGCATTTTCGCTTTCATACACGATGTGGGTCCCGGTTCTCTTGACGTTTGCCGCCAAGTAGTCATACACCTTTCCCTCGTGGCTGCGATGGCGAATAATGTGGGTGTATTTCAAACCAAACAGCCTCGATCTTCCGTTCTCGTGTTTCATTTTCTTACCTCCTTCTTCGGTTTCTTTCTTGGTTCAAAGCATTCCATTGTGAGTGGCTTCGGTCTTTCTCCCGTATCGTCGAACAGTTGGCAACACGGGAACGGATTGTATCCGCTGTCCTTTGCCATCACCCTGTAAAAGTGGGTGCAGTTCTTACATTCCTTTTTCATAGGCTCAATGGATGCAAGCAAGAATGTCGTTCCATTCCTCGCGTGTCAGCTCGAAATCCTGACCGTTGCAATCAAGATGCTCTATCACGCATACGAGAGCATCTTCCTTTGTGTACTCTCTGTTCTTATTCTTGATGTACTGCCACTTCGCCTGCGCGAGAGGAAGAATGTCTTCCTTCCTCGATCTACAATGACCGAGGCGATCCCAAACATCCGCAGGGAGCGAATCTCCCCATTGGCTTCGGGGGTCTGTTCTTCCAAAAGTCCTTACCATATCAAGCACTCCTTTCAAGTTCAAAAAGGCAGGAACACACATATCGTCGTTCCTGTCCCAAAAAACTTATCACGATCAACCCTTATGCGTTTCTCGCAATGCTTTGTCTTTGTATAGACGAGGAACGTCAATCCGAACAGATGGATTTCATAAGTGTACCTGTCCTCACCGTGTACCGTGTATTTGCCTTTGCTTCTGCTAAAAACCTTCATAAGCTACTCCTTTCAAGCTCTTTCAATCACGCACAGGTAAATGCAACCATCTTCGATGTCGAGGTGGAGAGACCAAGTCCATTCGGTGTTTCTTACGCGATTGGCTTTGTCGAACCACTCATCGCTTTCGTGATCCACGTTGTTCTCTGCCATATACTCGAACAATTCCTTCCAGTAATTCAATTCGGGGTGTTTGCAGAAGAACTTGTCAATCGCTTTCTGTACCGAGTTGGTTCTTACTGTCATTTCAGCTTCGATGGTTCTTGTCATTTCGCCTGCTCCTTTGTTTGAGGGATCCGGGCGGTGGCTTTCCGAAACTGTTGCCCCGGCTACCACTCGCCCTTGGTTTTTTGTTCTTTACTTTATTATACACGCCAAGCGGCAAAAGTCAATAGATTTTCGAATATTTTTCAAAATATTTTTCTAAAATATTCGTTTCCGTTGATAACAAAAGAGAGACTAAAATATCGCTTGTGCGCCCCTTTGTCGTTCAATGGGGAGTTGGTGGTAAGAGCAGAATAAAGCTGTTTGCGGAGGTTTTGCAAGCTGTGGCAGGGTGTTTGCCCTATCAGATAGGGCAACGCAAAACTAACGCAGAATTTCTGCATTAGATTCCGAGATAAAAAGAAAAATCCTCTCGGATCTCTCCGAGAGGATTCTATCTTCACTCTTCAGTTGATGTCGGTTTCTTGACGATTTCGGTTCCGTACTTCTCGATGAAGGCTGCCGCGTCTCTTGCGGAAACAGGGCTGATTCTATCTTTTCCGCCTTCCCAGTTCGTGTACTCAGCAAAGAAGTATCTTCCTTCTTTGTCGATATAGAGTTCGAGAGCCTTTCCGTCCGTGTACTCGTTTACGCCGTCAGCGTAAAAGTTGTTGGCAAGTGCGTCGGAGGCAGCCGTATCGTAGATGATTCGGTCAACCATTCCCTTCACTCTTCTGCCAGCTCCGGGGATATGAGTTCTCACTACTTCACCAGTCTCTTTAACGGTGAGCGTGATCTCAATGCCAAGACCTTCGAGCAGATTGAGGAATTCATCCGCTCTCATCGAATTTCTGACGAGTCTCGCGCTCAACTGCTGCGGCATCCAGCCAACTCTCGCCGCCGCTTCTGCCTGCGTCTTTCTTGTAGCGCGAAGAGCAGCCGCAAGCACATCGTTCGCTTTCATCAAATCACCTCCGTATGATGTATCGTTTTGGCTGTTACCATCATACACCATTTCGGTGAAATTGTCAAGAGTTTCGCTAAAATCATTCATTTTATTTTTTCTTACCTCCTATTTTCAAGAATAAACGGTTTCGTTTTCAACTCCACGCTTCGAGCTTTTCCTCGTCTGTGGACGGATAGTTTTCTCTGAGACCTCGTTTGCGACGGTTTCTGTGCCACCCTTTATACACAGCGAGATCCCTCTCATCTATGCTGTATCCGCATCCTCGCTGATCTCGGTCAAAGACCATCAACGGTCTTGGGTATCCGGGCTTCGTTGCGCGAAGCACCTCATACTTGCCTTTCGTTTCCTGAATGGTCCAACCTGATTTTTCAAGATATGATTTCAGGTCGGAGAGCAATCCGTGATGAACCGTGGTTCTATTCTTCATTTCGGTTGCCTCTCTTTCTCGGCTTTCGCGGTTTCTTCCGTCGGTTATCCTTCTGCTTCCGAGAGTTCAGTACAAAGCGACGATACTGGTCGTAGGTTTTGAACTCAACATATTCGCCATTTCTGGTATCGAAGCACTTCTCGCCGCGACACATCTCGTATTCATTTGCCGATACAACGATGTAGATGTCCTTGTCCTGATTCGTTTCGAAGATGACGGAAAACAACTGCTCTTTGAGCTCCACGATGTTGTCAACGCTCAAACCGCTGTCGATTGCGTCAAAGATAATCCATACCTCTTTTGCATCACGGGCTTCGCCCCTGAGAAACGCTCCAATCTGCCCTGCGCGGTTGGCGATGTTCGTTACAATGGCTTCTCCCTCCGAAGAGCAGAACAGAGAGCCGGCAAGATCTGCCGCTCCGTAAAATATCGCTTTCGAAAGCGAGGTGCTTCCACCGTCTTTCAGGTTGTCATACGAGAGGAACGGGATCTCTTGCTTTTCGAGCTGATTCTCGATCTGCTTCAGGAGCGTAGTCTTTCCGATTCCGTTGCACCCAACGAGCACGGTTACTCCCGGCTCGAACGTGAATTCTTCCTTCGTATATACGAAGTCATCGTATTCATAAGGTTCTCGCTCGATCTTAAATGTTCTGCTCATTTTTCTCTCTCCTTTACGAATATGGTATTGTTGCAGATCTTCACAACCTCCATTGTCATCCAAGGCGGCTGAGCTTTGTATCTGGTATTGAGATAGCTTTCGTATCTGCTTCTCTGCGGTCGTTGGTAAACACCCGGCTGAGTCTTCTCACCGATGATCCTTCCGCTCGGATAAGCGGCTTCGGGGTTGTGGGTAACTGCTACCTTGTACCAATTCATCAGCGGGTCCAAGTCCTTAACGGTCATATTGGTCTCCTTTCAAAAATTCATCCAGAGTTTTTCGGTTCTGTGTTTTCCGAGCTGAACCGTCGTATGAATCTCATCGGTTCTCCACCCGACAAGCGTTTCGTTATAAAGGTCGTTGTCATAGCCGCTCAACACCACCTTTGATTTGCTCCGCAGGAGGGCTTCCAAGAGTCGTTTGTGATCTTCTTCACTCATCTCGTGAGCGTACATACACTTCTTCCTGATGGACTGAAGGTACGGCGGATCGCAGTATATGAGGATGTCTTCGCGGTCGTACTGCTCTATCAGCTTGATGGCGTCGATGTTTTCGATCTGCGCTTGCTTCAGTCGCTTGCAGCAGTCGATGATGCTTTCAGGGAGATAGCCCCAAACCGTTTCAGGCCTCGGACCTCCGCTTGTTTTGACGTTTCTCCAAGTGCTCTTGGTGCTGTTGCTCGTTCCGAACGATTGGTGGAATCTGACAAGGATTCTTCTCGCTCTCTCTACGGGATCCTCCACATCGGTATCGTAACACTCATCGAATTCCGTTCTCGCGAACGGCGTGAGGTTGACAGCTCTTGCAAGCTCCTCGGGATAGTCTCGGCAAGCAAGAAACAGGTTGACGATTTGGTTGTCGATGTCGTTTACGGTCTCTATGTAAACCGGTTGCTTCCTGAAGAAAACCGCACCGCTTCCGAAGAATGGTTCGCAGTAAACCTTGTGTTCGGGAAAGTGTTCGATGACCCAATCCGCCACCTTCCACTTTGCGCCGGGGTATTTGAGGATCGCTTTCATACAGTCCGCATCCTCCTACACCTCGTTTCCAAAGCAGTCCCAGCCCGGCACTTCCTGCCGCGCAAACAGCTCGATAAGGTGTACCCCCCCCCCGCAATCTTGACTATTCGATCACGGATCTCGTCGGGCTTTTTCGAATGCTCCGCGACTCTCGCATCGCATATTTGACTTACCGACCTTGACTTAACTTTCGGGTGTCCCTTGGTTCCGATGATGCAGATTTCTGCATTTGCTCTCGTGTAGTGTCCAAGACCGAAGAACCAACTGTCCGATTTCTTGTTTCGCTTCACCCAAACAAACCCGCAGGTCTTGTACTTGAAGCCCCACGCTTTCATCAGGTCAAGTCCTTCCTGCAAGCAAGGGAACGTAACCCACATAAAAAGCATACAGTCTTTCTTTGCGAGTTGAGGGACCGGCATTCTCTTCAAATCATCGAGCGTCATACACTCGTAGTGATTCTCTGCCGTCCTTTTACCTTTTCCTTTGCCCGAAAACTTTCGGTATTTCCAAGGCGGGTCTGCGTATATCACGTCGTACTTTTTGTCGGTGTTGTAGATGTCAATTTTCATCGCTTGCCTCCGAGCGCAGATAGGTCTGGTACAGGTATCTTCTCGCCTGTGACTTGTCGATGAATTCTCCGAGGTACACGTAGTTTTCTTTTTCGGGGTTATGATGAGGAACGCCGTCGTACTGATCCTGCGTCAAAATCGCTCTCGTGTTCTCGTTGTAGTAGAACTTCTGCATTTCTTCCTCCTTCCTGATGGCGTAATAGATTCTTCCGTCCGCGCCAATCATATTAGCCAACTGTCTGAACTGCCAAGATCCGAACCACCCAAAGTGATATACCTTGTGGTCCACAAAGACGAGCTCCTGTTTTGCCAGCTCGTCGAGGCTCAAAATATGTTCGCCTCTCGTGTACTTTCTCTTACTCAAAACGGTATTTCAACCTCCTCTTTGATTTCTTCTACCGCAGATGCGGCATCTATGGTAATGCTATTTCCGCCCTTGTCAAGCAGGGCGATTTGGACGTATTTCTTTCCATCTCTTTTTCTCGTGATGACCGAATCTATCTTCCTGTATTCAATGCCCTTGCATTTTACAGGTCTTTCTTCCATCATCACCTTTTCGGCTTCACTTTGGGCCATCGGGAACCTCCTGATCAAGATACCTTCGTATCGTCGCCCTACAATCATCATCGGTCGTGACGTGGCAATAGTCAAAGCAGGGGCAGGTTCGACCGCAACCTTTGCGGAAGAACTCTACGAGCTCCTCGGGTGAGCTGTTCACGATCTTTTCGTAGTTGTTCATACGTCACCTCGCGGAGAGCATTCTCTCGAAGAGCCGGTCGTACAGCTCCTTGAATGTATCGCGCTCCGCTGTCAGTCTCACGATTTCCTCGTCTTTCTTCTTGGAATCCTCGGTCGCGTTATTCACGTTGATTACAGGCGAGGGTGCGGATGCGGGTGTGGATTTCTTTTCAGGCTTCGTGTCTCTCTTGTTTTCGAAATCAAGCCCAAGGCTGATTGCAAGAGCCGCGTCGATCATTGTCATCTCGTATTCCGAGCAGGTTCCGATGTACTCACCGAAACGCTGAATAGCAACGCTGTTGATCTGCTCACACAGAGCCACCGAAGGTTTCGAAGAGCTCCTGATGTCGATGTGGGTAGGCAAGTCGTGCTTCGGCTGTGTGGTGAGGAACACCACCTCCAAAACCTCGCTGTATTCGTTGCACTTATCGTTGCTTACGATAACGGCGGGTCTGCCCGATCTCTGTTCGGATCCGACCTCTCCGTATGACGATCTTTCGATGTAGTAGATTTCTCCTCTTTTCATATCAGTGTCCTTTCTTTATAGGGGCGGCTTCTCAGCCACCCCATCAGTTTATCAGCGATCAGTTATCAGTTTTGCGCTTGAAATAAGCGGAGCGGAAGCCGATGCCCGTGTTCGTATACGCACGCGGATTATTGCCGCCCAAGTAGAACACACCGTTGCTGGAGCTGATGCCCCAGTAACCGCCACGATAGGCGAGCCATTCACCTTCGGTTCCGTCAATTCCGCAGAACACTTCGGGCTCGCCCGGATAGATGGCAAGTTCCTTCATTCCTTCGGTGTATTCACTGCATTCAACGTCTTTCCATCTGCCTCCCTCGTATGTGTCGTTTTCGACCTTTTCCTTTGTGAAACGAACAACTCCGTGGCTCGTATCTACAAACATCGGTTCAGCCATACTCGACCATCCTGATCCGTTCTTGGAAAGGTCGGTTTCGGGGAGCGCGGCATCATTATCTGTGGCGATCTGGATTTCTCCGTCTTTGAAGCGAAGACCTCTCACGAACTCATACACGTTTCCGCAGAGGTCGTGAACACCTGTTACGGTGTGGTCGTGAGTCCAAGTCGCAGGACCGGTTCCGGTCAAGGTGTAGGGACTTCCGCTCTCAATCGGGATTCCTTTTTCGCTATGGTCTGCGTGATAATGCCCGCAGTCGGTATTTCCGTGAGGAAGAGTTCCATTCTTCAGGCTGATGTTGGCGAGCAACCCCCATTCAGGAGCGGTCATAAGATGCCAACCGTCACCCTTGCTGAAGCAAGCATTCGCCGCGTCGTCGATTGTTACGTTCGTCCAAGGCTTCATACCCGGAAGCGAGTAGGGCTTTCCATTGATATTGCAGTTCGGGTAAACCGAGATGTAGATTTCGTCATACACCTCACCTCCGATAACGAAAGCAGGATGCTCTACGGTGCTTCCCCCTTCGAACAACTCGTTATTTCTCATCAGCGAGAATCTTCTCATAATCGAGGGGATTCCCGCGTTATCGTAGATAACAACAACCTCGTCTTTCACGTTCGGAGCGGGCTGAGGATTCTCTGCGATGACTTCCTCTCTCGGAACCTCCGTGAGTTCGAATCTTTCTCCCGCGAGGAACGCATCTCTTTTTGCCACGAAATCAAGGAACGAAGCCTTGTACTCCGAGAGTGCCTTGTGGTCGCCATCAGCGACCAACTCATTGTCTGCGATTTTGATTTTCAGGTTTGCCATTTCATTTGCTTCCTTTCATCATTCTTGAAATTTCTTTGAGTTCATCTTTTGATGCGTAAGGTCCTGCCATTGCGCTCATAAGACCGAGCGTTTGGAGGGCAAGCCTTGCTCTTTTTGAGGATGCTTCTTTCTCTGCGAGGTGCTTTTCTTGCTCCTCTTCCGATAGAGATTCAAACCATTTCAGGTATTCCTCGTGTCTCTTTTGTGCTTCGGCTGCGGCGATTCGATCTCTGCCGCGCTGTGCCTGTTTACCCAGTGCTTTCATCCGATCCCTCCTCTTCGGAAATAATAACTTCATCCTTCTTGGCTTGCAAGTAGATGAACCACGTTTCGTCCCAAATGTAGTTCTGCAAGAACCGGTCGAGATCCACGCCTTTACGTTCGTTGAATCCGTCAAGTCTTTCGAGAATATCAATCAGCCAGCTCTTCGGAACTACGAAATGCCTGCTGTAATTCCGATCATCTTTAGGAAACGTGTCGAGAGCTACCGTTTCGTCGTCTTTTGGCTCATCATCTTCCATCCTTCTGCGATACTCTTCGATTTCCTTCAGGATCTTGTTCGAAAGAGTCTTGCATTTTCTGATGGTCTGACCCGAACATACACTCGAAACGAACACCTCTCGGATGACGATGTTGTAATGCTTATCATCAGGGGAAATAAGAACCCAGTCGCCGATACCGAGACTGCCCTCGCTGAGCTGTATCGCCTCGTGACCGTACTTGCTGACGATGCTTTCGATGTATTCCTCGGTTGACTTCCAATCATAAACTGTCTGTTTCGGCATCTCTACCTCCTATCAGTAATCGGAGTCGATGCGCTCATCGGCTTCCGTGTAATACTCGCCGTCGTAGCCTTTGCCATCCATAATCTTTTCATAGCAGGAGTGGCAGACAAATCTAAACGGGATCCCGTGGCAGTCATAGGTTCGGCACATCCTGTGATGGCTGACGGTCTTTCTGCATTCAGGGCATTCTTCCTGTTGGAACAGATGAGCCGACAATCTCTGTTTGAATCCGGTGTCTGGCTCCACGATTCTGAAATCTTCGTCCTTGTAATCAGGACCGGCGGCAATTCGGTCAGCCGCATCATAACACTTTTCGTATGTATCAAACTCGCCCTTGTCGATGAAATCGTACTGGGTTCTTCCTTCCATCTGAAGAACATATCTTTCAGCCATTGCTTTCTTCGACCTCCTTTTTCATCCATACAAGCATACGAATCTGTTCCCGAACCGCGTCGAGCTCGCGCTTTGTTTCGTTGATTCTTTCAAGGCTCCCCGGAAGGAACGTACAGATGTCGTAGATGGTGTACTTCGCGGCACACTCTCTAAACTCTCTCACTTTCGCTTCGAGCCTTTCCGAAAGTTCGAATTCTTTCTTTTCAAGGGATTCGATCTGTTTGTCGATAACCTTTGCTTCCATTCTTTCACCTCTTGACTTTCTCCTGCGTTTGTGTTATAATCAAGAGGCGAGCGGTGCAGGATTTATCGGAGTCCGCTCACCTCTCTTAGATTTTGGGAGGGTTAGTCAGGTTCTTTCGGTGGTACGTCGGGACCTGACTTTTTCTTTTCGCCCTTGACTGACAACTTCGGGTTAGCTATGTAACGAATACATTCAATCATTTCTTGCGGGGTATGACCCTTGGCTCCCAGCCATTCGGTCAGCCTCGCTATTTCTTTCACAGACATCTTCGGCTTCACTCCTTATACACCTCCTACATTTAACCTCCGAGTGCTTGTGATTTTGTAGGATTTATCCTACATACTTATCTTACAATAAAACCGAGCAAAAGTCAATGGTTTTACGGATATTTTTCGAATATTTTTCAAAATAATTATTTTCGTTGTCGTTCAGGCAAAAGCAAAGGCGTTTCGTTGCCAATCGGTAACGGAACGCCTTTTCTATCAAAGGTACACGGTCTCGTTGCAATCCACCACAGAGAACCAAGCGGAAATCGCGTCTGCAAGACCCGACGGATCCTTGTCATCGGCGAGATCGTAGCAAAACGGGCTTCCTCCGCCGAAGTAGTTGCCGATCACCATATAGGTGTCTGCGAAATTCAGGACCGCAATGGCGAAGTTCCATCCTTTCGCGCTGACGGATACTCCATCCTTTTCGAAGGTCAGATCATCCGAGTCTGCCGAGAATTCGACTTCGGGAAGCGTGTCCCTGTTCTTGAACAGGTGCTCTGCGAGCTCCTGCGCGGTGGCGGTGATTACTGATTCTTTCATCTCTTTGTTCTCCTCGATTTTTCTTAAACATTTTGCACATACATAGGCAAGCAGATACTTTTCCCCCTTGCAATTCGGGCATACTTTGCTCGGACGTATAGGTCTGTATATTGCATACCTGTCAGGAACTGGTTTGTAAGTAAAATCCCTTCCTTCAACGAACTCGGCGTCGCCATTGGAATGCAAGTTCGATCTCTTGGATTTACTCATTGCCGTACGCCTCCTTCAACTCCTCGATCAAGCCTTCGAGAGTTTCGCGGTCATCGTCGTACGAGTTGAACGAGAAGCCATCCGCTCCGAGATAGGTCTCGTATGCCTGATACAAGATGTCCGGCATACCTACGAGGATTTCTACATCCTCTTCTTCGAAATCTTCGGTCAGTCGGTCACAGATGTAGCCGTGCATTTCGCAGTAGAACGAGATCTTCCAGTGCTCGTCGAACACCTCTTTCACGCCTTTTCTCATCATATCGTGTTCGAATCCTTCGAACTCCTTTTTTACGCTTGCGATAACGCTGTCAAAAACAGTCATTGTTACATCCATTTTTTCTTCCTCCTTAAACTTTCTTGGGTGCGTGAATCTTCTTTACAACGTCCTCTCGATAAATCGAGGAGTCCGTGCCGTAAACATTTCTGATGGAGCATCCGTCGCCTCCATCTACGGTTGCCGAGCGTATAAAGCGAATCGGAAGTCGAACATCCTTTTCAAGCTGGAGTTCAAGGATGCTACCGCCTCCGCCCCAAGGATCGTACAAACCGCACTCGGCTTTCTTGTCGATGAGGATATATCCGCAGTACGGACGATTCTCCGCATCGTAAAAGTGTCCGTTTCTGTCTTGCAGTTTCAGCAACTCGTTCAGCTCGAAGATCTCCTCCAATGTCATTCGAGCAAGGAACGTCAGGATTGCCATATGCGAACCGTGGTTGATAACCTCCTGTCGCATTGATTCGAGGAAGCCGTGCGGATCTTTGATGTCTCCCTTGCGAAGAGCCTTGTTCAAATCGGTCTTGGTGTAACCCTGCTGGCGAGCAAGCCAGAGGATACTTGCCTTATCGTCTATGGTTTCTCCACATCTTCCGTTGTAGTGCGGATATACGCAGTTGAGAACGTAATCGTAATTGCCGTCTCCGGTATCTACGAAGATGTTCACGCAGAACTCTTGCTTCAGAAAATGTTCATACGGATAATCAATGGAAACGAGCTCGCGGATTTCATCCTTGATTTCATCCTCATCGTATGTCTCGGTCGGAGCTGCTGTTTCGATGCTTGCAACAACTGCTTTGAGCAGGTTGTGCTCGATTTCCCATTCCGCATCCTGATACCATTCAAACATCTTTTCGTAAAAGGTTTGCTCAGGATCTTCGGATTTCATAATCTCTTTCAGAGTGGAATCCTCCTTCTCGTCTCGGTAGTCTGCGTAAATCTCCTCGTGGTAGTAACCGTCGGGCTTCTTCTGCCAAGCGCACATCTTATTTTCGATGGTCTCTCTGACAATTTGCTTAATCAAGTCTGTCATATCTATTCCTCCTATCAGTACGGGCTGTCGCCATCTACTATCTGGTCGAGCTGCTCCACGATCTCATTCGAGTCGATGAGGTCGGGCAGGAGCTTTTCGAGGTCGTAGATGAGTTCAACGAGCTTTGCGTATGCCTTGTCGCCATTTCTGCTTATGTAACGGTAATGCTTCCATTCTATCCCCTGATCTACCACTACCGGATTTTTCAGGAACGGGCTCTTACAGCCAAAATGCTTTTTCAGGATGGCTTCGAGATCTACAACTTTTTCTGACATCTTCTACCTCCTATACCGTGTGACTTGCAAGCCAAGTCAGGCACTCCGTTCTATCGGGAAACTCCTCTTCCCATTTATCAACGCCGTCGGTGACTATTCCTATCACTTCAATTCCGGTGTCGAATAGATACATTGCAGCAACTCTCTTGATGCTTCCGATTCTTTCGTATGTAGCTTTGTCTTTGACTTCCTTGTACCACGATCTGTCCTGATGAACCGTTCCGCATTCGGGGCAGACCCATATCGGTTCGTCCTGACTGTCAATTTGAATCTTCTTGCCTACGAACTTATCGCAGTCGGGGCAAACGGTAGCAAGTCTTACCATTCCGATCTTACCTCCTGATCTACATCTTCAAGAGCATCCGAGAGGGTTTTCAGCATTTCTTCGATTTCATCGGCATCTTTTACAAGCGTTCTGATGGAGGGGATGGCATCTCGGTTCGGGTTGTTCGAGTTGCTCTTCGCTTCCACCCACATCTGAACGTGCTCTTCGGGGTCGAATCCCTCGTAGTATTCGCGGACCTCTCTAACGATATTGGGGAAGCGAACGTAGAAGCAAAAGTCTTCACCCGCAGGACTTGCCTGCTCGAACTCGATTCCTTCTTCATCTCTATGAACTACCCATCCAAGCTCTTCCGCTTTCTCGATGAGTGCCTTCACGAGCTGTTCTTGGCGTTCTTTCTCTTCGAGCTCCTCTTTCGCCTTCTCCTGATCTTCCACCCACTCTTTTCTGTACTCGCCAGCCATAAGGTCTGCGGTTCTTCTGTCAACTCCCGCCTTTTCAATCTTGCGATAAACCTTTTCGCGCTCGGCGGGATCGTGCTCGCATTCGAGCAATTCCATAATCAAATCAGATAACATTTCCGCTATCTCCTTTCCGCATATCCAATCGGTAATTGTTGCTGTTAAAAACAAGCGGTCTGCACCGCTCCCGATGTGGATTTACTTTACTTTATCTTACAATACCTACCGCCTAAGTCAATAGGTTTTTCAAAAGTTTTCGAAAAAATTTTCGAGAATATCTGTTTCCATTTATACGACATAATTTCTGCCGAATTCGACCAATTCATCATAGGTCTTGACCTCGGTGGAAAACAGGTTCGGCTTGTCTGTAATTCTCCAAACACCGCCCGTCTGGAAGACGTGCGCCGGGAACGGAAACGTCTTGGCTGTTTCAAGCACTTTTGCAAAAGATTCTCTTTCGAGAGTGCGGAGCTCTTCGTTTGTCTTCGGGGCATCACACTTACCATCACCGGCATAACCGCTACATTGCTGATAGAACCGATCTTTGCGGTGATTCTTCCAATGCTTCATAGCCTGATCGTGATTCGACATTACACCAATCCCTCCCCTCTTTCGAGAGTGGATAGCAGTTTCTTCAGGAGGTCATACAGTTCATCTTCGCTCTTGGTCTTGGTCGGAATCAGTTTGCAGGGCGACATATTCACGTCGTCGATAACGTGCAGGTCATAATAGTCATCGCGCTCCACGAGCGACACCTGAACGAATCTTCCGTCATTTGTTCCTCTGCCGACCATAATTACGTCGTACTTGGTAGTTCTCTCTCCGTTGTCGGTTGGAGTGCCACTTCCGAGGTCTTCGATAAGCGTTCTTGCAAATCTCGGTCCGACAAGGGCAACCGGTCCACATTCTTCCCTTTTCTTATATTGCTCCCACGAGAGAGGGCTTTCGGGTTCGTCATCGTACCCGTGTCTCATCGCCCATCCCATCAGGTAGTACAGGTAGCGGCTCCAAAGGTCGCTATCGTCATCGTCCGCAAGGACAACATTGCCGAGCGTGATCCCGCTCTGTTCGAGCCATCCGAACTCTCGTTCTACGGTGTCGGCAGGACCGGCATCGTCGTATCCGTTGGTCTCGGCAT
>JAFQOP010000006.1 GCA_017403155.1 Clostridia bacterium | reverse complement strand
CCGAGGCATTCCCCGGCTTGAACGCTACCGCTCCCGCAACCGACGTTCCCGGCACTAACGGAATGGTTCAGCAGATTGCCAAGGATTGGGTAGGCGGAACCTACATTCCTCTCGATGCAACCGAGATGTCCTTCACTCTTGTTGAGGGCTCCGAGGCTACCTACTTCGCCGGTAAGGTTGACATCATGTTCAACTTCGACATGATTGCTCACTTCCAGTTCAACCACTATATTCCCGCGGCTCCCGAGGGTATTACCTACGTAAGCATCAATGCTAACAACGGCGGCGAGGTTGCATACGGTAACTGGAGATTCCCCGCTCCCAGCACTACTGACCTTGAAGGCAATAAGTGGAGCTCCGTTCCCTCGTGGCCCGGCGCTGCAGGTGCAGACAACAACTTCCCCTTCACCGTTACCTACCAGTGGAACGGTATGACCTTCACTTATGTTGCTCCCGAGGTAAACGTTGCTAAGTACGTTAACTACGTTCTTACCTCCGGCAAGTATGACACCATCGACCAGTCTACCTTCAAGACCGCTATGGCGGATATGATGAGAATGGTTGAGCAGGCTAACGTAGCAGCAGGTCAGACTCCCACCGATGAGTTCAACACTGTATACGATCTTGCTGAGCCCTATATGTCCGTTGTTGACAACGTAATCGACAAGACTGCTACCAACGACCTCTCCGCTATTGAGGCATACATTGAGAACGTTGCAGTCGTTTACTCTTCGGGTCTTAACTCGCTTGCTGTTGAGGTTGACCCCGCTGAAGGCTATATGGCTATACTGAGAACTCCTTATACTGTTCACGGCACATACCCCGTTGGACAGACCAGAGCAAGCATCCTCTCTACGGATATGGACAGATGCTATGCTCACAACGTAAGAGTATGGGGTATGACTTCTGTTATCACCATCGACATCTACAACAAGGCTGACGTAACCGTTACCAACCAGGTTGTAGCTGCTGTCGCAGGTGCAGCTCCCGTTGCATCCGCAGAGTTCACCATTGCAGGCTTCCTTAACGATAACGCAGCTAGCATGACCGAGGCTGATCTTGCTCTTGCTGAGGCAATGTTCGCATATGCTGCATCGAGTAGTGCATACATGGATTGGAGAAGCGCTTACTGGGGTAAGGCATAAGATAAATAGGTAACTATTAAAAAGGTTTAAATCACTCGGCTTTCCAAGAAAGCCAAAAACAAAAAACAAAATTTAACATTAGACAAACAAAGCATAATAGAACGATTAGATTGACCGAGAGGCGAGGAAGAAATTCCTCGCCTTTTTGGTTAACACGAGCGAGAGCGAGTATTGACTTAATCAGCGAGGAAGAAATTCCTCGCCTTTTTGGTTACAAAAAAAACGGCTCCCGAGCGGGAGCCGTTTGCCTTTATGCAAAGAAGTAGTGATTGCCTATCACCCACAGGAAGGGGCGTGTGTTGACAATCCACGAGGATGAGGATGCCGATGGACGCAAAAAGTAGAGCACGTCCTCCGAAATGCTGAAGCCGTCAAGACAAATTTTGGCGGCAAGGATGGAGCTTGCGGCAGGAGTATCGTATATCGTGCCGTTTGCCACGGGGCTGAACTGAATGCCCCACTTGCGGTCAAAGATAACTCCCCAGATAGTATTCGGGAAGGAGGGGTGACGGGTGCGGTTGAGCACCACGCAGCCCACTGCAATTTGCCCTATAAGGGGCTCGCCGCGGCTTTCTGCGCTGATGATGCGCGAGAGCCAATAGACAGCATCCGCGTCATAATAACGCTCTGCGCTGACGGGGGGCGTCGGTGCTCCTGCGAGGGCAAGCGTGCCGCTTGCCGTCACTCTGTACGAGAGTGAAAATGCCTTTGCCAAATTTGACACGGGGACGTACATCCGTCCGTCAGACAGTATTACCGACGGAGTGCGTGAAAAGAATACTCTGCCTGCCGCATAAGTGGCATAAGCACCGTCTGAGACCGATATATTATACCCGGCGCCGCTTACTGCAATCGTCCGTGCCGCACTGTTGTAGCTGATGCGTGCTCCCGGGACGTGCCTCTCGACGAAGTGCCGTATCGGCAGGTAGCTCTCTCCGTTTATCACCCTTGCGATGCTACCGATGCTTGTCCCCCCGAGGGTAACGGGGCGCGTCGGGTAGGCGTGTACGTTTTTTGATGACACGGTATCAAGGGAGTATGTACTGACGGAGCGTCCGCGCGCCGCCATCTCACCGAGGGTCAACTCCTCTGTGGCATCGGCATGCACCTGCGGTATCAGCCCGATGAGGATTGTACATAATAAAACTAATGCAAAAATCGAAAGTCCTTTTCTTTTTACCATTCATTTCTCCTTTCTTTTGGAATTTTGTTTTGCTCTGCGAATACACGCTTTGCATTGCGTCACTTATTTTATCACAGATTATGCATTTTCTTCAATGCAAAAAATATGGAAGAGGAGGGGAAGTCTGCCTTATAAAACTTTCATTTTTTTTGCTTTTGCTTGTTGCTTTTTTTTATATAACATTGTATAATATAGGTAGAATAAATCTGCGAGGTGATATACCATGGGATATAAGATGAATATTGCAGGACTTGAGCGCGAGCTTCCGCTCTGTCCTCTTACCGATAAGCTTGATATTGCTGCATTCGTTCTCTTCGGTGACGTGGAGCTTACCGAGCACTGCGCGGCAGCGCTGTGCGAGCGCGCACCCGAGCATGACGTAATGATAACCGCAGAGTCCAAGGGCATTCCCCTTGTTTATGCGATGAGCCGTCAGATGGGCGTTAACCGCTACATTCTTGCGCGCAAATCGGTCAAGCTCTACATGCGAGACGTAATGAAGTGCCAGACGCAGTCGATAACCACCGCCGCGTCGCAGACACTCTACATCGACGGCGACGATGCCGAATATATGCGCGGCAAGCGCGTGCTTATCGTTGATGACGTTATAAGCACGGGTGGTTCCCTCTATTCAATCGAGAGCCTCGTTGAGCAGGCAGGCGGTATCGTTGTTGGCAGGATGGCAATTCTTGCCGAGGGCGATGCGCAGGATCGCGACGACATAATTTATCTTGAAAAGCTGCCTCTCTTTGACAAGAGCGGTAAGCCGATATAAGGAGGAAAAGATGACAGAAGCAACAGATACCATCACTCTCGGTGCCGAGCAGTTTTTGGCAGACCTGGGAGTTGCAGGAATACCTGCGACGATTATAATTGCCGTTGCACTTACCCTTTTTGCTCTTTTCAGCTTCAAGCTTTATAAGCTCTCCCTCCACCTGATCGGTGCGGCACTTCTCGGCTATCCGGGATACGTGTACCTTGCTCCCATCCTCGCCGAGAAGCTTTCTATGACCGAGCCCTGGTTTAATATCGCGGTCGCTGTCGGCTGCGCCATCATAGGTGCCATCGTTATTGTCTGGCTGCAGAAGTTTGCAATATTTATCGTAGGTGCAGGTATAGGCTACTTCCTCGGCGGATTCCTCAACACGGTAGTGATTTCAATAATCGAGGAGCCCTTCCTTGCCGAATTCCCGGGCTCGCTTATCGTTCCCATCGTAGCTGCTGTAATCTTCGGCATCATAGCAAAGAAGATATTTAAGCCGCTGTTCATTCTCGGCACGGCAACCCTCTCGATGATGACAGTATCCCGTCTGCTTTTGGCGCTTATTCCAATGGAGATAAGTCCAATTATAGCAATTGCAGTCGGCGTCGTCCTCGGCATACTTTGCTCGGTATTCCAGTTCAAGAGAAATTAAATAAAGCGACTCGAAAGAGTCGCTTTATTTTTTGAAAATATTTATTATATGAGGCGGCACCTGCTCGTTATGCCATAAGTCAGGACATATACTTTCTCAGCTTTTCAATAGCGCCCTTTTCGAGCCGTGAGACCTGCGCCTGCGAGATTCCTATCTCGTCTGCAATTTCCATCTGTGTTCTCCCCTTGAAGAAGCGACGGGATATGATGCCCATCTCGCGCTCTCCGAGACGCTTCAGCGCCTCTCTCAGCGAGATGCTCTCGACGAGGTCCTCATCTCCCGTGCCTCCCTCCGAGGCAACCTTGTCTATAACGTACATAGAGTCCTCTCCTCCGTCGGAGAAGATGCTGTCGTATAGTGAGGCGGGCTCCACTATTGCCTCCATTGCGGCGCCGACCGCCGCTTCCGTTTCGCCGAGGGCGGTTGCTATCTCCGCTATGGTCGCGTCTCTGCCGTGGCGGGCACAGATATCCTCCTTGACCTGAAGGGCTCGGTAGGCGAGGTCGCGCATGCTTCGCGATATTCTTACCGAATTATTGTCTCTCATATGTCGGCGTATTTCACCGATTATCATAGGCACGGCATAGGTGGAGAATCTTACGTCAAGCTCCGTGTTGAAGTTATCTATCGCCTTTATTAGTCCAATGCACCCGACCTGAAAGAGGTCAGAGGCACTTTCGTTTTTGGGGGTAAACTTTCCAACGATGCTTAGCACAAGGCGCAGATTCCCGAGAATGAGCTCTTCTCTTGCAGCCTTGTCTCCCGCCTTGCATCTTATAAGCAGCTCTCGCTTCTTCTCCTCCTTCAGTGTTATAAGCTTCGAGGTGTCGACCCCACATATCTCAACGTAATTCTTTCGCATAATGGCTCCTTCGGGGTAGAAATACCCGTGAAGTAAGTATTACCAAAAAAGGCGCCAAAATACATATAATAGCCACCCGTGTAAAGTTTTTTGCTTCGTTTTGGTGCAGATGACGGGCGTGAATGCCTTCTTTTGAAACTTTTGTTTGACAAAGGGCGAGCTTTGATATATAATCATATTCAGAATGAAGTGTGTGAGGTAAGATATGATAATAAAAGGACTTCAAAAGCTGACGCTGCTTGACTATCCGGGCAGGCTTGCAGCCACCGTTTTTCTCGGTGGGTGCAACTTCCGTTGCCCCTTCTGCCACAATGCCTCCCTCGTGCTCGGCAGGGGAGGGGAGAATATCACCGAGGAGGAGCTGTATGCCTTTCTCGAGAGTCGGAGAGGAAAGCTGTCGGGTGTATGTGTGACGGGCGGAGAGCCGACCCTTTACAGCGGACTTCCTACCTTTATAAATAATATTAAGAGCCTCGGCTATTCGGTGAAGCTAGATACCAACGGCACGAATCCCGCACTTCTGCGCTCGCTCGTTGAGCGCGGGCTTATTGATTACGTCGCTATGGATATAAAGAATTCGCCCGAGCTCTATCCCCTCACAGCAGGTGTCGAGGGGCTGGATATCGCTCCGATTCGCGAGAGTGTTGCATATCTGCTCTCGGGCGCGATTGACTTTGAGTTCCGCACCACGGTTGTGGCAGGGCACCACACTTCCGAGAGCATGACCGAGATAGGCAAATGGATAGCGGGTGCGCCTCGCTATTTTCTGCAGAATTTCATCGACTCGGGAGACCTGATTTGCCCCTCGTCACAGGGCGTTGATACAAAAACCTTGGCAGAATTTCTGGAGGCTGTAAGGGTGTATGTACCAAATGCACAAATAAGGGGTAAATGATACTAGATATTGTTACAAAAATCAAAAAAAATACAAAATATTGTGTTTTTCTGTTGACAAAAGTCGGCGTGTGTACTATACTATATGTACGCCGACTTTTTTGTGTCGGCACAATATCTAGTGTTAAGCAAAAAATAAAATAAACAAAAATCAACAGGAGAAAGAGCAATGTACACAGTCATTAAAAGAGACGGCAAAATTATCGACTTTGACATCCAGAAGATCTCAAACGCGATAGCTCTCGCCTTCGACGCGGTCGAGAGAAATTACAACCAGAACATCATCGACTTCCTCGCGCTGAAGGTAACTGCAGATTTCGAGCCTAAAATCAAGAACGGCCACGTTGCAGTAGAGGACATCCAGGACTCGGTTGAGTCTGTTCTTATCCAGGCAGGCTACGACGACGTAGCAAAGGCGTATATCATCTACCGCCGCCAGCACGCAAGAATGCGTGACATTAAGTCCACAATCCTTGACTACAAGGACATTGTCAACAGCTACGTTGACGTTACCGACTGGAGAGTTAAGGAGAATTCCACCGTTACCTACTCCGTTGGCGGTCTTATCCTTAACAACTCGGGTGCCATCACCGCAAACTACTGGCTCTCCGAGGTATATGACGATGAGATTGCAAACGCGCACAGAAACGCGGATATTCATATCCACGACCTCTCGATGCTTACGGGCTACTGCGCAGGCTGGTCTCTCAAGCAGCTTATCCAGGAGGGACTTGGCGGTGTAACGGGTAAGATTACCTCCGCTCCCGCAAAGCACCTTGCCACCCTCTGCAACCAGATGGTAAACTTCCTCGGAATCATGCAGAATGAGTGGGCAGGCGCGCAGGCGTTCTCCTCCTTCGATACCTACCTTGCACCCTTTGTAAAGGCCGACAACCTCTCCTACGATGCAGTAAAGAAGTGCGTTGAGTCCTTTATCTACGGTGTAAACACTCCCTCGAGATGGGGTACTCAGGCTCCCTTCTCCAACATCACCCTTGACTGGACCGTTCCCGCTGACCTCGCTGAGCTTCCCGCTATCGTAGGCGGCAAGGAGATGCCCTTCAAGTACAAGGATTGTAAGCGTGAGATGGATATGGTCAACCGTGCGTTCATCGAGACGATGATCGAGGGCGACGCAAACGGCAGAGGCTTCCAGTATCCTATTCCCACCTATTCCATCACCCGTGACTTCGACTGGTCCGAGACCGAGAACAACAAGCTTCTCTTTGAGATGACCTCGAAGTACGGCACTCCCTATTTCTCCAACTATATCAACTCGGATATGGAGCCCAGCGACGTTCGCTCGATGTGCTGCCGTCTCCGTCTTGACCTCCGTGAGCTCAGAAAGAAGTCGGGCGGCTTCTTCGGTAGCGGTGAGTCCACCGGCTCTGTCGGCGTTGTTACCATCAATATGCCGAGAATCGCATACCTTGCCGCTGACAAGGAGGACTTCTACAAGAGACTCGACCACCTTATGGACATCTCCGCTCGCTCTCTCAAGATCAAGCGTACCGTAATCACCAAGCTCCTCGACGAGGGACTTTACCCCTACACCAAGCGCTACCTTGGCACCTTTGCTAACCACTTCTCGACTATCGGTCTTGTTGGTATGAACGAGGTTGGTCTTAACGCAAAGTGGCTCGGCAAGGATATGACCAGCCCCGAGACCCAGGAGTTCACCAAGGAGGTTCTTAACCACATGCGTGAGCGTCTCTCCGACTACCAGGAGGAGTACGGCGACCTCTACAACCTTGAGGCAACTCCCGCAGAGTCTACCTCTTACCGCCTTGCTAAGCACGACCTTCGTCGCTATCCCGACATCAAGAATGCGTCCAAGCCCGGCGACACTCCCTACTACACCAACTCCTCTCACCTTCCCGTTAACTTCACCGACGATATCTTTGCGGCTCTCGATATTCAGGACGATCTTCAGACCCTCTACACATCGGGTACCGTATTCCACGCCTTCCTCGGTGAGAAGCTCCCCGACTGGAAGAGTGCAGCGACTCTTATCCGCACAATCGCAGAGAACTACAAGCTTCCTTACTACACCCTCTCTCCCACCTACTCCGTATGCCAGAATCACGGCTACATCGCAGGCGAGCATTACAGCTGCCCCGAGTGCGGAGCAAAGACCGAGGTTTACAGCCGTATCACGGGCTACTATCGCCCCGTTCAGAACTGGAACGACGGTAAGGCAAAGGAATATAAGGACAGACGCGTATACTCCGAGAAGAAGCTCACCGGCAAATCTCCCCTTAACCTTAGCGCGGTAGTCGACGAGTGTGCGCTCGAGGCTGCTGATACACTTGAGGAGAAGGTTCTCCTCTTCGCAACCCCCACCTGCCCCAACTGTAAGGCGGCAACTCTTTTCCTTGACAAGGCGGGCATCTCCTATGAGAAGCTCATGGCGCATGAGAATCCCGAGCTCACCGAGCAGTACGGCATTCGTCAGGCTCCCACCCTTATCAGCATAAAGGACGGAAAGGTAGAGAAGGTCGTAAATCTCTCCAACATTAAGGCGTTCACCGAGCGCAAGTAATAGGAGGCACCCGTGTACGATATTATCATAATTGGTGCGGGTCCCGCAGGTCTCACAGCGGCGCTCTATGCGCGCCGCGCAGAGAAGAGTGTCCTCCTTGTGGAGCGCTCAACCTTCGGCGGACAGATAACCCATTCTCCGAGGGTGGAGAACTACCCCGGCTACCTTGTTATGAGTGGCAATGAGCTCGCGGAGAAGCTGCTCGAGCAGGTTATGACCCATGGCGCCGAGATAGAGCTCGACGAGGTTAAATCGGTCGAAAAAATTGACACGGGGTACCTCGTAATTACAGAAAACAATGCATTTGAGGGCAAATCTGTAATAATCGCGACGGGCTCGAAGCACCGCACACTCGGTCTTGAGGGTGAGGAGGAGCTTGTCGGTGAGGGCGTATCCTACTGTGCCGTGTGCGACGGTGCCTTCTACAAGGGCAAGACGGTCGCAATAATCGGCGGCGGCAACACCGCGCTTCAGGAGACGGTATTGCTCTCCGAGGGCTGCGAGAGGGTTCACGTTGTCCAGAATCTCGGCTTCCTTACGGGCGAGGGCAGTCTTATCAGCGCTATTGAAAAGCGCGATAACGTTTCAGTTATACTCTCCACCGTTGTTACCGAGCTTGTTTCCGAGGACGGAGCGCTCCGCGCCATCAGACTTATGAATCTTGAGACAGGCGAGGAGAGCGAGCTTGCAGTTGACGGAGTCTTTGTTGCAATCGGACAGATTCCCGAAAACGAGATGTTCTCAAAAATGCTTGAGCTAGACGAGCGCGGCTACGTCGTTGCAGGCGAGGACTGCCTTCCCAAAACGGGCTTTGAGGGCGTGTTCGTCGCAGGTGACTGTCGCACAAAGAGCGTCCGTCAGGTAACCACCGCCACCGCGGATGGCGCTGTTGCAGCGCTGGCTGCCTGCCGCTACGTAGATAGCTTGAAATAAAAAAAGGAGATACCGCCAAGGTATCTCCTTTTTTTGTTGCTTTTTAATTATCAGTAATTGCCGCGCGTCTTCTTCGCAATGGCGGTGAAGTAGGGGCGGATGTGCTCCAGCAGCTCCTCTTGGGTTTCGGCACCGGGGGTGTCGCACCAGAGACAGAAGCCTGCGCCCTTTACCTTCTCATTCGGTGCTGTAATACGGTTGCCCTCCTTGAAGGGTGGGAAGATGTAGCCGCTGTTGCCGGGGTCACACTCGGAGTTATCAGCTGCAAAAAGGTAGGGGTCCCATTCCTTCATAATCGCCTCGGGAGTTACGTAAGAGGGGTTGCGTCCTATCGGATAGAGAGTGTAATAGGTATAGGGGCGTGCGAAATTATAAAGGTTGTGACCGCGGTCTATATAGTATTGCGCGGTGTTCTCTCCTCCGTTAGTGTGGGGTGACCAGAACTGTACGTCAATATCCTTGTCAAGCTGGGTAGCCTCCTGCCACATTGTGTCTGAGTGGCGGTAGACGTCGTCGTTCCACATACGGATAGAGGTATAACCGAGCGAGCGAAGCAGGGCGGAAATATCGTTCATATAGAGGATAAACGCGTCGTATGCCACAGCCTTCGGGTTGCCCGTCAGAGCTCTTGCGTGTGCCTCCCAGTGGTCGAGGTTGCACCACTTGGGCACCGTTTTGTCAATGCTGCCCGCATCTCCCCAGCCGAGAAGCTCGTCGCCTCCTATGTCAAAGCTCGTGCAGCCGAGCTCGCGGAAGAAGGTGCCGTACTCGAGGTAGAGCTCCTTTACGAAGGCAACCGCCTCGGCGTTTGAAATGTCAATTCCTCGAGAGTAGGGAACTCTCGGAGTCTCTCCGTTCTCGCCCATCGTCTGCACGATTGCAGTTTTTCCGTTTTTGTGGAAGTAGTTGCCGATATCTATGCCAAAGCGCTCCTTGTATTTCTTGACCGCATAGGTCATGTGTCCGGGAGAGTCGAGAGAGGGGATAACGTCAAGTCCGCGAGATTGCGCGTATCTTACAATATCCGCCATATCCTCCTGAGTTATGTAGTCGCCGTTATTCTCGGGACAGCCGTACTCCTCGCCGAAGGAGCAGAGTATATGGTCGCCACCTGCAAGCCAGGGGAATTTCTTCGACTCGAGGCGCACTGCAACGTCCTCGGCAAAGTGTATGTTTATTGCGTTATAGCCGACTGCACTTATCTCGTCGATCAGCCTCTTTATCCACTCGGGTGTAAAGTATTTTCTCGCGCAATCGAGCATAAAAATGCATTCGTTTACGCTCTTATGTGTCTGTGCCATGATAGAGCTCCTCCCGTTTACTGTTTTCAGTGTTATTATAACATAATGCCTCTAAAAATCAAGTTATATTTAAATTAATATGTAAAAGTAACAAACTAAAACGGGATGTCGGCTGACCGAAAAGGCTTCAGCCTGTGAAAATGGGGACACCTCGCTTTATACCGCACTTTCTTGGTATGCTTTCAACATCTTGCTCTCTAAAGGTAAAAACTCGGGCATTTCATTAAATGTCCGAGTTTTATAATTTATGCGGCTTTACGCTCCGCTTGCTGGCTTGCCGCACTTAACATATTCTCTATGAATATCCCATACCCCTCGGTTGGATTTGCAACAAGCACGTGTGTCACAGCTCCCACAAGCTTTCCGTTTTGGATTATGGGTGAGCCCGACAGGAGTGTGGTCAATAAAGGACAACACGATTTTACAAATTGTTGACAGGTTTCACACCATTTGTTAAGATAATCCTATAGATCGTCTATATTCCGATACCGATATGCCTTCGTGCTTTTTAAAGAAGTGCGAAAAACTGCAATAATCGTTAAAACCGCATCGTTGAGCAATTTCGTATAAAGGAATGGGATATGTTATAATCATACGCTTTGCAAGCTCTATACGCTGCTTTAAGACATATTGCATCGGTGTTATTCCTGTTTGTTTTTTGAATGTCGAGCATAGGTATTGCGGTGTAAAATGAGCAACTTTGGCAAGCTCCTCTAATGTTATCCGATCTCTGATATTATCTGCTATGTATTGCTTTATCACTCGTATTTCATGTGTGTCAATGTCGCAAGCCATTTCCGATACTGCGGAGTAAAGGTAGGTGAAAATCCCCACACATTTATCCTGCGATAAAAGTGAAACCGTTTTTATTGAGCGTTCCATAAGCTTTATTAAATACAATACCTCGTGGTCAGCACAGCCTCTCACAACTCCGCATATGCTTGGCACAAGGGGCTCATCGTGAAGTATATTTATACTGGCATAGTAGTTCGGCATGTTAGTGTAAAGGCGCCGTCTTTTCGTACCTTTGGGAATGAAAAGGGCATCACCCGATCTTAGTGTCAGCTCCTCTCCATTTATTATATAGTGCATCTCCCCATCAAAGCAAAATGTCAGATCCGAGACTATCGGAACCATCTCCGTCAGCTCGGGTACGTATTCTCTATGCGCAAAATGAAATCTTAATATTTCCATATCATACATAACCTTAATAAAACAAAAATCACTTTTAGTATAAACCAATTTACAGCGCTTTTTCAAGATATAAAATAAAAATGATCTTAATTTTTGACAACTTCGCACGCGATGTTATTTATAAATATCATTTTCATAGCAAACTGGCTGTGCTATAATAAACATACAAAGCTTTTTGGAGGAGCATATGGAACTTAAGATTTTTCAGGTTGGCAAAAATGCGTATCACGTCAGGAGCACTGACGAAAGCAAATCAATGCTTAGCCGTTACGGAATACTAAAGGGGCAGGACGTCCCCGTCGCAGATTCTGCGTATATAAGAATTGTTGGCGATTCAGTCGTATTTGGAGTAAAGCGAGAGGTTACCTTCTCGTTAAAGGAATATAAGGACGGATATTCTATCAAAGTTCAGCTATCTGATAAGGAGCGTTTGTTTGGACTCGGTGACTCTAACCGCGAAAGATTGATGATAAGAGGTATGCGAATAGCTCTTAACAAGGAAAACGTACGCTGTTACGGACCAATGCCGATACTTCTTTCAAGTGACGGTTGGGCGCTGTTCGTCAATACCACCTACCGTTCTGTCTTTGATCTCGGATACACTAACAGTGATGAGATGAGCATTTGCGTTTTGGGCGGTCAGTCAGATATTTATTTGTTCAAAAGTGACACTCTCCTTGGTTTGACAACGTCAATAACCGAAATAACGGGCAGACCTATACTTCTTCCTAAATTTGCTTATGGATTAACGGTCGTAAATAATGAACGTATAAACGATGCACAACTACTCGAATACACTCGCCTTTATCGTGAAATGGGTATACCGTGCGACTGTATGGGTCTTGAGCCGTATTGGATGAGCAAGAATTACGACTTCTCAGTCGATAAAAAGTGGAATGATGAAAAATTCTATATACCTTATTGGAAACCGTCAAACACGAGTGACAGCGGCACGTTTTTCCACAATCTCAGAAGAATGGGCATGCAGCTTTCGTTGTGGCTTTGTGAGGACTATGACGTTATATATAACGAGGAAAACGCGCATCCGTACGTTGAGAATTATGAGTTTGCGGAGGATGCTGAGATATTGGATGTGCATTTGGGACAGTCTGCAATATATCAGGATAAAATAACTAAAATAGGAGAAAGATGGTTCGAGCACCTGAAAAAATTCGTTGATAACGGCGCCGCTGCTTTCAAGCTTGACGCTTCAAATCAGGTCTTGGCACATCCCGATAGACTTTGGGGCGGAAGGTTCCATGACAACGAGGTGCACAATGTTTACCCCGTTTTACTTGCAAAGGATATGGCAGAGGGGCACAAGGAGTATAACGGAAGACGTCTGATGATAAATACATCTTGTGCCTATGTTGGTACTCAACAATATGCTGCAACGTGGGCGGGAGATACAGGTGGCGGTCCTAAGACGCTGGTGTCGGTTATGAATTATGCAATGTGCGGGCATTCAAATTCGGGTTGCGATATAGATGTAACCAACTTGCAGTCGATGCACTACGGATTTCTTATGCCATGGACTCAGCAGAACAACTGGAGCTACTGGAACTATCCATGGTATCTGGGAGAAGAGCTTAAAGAAATATACAAGTCTTATTCTTTGATGCGCTCGTCTTTGTTCCCGTATCTTTATTACACGTCCTTTATTGCACACAGGGACGGAGTACCAATGTTGAGACCCCTTCCGCTTGTATATAGTGACACTGACAAGTTTGATAATGTCAAGAATGCGTATATGCTCGGTGACTCATTGTTTGTCGGAGTGTTTGATATGAATCTTACACTGCCCGAGGGGGAGTGGATAGATTACTTTACAGGTGAGAGCATAGTCGGTGGTCGGAGTATAAAATACATACCACCCGAGAGGATTGGCGGAGCCTTGTTTGTAAAGAGCGGAGCTATTATCGTAACTATGACACCTCAGAGGTATCTCACCGAGAGGGAGCATGAGTACGTGATCAATCTCTATCCTTCGTCGGAGTCGGGAAGCACGGCTATATATGAGGATGACGGATACACTTACGATTATCAGCAGGGAGGATACGCACTCACTGAGATCACCTCGAGCGGTATCAGAAACTCCGAGCTGATGTTAACCGTTGGCGAGCGTAAGGGTTCCTTTAGCGGAAGAAGGGATAACGGTCATGATATAATAAACAACTCCATACCCGAGATTCGCGGCATCAGCGATCTTGGTGATGTTAAGGTTGTGGCGCACGGAAAAATACCGAAAAGTATAACCCTGCGCGAGGAAGACGTCCCCTTTGCCGTCCACGGCGAAAAATGTGAGTTTATCGTGAAGGCGGAACAACGAGCCAGCGGTTCGCTTAACTATGTTTTAAGATTCTGACGTATTAAATTTATGAGAACAAGATCCAACGAAAATAGCATTAATAAATAAAGTGATATCATCAAAGGAAGAGTAGTATGTTATAAAAAGGAAACATGCTTTCTCTAAAAAATGAACAGGTTCGGACAAAACAAAGTTGTCCCTATTGTAACTCACTCGTTTCGTGTGTTATGCTAGGGACAACTTTTTTATTGAAATTTGACTCTTCGTGTCATTCGGTGAAGTTTTTGTTAGCGCAAAAGTGAAGTTATTCGCTTAGCTCGTAGTGAAGTTTTACTCCTATGTCGCAAAGTGAAGTTAAGCTCGCCTATCTAATATTCCACTCGCGCGTTGGCGCGAACTTCACTTCCTTGAGGAAACTTCACTCACAATGTGAACTTCACTCGCCGATAGGCGAACTTAGTTGGACGGCGTCAGGCTGCCTTCGGCATAGCCTGACTCTCAGCCGCCGATAGCATATTCTCAATAAAAATCCCATACCCCTCGGTGGGGTCTGCTACACATAATCAAGCGAAACGAGTCGACGAGCTTGCTCCGCGAGCGCTCCGCAAACGGAGCCAAGCACGGAGTGCCGCCGCTTGAGCGGCGAAGCTCGCAAGGAGTATTACGTGCGTTACCGCGCCTATAAGCTTTCCGTCTTGGATGATGGGGCAGCCCTCTCAATTTTTGCGCCTATCGGCAAAATAACTCTTAAAAAGCTTTGTGAAAATACTTGATATTTTGCCGATAATGTGGTATAATAACAGTACAAATTGCCGATAACGGTTTTTGAGGAGATTATTATGAAATATATTTCGGTAGCCGAGGCGGCTCTAAAATGGGAGATTTCCGAGCGAAGTGTTAGGAATTATTGCAGAGAGGGGCGAGTTGCCGGGGCGCGCCTTGTGGGTAAGATTTGGGAAATTCCCGAGCTTGCAGAGAAGCCTAAAAGAGCTGTGCGCTCGGACAAAAAACGCACGCTGCTTGATATTTTGCGTGAGGAAAAGACGACGCGTCTTTCGGGCGGTATTTATCACAGAGTGCAGATAGATCTGACTTATAATTCAAATCATATTGAGGGGTCTCGCCTGACTCACGACGAAACGCGATATATCTTTGAAACCAACACGATAGGACTTTCCGAAAAGGTATTCAACGTTGATGATATTATTGAAACGTCAAATCATTTCAGATGTATTGACTGTATGATAGATAATGCTCATCTTACGCTTTCGGAGCGATACATCAAGGAACTGCATTTCCTCTTGAAAAGCGGAACGAGCGACAGCCGCCTTGATTGGTTCAAAGTGGGTGAATACAAGAAGCTACCCAACGAGGTTGGCGGAATCGATACCGCAGAGCCGCAAAATGTAGCTTCGGAAATGGCGGCTCTTATAAGCGCATACAACGGAAAAAGCGAAAAAAACTTTGAGGACATTGTGGCATTTCACGTAGCTTTTGAGCGCATACACCCCTTTCAAGACGGAAACGGCAGAGTAGGCAGACTTATTATGTTCGGTGAATGCTTAAAGCATAATATAGTTCCGTTTATCATAGACGAGGAGCATAAGCTCTTTTATTACCGAGGGCTTAAGGAATGGGATTCCGAGCGAGGATTCCTTACCGACACCTGCCTTTCGGCTCAGGATAAATTTAAGAATATCTTACAAAAATTTAATATCAAAATATAAAAAGAGGGCAATGCCCTCTTTTTTCTTTATGCCGCCTTCGGCTGTACTTGATTTTCTGCCGCATTCAGCATATTTTCTATAAATATCCCGTAGCCTTCGGTTGGATTTGCCACCATTACATGTGTTACTGCGCCGACGAGCTTGCCGTTTTGGATGATGGGTGAGCCGCTCATGCCGCGTACTATGCCGCCCGTGAGGGCGATGAGGGTTGGGTCGGTGACTCGGATTTTGAAGGACTTGGAGCCGACGGAGCTCTGATCAACGTCGTAGATTTCTATCTTGTAGTGCTCGCGGTAGCCGTTTTTTACTGTGGAGATTATCTCCGCCTCTCCCTCTATGAGCTCCTCGCGCGTGCCGACGGGCATGGGCTTGGTGCAGTAATCGGGCAGGGAGGTGAGCACACCGAATACGCCGGATTCACAGTTTTTGACTATGTCACCGACGTCGTCCTGCTTCAGAACACCCGTAAGCTCACCCGCGCTGCCGCACTCTCCTCGCTTGCAGCCGCCCAGCGCAACCGTAAGCGCGTCGGCGTGCTTTATGGTAACGAATTCTCCGCTACCCCCGTCGGTAACTCCGTGACCGAGTCCGCCAAATGATAGGGTATCTGGGTCGACGAAGGTAACCGTGCCTATGCCTGCCGTTTGGGAGCGGAGCTTCACTCCGAGGCGATATGCACCGTATTCCATCCTTGGCGTGACGGTCACGCATATCCTCTCTCCTCCTCTTATAATATCAAGCGAGAGTTTCTTGCCGCCCGAGGAGCTTACAGCCTCCTCAACCTCCTTTGCTGAGGATATCGGTGCTCCGTTCACTGCAACTATCCTATCGCCTGCGCGGAGCACCCGAGACTGTGAGGTAGCTGTGACGGTGACTCCCTCCTCGTTTATAAGAAGTCCGAATACGCCTCCGCCCGGGTAGAGCATAAGGGGATTATTTTTCTCCTCATCGCTGCCGAAGAAGAGCTCATAAAAGCGCGAGGAGACATTTACATCGCGCGCCGCAGTACGCGCCTCTCCAGCAATGAAGGTGCTGGCATCCGAACCCGTGTCGCATTTTACGTAAGGCTCTGTGCAACTCTCTGCCTTCGGGAGGCTGACAAGTGAGGCAAGTGTGTATATAAAAATCAAAAGGCACTTAACTGCCTTTAAAGCTATTCGTTTCATACCTATATCATCCCATCTCGTTTACTGAAATTATTTTCTGCTGCGAGGGATAAACTATGTGTAGAAAAAATAGGGAAATGAACAGGGCATAATAAAAAAAGGAAGGCAAGCGAAATCGCCTGTCTTCCTTTTTTTGAAAATTTTATAATAAGGAATCACAGCGTAGCAGCCATAACCGCCTTAATCGTGTGCATTCTGTTTTCCGCTTCCTCAAATACGATGGACCGCTCGGACTCAAATACCTCGTTGGTGACCTCCATAGAGTCGCGGTCGAATCTCTCACCCATCTCTCTGCCTACGCCCGTGTTGAGGTCGTGGAAGGCGGGCAGGCAGTGCATAAATACTGCATCGGGAGCCGCTGCGTTCATAAGCGCGGTGTTAACCTGGTAGGGAGCGAGATCGTTGATTCTCTCCTCCCAGACGTCGAAGGGCTCGCCCATGGATACCCACACGTCTGTGTAGATGACTTTTGCGTCCTTGACAGCCTTTTTCGGGTCGGTTTCAAGGGTTATGGTAGCACCCGTTTGCTTTGCTATTTTGCGGCATTCAACGACAAGCATAGGGTCGGGGAAGTACTTGGAGGGGGCGCAGGCGACGAAGTCAAGCCCCATCTTTGCCGCACCCACCATAAGCGAGTTGCCCATGTTGTAGCGCGCGTCACCCATATATACGAGCTTCACACCCTTGAGTGTTCCGAAATGCTCCTTGATTGTGAGAAAGTCGGCAAGTATCTGCGTGGGGTGGAACTCGTTGGTAAGTCCGTTCCAAACGGGAACCTTGGAATACCTTGCAAGCTCCTCTACGATAGCCTGACCGTAGCCGCGGTATTCGATGCCGTCATAGATTGAGGCAAGCACGCGAGCTGTGTCGGCGATGCTCTCCTTCTTTCCTATCTGTGAGCCAGTCGGATCGAGGTAGGTAACTTGCATACCGAGGTCGTGCGCCGCCACCTCAAAGCTGCAGCGCGTTCTGGTGCTCGTTTTTTCAAAAATCAGGGCGATGTTCCTTCCCTTATAGAATTCGTGGGGAATGCCCTTTTTCTTTCTGTCCTTGAGCTCCTCGGCGAGTGTGATAAGATCGGAAATTTCACACGGGGTGAGGTCAAGCAGCTTTAAAAAGTCGCGACCCTTGAGAAAATTCATATTATCTTCGTTAAACTTATACATCTTGGTTCTCCTTTATCTTGCCGCAACGGTCTTAATTACGTCAATCGCGCGCTGAAGAAGCTCGTCGGGGATGTTAAGCGCGGGGAGCAGTCTTACCTTGTGCTTAGCCTTGATGGGAAGGACGCCGAGCTCCATGCACTCGCGGATTATCTCGCCTGCATCACGCTCGGTTTCAATACCTAGCATAAGTCCAAGACCCGATACGCTCTTGATACCCTTTGCGCCCGTGAGCGCCTTTTTTATATACTCGCTCTTCCTTCTGACGTCGGCAAGAAGAGTGTCGTCAATCCGCTTCAGCACCGAGATTGCAGCCGCGCAGCTGACGGGATTGCCACCGAAGGTGGAGCCGTGTGAGCCCGGGGTAAGCGTGCCCTCAACCCTATCGAACATCATCGTTGCACCGATGGGAAGACCGCCGCCAAGTCCCTTGGCTGTTGTGACTACGTCGGGTGTCAGACCGTACTGCATATATGCGTAGAGGCTGCCGCATCTGCCGTTGCCCGTCTGGACCTCGTCGACAATAATAAGCAGCTCGTGCTCCCTTGCAAGAGCCTTGACGGTATCGACAAACTCACCGTCAAGAGCCATAACGCCGCCTTCTCCCTGAACGAGCTCGACCATAATGGCACAGCAGGGGGTGCTCTTCACCAGTTCGACGAGAGCTTGAGAGTTGTTTGCCTCCGCGTATACGAAGCCCTCGGTAAAGGGGTGAAAGTCGGTGTGGAAGGTGTCCTGTCCTGTTGCGGAGAGGGTAGTCACCGTCCTGCCGTGGAAGCTGTTTTTGAGGGTAATTATGGTGTTGTGTCCCTCGGGCTTGTTTTCCCTCGCCCATTTTCTCGCCACCTTGATGGCGCATTCGTTTGCCTCAGCGCCGGAGTTGGAGAAGAATACCTTCTTCGCTCCCGTTCTCTCGGACAGCATTCTTGCCAGAGTCGCGCAGGGCTCGCTGTAATACAGATTTGAGGTATGCTGGAAGAGGGAGAGCTGTCTTGTAACAGCCTCGGTCCACTCACTGTCGCACATTCCGAAGGTGTTTGTCGCAATTCCGCTCGAGAGGTCGATATACTCCCGTCCCTCGCTGTCGTAAACGAGCGACCCCTTACCCCGTGTGATTTCTAAATCGAATCTTGCGTAGGTTGAGGCGACGTAATTTTTATCATTTTGTTTAGTGCTTATCATTTTTCTTATCTCTTATAACCATAGTGCCTGCACCCTCATTAGTAAGAGTCTCGATGAGGAGCGCGTGGGGCACTCTGCCGTCTATTATTGTAACCTTCTTAACGCCGAGGTTGATAGCATCGATGCAGCACTCAACCTTGGGTATCATGCCGCCCGAGATGACTCCCGTCCTGAACAGCTCCTCTGCCTCCTTGAGGTCGATGCAGGAAATGATGGAGGTGTGGTCGTCCTTGTCGCGCAGGATTCCCTCGATGTCTGTCATGGTGTAAAGGCGCCACGCGCCCATGGCGCCTGCGATGTACGCGGCAGCGGTGTCGGCATTGATGTTATACACGTTGCCCTCCTTGTCGCAGCCAATGGTGGAGACGACGGGGATGTAGCCCTTCTCGAGGATATCGTTAATTGGCTTTACGTCGACCTTTGTAATCTTGCCGACGTAGCCGAGTGCCTCGTCCTTCATTTCCGCTCTGATCATATGACCGTCAAGACCCGACAGACCAATTGCATCGGCTCCCTTCGTCTCGAGCAGGTTGACAAGGCTCTTGTTTATCTTGCCCGCGAGCACCATCTGCACGACGTCTGCGGTCTCCTTGTCGGTGACGCGAAGCCCGTTGTGGAATTTGCTCTCCTTGCCGAACCTTTTGAGCGTGTCGGTTATCTCGGGACCGCCTCCGTGGACGAGCACGATTTTAACTCCTATGAGATGGAGGAGCACGATGTCCTCCATAACCTGCTCCTTGAGCTGGTCGTTTATCATGGCGTTTCCGCCGTATTTCACAACGACGACCTTGCCGTAATACTTCTGAATAAGGGGGAGCGCCTGGATGAGCACCTCGGCGCGCTGTGCGTTAGAAAGTTCAAGTGCCATTACGTTCTATAATCTCCGTTAATCTTTACGTAGTCGTAGGTGAGGTCGCAGCCCCAGGCAACGCTTGCCGCGTCACCGTCGCCGAGGGTTACCTCTATCGTTATCTCGTCCTCGAGGAGTATCTTCTTCGCAACCTCCTCGGAGAAGTCTATGCCTGCTCCGTTTTCGCAGACCTTTATCGTTCCTGCGGCGGATGTGAAGCTGACGCCAACCCTTTCGACGTCGACCTCGACACCGCTGTATCCGATAGCGCAGAGCACTCTGCCCCAGTTGGCATCGGAGCCAAACATTGCTGCCTTTACAAGAGATGAACAGATGACGCTCTTGGCGATAGCCCTCGCACATAAGTCGTCCTTGGCACCCGAGACGGTACACTCGAGCAGCTTTGTCGCTCCCTCTCCGTCTGCCGCAATCCTGCGGCACAGATATACGGTAACTGTGTTGAGTGCCTTCATAAACTCGTCAAAGTCGGCACCCGTGTCGGTTATTTCCTCGTTTGCTGCCATACCGTTTGCCAGCACTGTAACCATATCGTTAGTCGAGGTATCTCCGTCCACGCTCACCATATTGAAGGTGGTCTGTATGTCGGAAGAGAGGGCACGCGAGAGCATAGCGGGAGAAATTGCACAGTCTGTGGTGATGAAAACGAGCATCGTCGCCATATTCGGGTGTATCATACCCGAGCCCTTTGCAATGCCGCCTATCCTGCATTCCTTGCCGCCTACGGTAAAGCTGACGGCAATCTCCTTTTTCCTTGTGTCGGTGGTCATAATACCCTCCGCCGCGTTGTCGCTGCCATCTGTCGAGAGCGCGCCGACAAGCTCCGGAATGCCGTTTTTGATGGGGGTGATATCGAGGGGCTGACCGATTACACCCGTAGAAGCCACAACAACGTCGCTCCCCTCGATGCCGAGAGCCTCGCCGAGGTGTCTGCAGGTCTCGGTTGCAATCTCAATTCCGTTTGCGTTGCAGGTGTTGGCGTTGCCGCTGTTGCATATCACGGCTCTTGCATAGCCGTCTGCAATATTGTTCTTCGTTACGGTGAGGGGCGCGCCCTTCACCTTGTTTGTGGTGTAAACCGCTGCCGCCGAGGCACGCACCTCCGAGTAAATCAGAGCGAGGTCGCGCTTGGTCTTGTTCTTTCTGATGCCGCAGTGAATTCCGCTCGCGGTAAAGCCCTTCGCGGCACAGACGCCGCCGGTAATTATTTCCATATCTGTCCTCTATATTACAAAGAAAGTGTTTTCGTCTTATCACAGCCGAGTTTTACGTTGAGACACTCAACTGCCGCGCCCGAGGCGCCCTTGCCCAGGTTGTCATATCTTGCCACAAGCAGGATTCGCTCGTCGTTGCCGTATACTCCGATGCCCATGCTGTCAAGCCCTGAGTATGCAGCGGCGGAAAGGAAGCCCCCCTCGCTATCCTCACAGTAGCGGATAATATCCGATGCATAGCGCTCGCGGTAGATTCTTCTGATGTCCTCCGCTGTACCGTGGATATCGCTCGCAAAGAGGGGAACAGTTACCTCCATTCCCGAGTAAAAGCTCGATACAATGGGAGAAAAGTGCGGCTCGCACTCGAGCCCCGTTATTGCCTTCATTTCGGGCAGATGCTTATGCATCTGGGTGATACCGTACTGTCTCGGTGCTTCGAGAAGTTCAGGTCTTTCGGCTGCCTCATACTCGGCAATCATCTTTTTTCCGCCGCCGCTGTATCCTGTGAGCGAGTGCGCGCACAGATGTGCCGTCTTACTGATGATGCCCGCCTTGATGAGCGGATATACAAGCGCGATAAAGCCGCTGGCGTGACAGCCGGGCACGGCAATACGGTTGCTCGTTCTTATCTTTTCCTCAAAGCTCTCGTCCAGCTCGGGAAAGCCGTATGCCCACGCGGGATTGGTGCGGTGCGCGGTCGAGGCATCAATGACCGTAACGTGCTCATTTTTTATGAGCGAGACCGCCTCGCGTGCAGCGTCGTCGGGCAGACAGAGGAAAACGATGTCCGACGAGTTGATAATCTCCCGTCTTGCCTCGGTGTCCTTGCGCAGCTCGTCGGGGAGGGAAACAATCTCAACGTCGTCGCGACCCGAGAGCCTCTCCTCGATGCGCAGACCCGTGGTGCCTGCCTTGCCGTCTATAAATATCTTCTTCATTTCAAAAAACCTCTGACGTATTCTATCTGACCGTCAAGCGAGGCAAAGCCCGTGCCTCCCTTGGAGACTCTCTTTCTGACGCAATTCTCAAGTGAGATCTCATCGTACAGGTCCTCCTCAAAGAGGGGTGAGAGCTCTTTGTATTCTGCGAGGGATATCTCGTCGAGGGTCTTGCCCTCTCCGACGCACCTTGCGACAAGGGTGCCCACCGTTTTGTACGCAGTCCTGAAGGGCATACCGCGACGGGTGAGGTAGTCGGCGAGGTCGGTCGCATTTATAAATCCGCGCTTACACGCGGCATACATATTCTCTTTTATAGGTGTCATTGTCCTTATCATGGGGATAAAGACCTCGAGGCACTTCTTTACCGTGTCGGTTGCGTCGAAGATTGCCTCCTTGTCCTCCTGCATATCCTTGTTGTATGCCAGAGGGATGCCCTTGAGCACCGTGAGCGTTGCCATAAGGTCGCCGTAGACTCTGCCGCACTTGCCGCGCACAAGCTCCGCCATATCGGGGTTCTTCTTCTGCGGCATTATCGACGAGCCGGTGGTGTATGCGTCATCCAACTCGACAAACTTGAATTCCCAGCTCGACCAGAGGATGATTTCCTCGGATAGGCGGGAGAGATGTGTCATTATGAGCGAGAATGCCGCCTCAAGCTCGACGCAGTAGTCTCTGTCGGAGACTCCGTCTATCGAGTTCATGCTCACCCCGTCAAAGCCGAGTGCCTCGGCAACCGCATCGCGGTCGATGGGGTGGGTCGTACCCGCGAGAGCAGAGGAGCCAAGCGGGGAATAGTTCATTCTCCGTACAGCATCCTCTATTCTCGTTATATCACGGGTAAACATCATGCAGTATGCCATAAGATGGTGGGCGAAGGTTATTGGCTGAGCTCTCTGCAGGTGAGTGTATCCGGGCATGATAGTCTCGCGGTTTGCCTCGGCAACGTAGAGCAGTGATTCTATAAGAGAGCGAAGCAGTCCGCAGACCTCACTCGCCTCGTCTCGCATATAGAGGCGCAGGTCGAGCGCAACCTGGTCGTTGCGGCTTCTCGCTGTGTGCAGCTTCTTGCCTGCGTCGCCTATTCTCTTGGTAAGCTCCGCCTCGACAAACATATGTATATCCTCGGCATCCTCGTCGAAGGTAAGCGTGCCCTCCTCGAGCTCGTCAAGTATTTTGCCCAGCCCCTCGGTTATAAGGGAGAGCTCCTGTGCGGTGAGGATGCCCACCTCGTGGAGCATTGCCGCGTGTGCGAGCGAGCCCGTAATGTCGTGGCGATAGAGCCTTTTATCAAAGTGAATGGAGGAGTTGAAGCCGTCTGCCGTTTTGTCGAGCGCCTTCAGAAACCTGCCTGCCCACATCTTTTCCATAACTGAAATCCTTAAAAATTATTTGCTATTATTTCTTGTTTCTTGCGTTAACCTGCGCCTGCACCTTGATGGGAAGGCCGAAAAGGTTGATGAAGCCTGCACTGTCAGCCTGGTTGTAAACATCGTCCTCTCCGAAGGTAGCAATCTCCTCGGAGTAGAGGGAGTAGTCGCTCCATACGCCTGCCTTAATGATATTGCCCTTGTAGAGCTTGAGCCTTACCTTGCCCGTTACGTTCTTCTGGGTGGAGTCAACAAAAGCGGAGAGTGCCTCGCGAAGGGGAGTGTACCACTGACCGTTGTAAACGAGCTCGGCAAAGGTGATAGCGAGCTTCTGCTTTTCGTGCATGGTCATCTTGTCAAGACAGATTGTTTCAAGATAGTTGTGTGCAAAGTAGAGTATAGTTCCGCCGGGAGTCTCATACACGCCGCGGCACTTCATGCCGACAAGACGGTTCTCCACGATGTCGAGCAGACCGATGCCGTTTGCACCGCCGACCTTGTTGAGGGCGAGGATAATCTCTTTGGCACTCATCTTCTCTCCGTTGAAGGCTACGGGCACGCCTGCCTCGAAGTCGAGGGTGATGTAGGTGGGGGTGTCGGGAGCCTGGAGAGGAGATACGCCCATTTCAAGGAAGCCCTCCTTCTCATACATGGGCTCGTTGCCTGCATCCTCGAGGTCCAGACCCTCGTGGCTGAGGTGCCAGAGGTTCTTATCCTTGGAGTAGTTGGTTTCGCGGTTTATCTTGAGGGGAATATTGTGTGCCTCTGCGTAGTCAATTTCCTCCTCGCGGGACTTGATGTCCCACTCGCGCCAGGGGGCGATGACGGGCATATCGGGTGCGAATGCCTTGATAGCAAGCTCAAAGCGAACCTGGTCGTTGCCCTTACCGGTACAGCCGTGGCAGATTGCATCAGCACCCTCTGCGAGTGCAATCTCTACTATTCTTTTAGCAATGATGGGACGCGCGAAGGAGGTGCCGAGCATATAGTCCTCGTAGAGCGCGCCTGCCTTAACGGTGGGAATTATGTACTCGTCGACAAACTCGTCGGTGAGGTCCTCGATGTAGAGCTTGGATGCGCCCGTCTTGAGCGCCTTTTCCTCCAGACCGTCAAGCTCGTCTGCCTGACCTACGTTACCCGATACGGCGATAACCTCGCAGTTGTTGTAGTTTTCCTTGAGCCACGGAATGATGATGGACGTGTCAAGTCCTCCCGAGTATGCAAGTACTACTTTTTTGATTGAATTCTTATTCATTTTTTCGTTCCTCCAAAACGGTTGTTAAAAATTACTTTATTATTTTATACCCTCGTATGCAAAATGTCAATAGGTAAAATGAATATTTTTTCACAAAATTGCAATAAATTTTCAGCATCAGCGAATATTTATTCATTTATTCATAACAAAAAGACATCACGCATTCTGAAATAGAACTCTCGGCGCGAGTGAGCATAGACGCTTGGGCGCCTCTCGGGTATGACGGGCGCGGTGAGGACGTATTTTCCGTCCCCCTCGTCAGTAAGCGAAAATCCGGATTTTTCTGCTATATGCAACGCCCAGTCAAGCTCCAGTGTCCGCCCTCCTGCATTCACGTCTATGCGTATCTGCCGTTGAGAGCAGGTGATGGATGCGTGCAGCATATGCTCACCGAGAATTTCAATAAGCAAGAGCTTTATGAAGTAGGCAAGCCCGTCGGGGCTCACCTCCGCGTAGCCAAAGGGCATACCCTCGACGTATACGCTCATAGCACCTCTGAAGTGCTCGTTCAGAAAATCGGTGACCGATACCGTAAAGTCGAGCACGTGCATGCGCTCCTTCTTTATCTTGTCGGGACCGACGCTCGTTATTCTGTAATGTCGTTCGCCATCCTTCAGCATAGCTTACCCCATTGATATTGCCGCGTAATCGCGCTCTGTGAGCGCCGCGGTCTTTTGGATATTTGAGAGAATTCCCTCTGCCGCTGTGTAAAGCCTCTTTCCTATCTCGTTCTGTATGTAAGTTGTCTCAACATCATCGTAGCAGCTCTCGAGATGGTCGGTGGATTTTGCCGCTCTATAAAGAATATAGTAGCCTACAATGCCGTCTGTGACAACCTTGACGGTCCGGCTGACCTCTCCGCTCTTCAGCGACAGAGCCGCATCTGTAAGCGCTCCGTAGTGGGTCCTGTCGAGGCTGTATCTTGATATGATAACACCGTCGCGTATCTCATCGAGAAAGTTAGTGTTAGCAAGGACGTAGTCGCATATTGCCTCCTCGCTTCCTGCATTTGCCACCATGCCCTCGCGGATGCCCTCTATTACCTCGATGGGGTAAAGCTCCTTTTCGTCCTCGGTGAGATGCCTGAAGTAGCACTGGATTACTCTTGCACACTCGTTGCTGTAATAGAAGTCCTCGATCTCATCATTGGTGTAGCTTATCTCGGAGTCAAACTCGCGGTCAAGCAGCTCGGAGCATATCGCATAGCGGAAGAGGATTTCCTGAACCGAGTAGTTCATATTTCTTTCCTTGAGGCTGGCAAGATATCTGTCGTAATCGCCGCCGTGCCCCTCAAATATCATTCCGTCCACCGTTCCGCCCTCTACGCTTGCTGCAATATAGGTTTCAATGGTATCGTTGACAAGTCTTGAATGAGGGTCGATATCCGCCTTGAGGCAAAGGTGAAACACCGCGTATATCTCCGCAATGGCAGAGTAGATAAGCTCATCGATATCGTTGATATAGCGCTCCCTTTCCTTGCCCGACCATACCGAGGCGTCCCCTCCGTCTATTTTTGACTTGTAGTTGAGAAAAAAGAAGCGATATAGCTCATAGGGCACCTCGTATCTCTCACCGTCGTAGGAGATAGTGAGCGCAGTTTCTGCCTCTTCGTCCGAGCTCTTGACGGGCTTGTAATCCGAGCATCCGACAAGCGTCAGCACCGTCACCAGCAATAGAAAGAGTGCACTTATTTTTTTCATAACAGATCCCTCTCTTCTTCAAACTTTCACTATTCTAACAGAAAATAATATAAAAATCAATATATTTTAAAATAAAGAGAATAAAAAATTAAGAAAATGTTTGCAATTCGCGCGCTCTTGTGCTACAATACCATTGTAAAAAAGAAAAAGAGGTGCCAAGATGGAAGAAAAAAACACCGTGTCTCTCACTAAGGTGATAGAAAAATTTTCGCTCGAAGCCATATATCTGCCCAAGCTCCCCGACGATATAGAGATAACATGCTCCCGCGTAAACCGACCGGGACTTCAGTTCGTCGGCTTCTACGACCATTATGAGCAGGCAAGAATCCAGATAATAGGAAAGGTTGAGAACCTTTTCCTCGCCCAGCTTGAGCCCGAGGAGCGCCGCCGCCGCGTGGAGGACTTCTTCCGTTCAAAGCCTGTCAGCGTTATCGTAACCTCATCCATCGAGATAGACCCCACTACAGCACAGGCGGCAGAAAAATATGACGTGCCCCTCCTCCGCACCTCCGAGCGCACCTCCGAGTTTATGGCTGCGCTTATCTCCTATCTCAACGTTATGCTCGGCCCCCGTATCACCCGTCACGGAGTTCTCGTCGAGGTCTACGGTGAGGGTATTCTCCTCCTCGGTGACTCCGGAGTGGGTAAGAGTGAGACGGCAATAGAGCTCGTCAAGCGCGGTCACCGTCTTATTGCCGACGATGCTGTGGAAATCAAAAGAGTGTCTGCGACCACCCTTGTAGGTCAGGCGCCCGCACTCATCCGCCATTACGTCGAGCTGCGCGGCATCGGTATAGTCGACGTGCGTCGCCTTTTCGGTATGGGAGCGGTAAAGGAAACAGAGAAGATAGACCTTGTTATCAATCTTGAAAACTGGCAGCAGGGCAAGATGTACGATCGCCTCGGACTCGAAAGCGAGACCGTAGATATCCTCGGCATCAATGTCCCCAGCATAACCCTCCCCGTCTGCCCGGGCCGTAACCTCTCCGTAGTAATAGAGGTCGCCGCCATGAACAACCGCCAGAAGCGTATGGGCTACAATACAGCCGAGGAATTTAATAAGAGGTTGATGGAATCAATGGGTCTGCAGTGAGAAATACTCATATTTTTGCATAATCCCCCGTTTTTTGCCAAGTTCGCCGTAGATTACTACGGCTTCAGGCAGAAAACGTGATATTCTGCTAAAAATCTGAGCATTTCTTGCGCATATTCCGCCTTTTCGAGTATGCTCGGGGAAGGTGACTGCTGCTTCGGCTCGAGGGAGCCGAAATCTGCATCAAAAGCTGAACGCTACTCGCATTTAAAAGGGCATTGCGAAAAAAGCAATGCCTTTTTTGTTTTGTGTAATAACCTTCGGTGTGCCTTCATATCATTAACTGAAAAAATATGGAGGTGACTATGAACAGAAAGATAAGAAAAGACGTGGAAACGTCGTGCGATTACGTTTTGCCCGATTATATGGGGGATATAAAAAAGCTGCTCTCGAGCAAGGCTCGGGTAGTGCCAAGCGGAAAGTATCTGTCGGGAGATAGTGTGGACGTGGGCGGCTCGGTTGAATATGAGCTGCTTTACGCAGATGCGGAGGGGCGTCTTACCTCCCTTTCGACAAGCAGTGATTATGCGTTCAGCCTTCCGACCGACGGTGAGAAATACGTCGGGTGCGACGCAGATATAGCAGTTGCAAATCTCTCGGTCAGAATAACCGGACCGAGAAAGGTCGCCCTGAAGGGGGCGCTCAGAGGCACGTTTTCCGTAACGGAGGAGGGCGCGCCCGAGGTCGCAGGCGACGTCTTTTCCTCCGATGCGAGTCCCGAGGTCGACACCCGTGTGATAAATTCGGAGAGATATATCTACTCTGAGGAGCTCGAGAGGGAATATGCCGAGGAGGCAGAGAGACTTGAGGGTATGGCAGGCGAGGACGTTGAGGTCATCGCGTCGAGTGCGGAGATAAAAATACTTGAGACAAGGACAGTGGAGAACGGAGTAGAAATACGCGGAGAGCTTGTTATATTCGCCATAGTGAGGACTCCCGAGCAGCCGCCCTTCAGAATCGCAAAGACAGTTCCATTCGCCGAGACAGTAAGCATAGGCGGCACTTCTCCCGATGCACCGATTGTGGCGACGGGCTGCGTAAAGCACGTCGGTGTGGACGTCAGCGAGGACGGAGATGACAAAATACTTTTGGCGAGCGCTACGGTTCTTGTGAGTGCATACGCGATAGAAAACGAGCCTCTCGAGGTTGTAACCGACGCATATCTCACCGACGCGTGCACCGCGTCAGCCTATGAGGAGCTTAGCTATTCCACCTTCCTCGCCTCCCACGTGACCGATGTTAAGGTGGAGCAGAAGGTAGATGCCGAGACACTCGGTACTGATAATTTGCACAGCATCGTCTGGCTCTGCGCTGAGGTGCGTGACTTTGGTTGCAGGATGGATGCAGAAGGAGCGAAAATTAGCGGAATTTTGCAGTTTAATGCCATAGCGTGTGAAATTAACGCGGACAGAAGCATCGGCTATATTCCTATCAGAGTTAGTGCGCCTTTTGAGCATAATGTAAATATAAGTAGTCAAATAGGTGAAAATATCGAGCTTTGCTGCACAAGAGGCGAGCCTGTATGCGACTTCATTATTGATGGAGGCACCCTTGTACTCAGGGCGAGCTTGCTCTGCACCTTGAAGGAAAGCGAGAGAGGAAGTGTTAGACGCATCTCAGAGCTTTCCGCTACGGGCGAGGAGGTACAGAGGCAGAGCTCTGTCATAACCGTCTATTATCCTTCAGAGGGGGATACACTCTTTTCTGTTGCGAAAAAGTATTCTACGACCGTCGCAAAGCTTTCTCTTGATAATCCCGCTGTTGAGTCTGTAATGGCCGGAGAAGATATCTCATCTCTCGGCAGACTGATAATTAAATGAAAAAGCACGGCAAGAGGGCACACCCTCTTGCCGTGTCTTTATATTACAGTATTTTTTCCAGAAGCGTCTTTTGTGGCTTTAGACCTAGCCTCTCGTAAAACGCCTCGGCGTTCGTATTCCCTGACCAGACGTTGAGAGTCACGTTGTAGCAGCCTATCTTCCTTGCAAAGCTCGTTACGTGCTCCCAGAGGGCGCTGCCGATTCCGCCTCCGCGCTCGCTTGAGTCGACGCACAGATCGTCGAGGTAGAGTGTTTTTGTATCGTGGAGAATGTTGTCTCCTACCGTCTCTTTAATCATACAGAAGGCGTATCCCACCACCCGTGTGTCGATTTCTGCGACAAAAATAGGTCGGCTTTCATCCTTCAGAAGTGATTTTAGCTCGTCCTCGGTATATTTTGTTGCACAGCTTTTGAATATATCGGGTCTTGCTCTGTGATGTATCTCTAGCACCTCGCAAAGAAGCTCGAGGAGTCTTTCCGTATCACTCTCGGTGGCTTTTCTTATTGTCATTGTGATTACTCCTGATCCAGCCAGCTCTTGCCGGAGGTTACCTCTACCGTGAGCGGCACGGAAAGGGTGTACGCGCTTTCCATAGCCTCCTTGACGATGCTCTTGCAGAGCTCTGCGTCCTGCTCTCTTACCTCAATGACAAGCTCGTCGTGCACCTGCATAACGATTTTTGCCTCGGGGAGCTTTTCCTTCAGCACCTGATGCACCTTTATCATAGCCAGCTTCATTATATCTGCTGCTGCGCCCTGGATGGGTGCATTCATTGCCACTCTCTTGCCGAAGGCGCGGAGATTGCCGTTTGCGGAGGAGAGCTCGGGAATATATCTGCGTCTGCCCATCGGTGTGGCGGTATATCCGCGCTCTGTCGCTTCCTTTACCACCTCATCGAGGTAGATATCTATGCTCGGGTAATTCATAAGGTAGCTTTTGATATACTTTGTTGCCTCGGAGGGGGTTGTTCCTATATCCTTTGAAAGGGAGAAGCCGCTGATGCCGTAAACTATACCGAAGTTTACTGCCTTCGCTCTCTTGCGCATTTCCTCGTTTACCGCCTCCTCGGGTATGCCGAATACTGCGGATGCGGTCTTGGTGTGGATGTCCGTTCCGGCCTTGAATGCCTCGCACATATTGTAGTCGCCTGAGATATGGGCGAGCAGGCGAAGCTCTATTTGTGAGTAGTCGGCATCAACGAGAGTGTTGCCCTCCTCTGCGATAAAGTATTTGCGCATCTGCCTGCCCATCTTTGTTTTGATTGGAATATTCTGAAGATTGGGGTCAGCGCTTGAGAGTCTGCCCGTTGCTGTGAGCGCCTGCTTGAAATCTGTGTGTATCCTTGAATTTTCGTCTGCAACCTCGGGCAGGGCGGCGGCATAGGTGCCGCGCAGCTTGGTAACCTGTCGGTATTCGAGTATTTCATCGATTATCGGGGATATCGGGCGCAGCTCCTCGAGAGTTTCTGCATCTGTTGAGAATCCGCTCTTTGTTTTCTTCCTGCAGGGGAGCCCCAGCCTTACGAAAAGCACGTCTGCAAGCTGCTTCGGGGAGTTGATATTAAACTCTCCTCCTGCATGAAAATATATATTCTCCTTGAGACTCTCGGCAAGGTCGTCGAGCGCATCTGCATACTCGAGCATACCCTCCTTGTCTATCTTGAAGCCGACCTCTTCTATCTCGGCGAGAATGGATATAAGTGGGAGCTCAAGTCCGTCGAGGATGCCAAGCATTCCGTCCTCGGATATCTTTCTTCTCATCGGCTCCTCGAGCCTCAGCATAACGTCGGCACACGGTCTGCCTGCGGGTATATCGACACCGAGGAAGGAGGTGGCGAGCGACTCGAGCCCTGCGTTGCCCGCACCGGGATTCAGCACGTATGCATAGAGCATAAGATCGAGAAAACGAACCTCGTCATAGCTTCCGAGCCCGTGCGCAACGAGCTTGTGAATGAGCGATTTTGCGTCGTAGCAAATAATGCTTTTGCCCTTGAGAAAATCAAAAAGCTCCGAAAAATCGCCTGAAAATACGTATCTTTCTTCCATTTTGTTACAAAAATGGAGCCTACCGTCAAAAAGCTCTGCGGCAAAGGTGCTGCCGAGTCTCTCGCGGAGGAGAGAGGCGTCCGCCTCGGTATAGCTTGCCTCGGGCATAGCCTCGGTGTGCACCTCTTCCTGGGTGTCGGGCTTGTCGAGGTCAAAGCGGGATATAAAGGACATCAGCTCCAGCTCGACCAGCTTTCTGCGCAGTCCCTGTCTGTCGGGACCCGTGTAGCGAAGGTCCTCTAGCGTTTCCTTTATCGGGGTGTCCGTTTTGATTTTCGCCAGAGTTCGAGACAGATATGCGTTATCTCTGTCGCTCGTCAGCTTCTCTCGCACACCCTTCGATATTTCCTTGCTGTCGATGCTTTCGTATATTGCGTCGAGCGAGCCAAAGGCTTTTATGAGATTGGCGGCGGTTTTCTCACCTATACCGCGGACACCCGGAATATTATCCGATGAGTCTCCCATCAGTGCCTTCATATCGACGAACTGCGAGGGGGCGATGCCGTATTTTGCGACGAACTCCGCCTCCTTGTATACTGTGGTATCGCTGTTGCTTGCCAGCAGAACGGTGATTTTGTCGTCAATCAGCTGCAATAGGTCGCGGTCTCCCGAGAGAACATAGCTCTCCGTGGGCTCCTCTGCCGTGTGGGCAAGGGATGCCACGGTGCCCTGAATATCGTCCGCCTCATAGCCCTCAAGCTCGAGCACGTGTATTCCCAAAAGAGAGAGACATTCCTTTGCATCTGCAAACTGCGAGAGCAGCTCGGGCGGGGTAGGGTGGCGCCCTGCCTTATATCCGTCGTACATTTTGTGTCTGAAGGTCGGTGCCTTGAGGTCAAAGGCAACTGCGGCATAGTCGGGATGCACCGCCTTCATCTGCTTGTGGACAATTCCAAGCATTCCGTATATCGCGTTGGTGAACCTTCCGCTCTTGGTGGTGAGCATTCTTACGCCGTAGAAGGCGCGGTTTATAATGCTGTTGCCGTCTATTACAAGTATCTTTTTCATTCGGTGGGCTCGTCCTTTTCGATTTCTGTCGTTTCCTTGAGGAGTGCCTCATTCAGCCCGTCCTCGGTATAGGTATCCTCGGTGGGCTCTGCTACGGGCTCCTCTGCTGTCGGGAGCTCCTGCTCGAGAAGGAAGCCCTCCTCGACGCCGGGAGCATCGATGATTTCTGCCTCGACGTCTATATCTGCTATGGACATCTGGTCCTCGTCCTCGAAGAATTCCTCCTCGTCGGTGGGCTCCTCTGCCGTTACGGTTATTTCAGCGGTGCGCCCGTCTGAGTATCTGATAATTTTCTCTACAAGCTCGCTCTGTCTCTCGGGCACAAGCCTCGATACCAGCAGGAGCTTGAAAAGTGCGAATATAAATGCGGTGAGGGTGAATACGGACTGGTAGAAGGATAGCGATATAACTGTATCCCTTGCCAGATATACTATGATGGCGGGAATCGAGGAATAAGCCGTGAGTAGCGCCGCAATAAAGCCGAATGCCACGTATGCGCGCCATCTCTCTCGTCCGAGGGAGAGTCTTGTCTCATAGAGAAAAAAGATTGCCATGGCGAGAAATGCCATTTCATCGGTTACCTTGGCGGGGGCATTTATGGGGTATATAGAATCAAAATAGATATAGGCTATATATATACATAAAAATATAAGAACAAGAATACCGAAGTCGGAGCGTCTGACGCTGCGTCTTTTTACCGATATCGCGCTTGTGACAAAGTAGGATATCGCAAGGATTGAACAGATTCCTGCCACAACCGAGAATACATCACCATCAGCACTCCTGATAAGCTCGATGCCGAGAAAGAGGAGCGCGACGCTGACAAGCGCCGAGGGGACGTAGTTGAAGGGGGAGGAGAAGGAGGGGATAAGCATATTCTCCCTGCTTGCCACAAACAGGTATGTGAGGAAGAAGGCTGCGCCTCCCGCCACCAGCCATCCCGATATGTTGGACAGAAGCGGATTGGTAAAGTATCCGCTGTTCTCGTTATAGTAGTTGAGATATGCCACCGTCCGCAGCGTTACAGTCGCCGCCAGCAGGATGAGAAAGACGGGCAGGTATATTCCGTACGCCTTGAATTTGTTTTTCATTCGCTTTTCCTTCGTTTTTCTACATTTTAATTTATATTCACGCGCGCGAGCCGCGCATAGTCGCCGTATGCTCCTATTGTACACTACAAATATGAACAAAATGTTGACAAAACGGCTATCCGACAAAAAATATTAACAAAAATTCGCTCCAAAATTTTTCGCAAAAAAACGGCAAAATCGCCATTTTTGTAAATGTTGCACAAAAACTTCCTTTAAAATTCATTGATTTTCTCACTCTATTTTTCTTCTTTTTTGCATAGGGGTATTGATTTTTAACGGATATTATTATATAATTAAGAAGCTTGATATGCGATGAAGCGGGAGGTGGCTACCCTTTGAGGTAGGGAATTTCCGTGGAGTATGTCCGATATTTAACCGGGCGAAATAAGAGTAGTTATGCCTATTTATGGGCAAGTTGCGTTCTTTATCGGTTCCGGTAGTCCTGCGGAGGCTATCTGAACTGATTTTGTTAGGGTGTGTTTGAGACACACGGCGCAATGTAAAACCTCTCGCCCTTCTTAAAACGGTGTAAGCAATTCGTCAAAAGGAGGACACAACAAATGGCACAGGGAAAGATCAGAGTTAGACTCAAGAGCTACGATTCCACTATCATCGACGCCGCAGCGCAGAAGATAGTAGAGGTTGTTAAGAGAAACGGAAGCAAGGTCAGCGGCCCCATTCCGCTTCCCACCGACAAGGAGATCATCACGATCCTCAGAGCGGTGCACAAGTACAAGGACAGCCGTGAGCAGTTCGAGATGAGAACTCACAAGAGACTGATCGACATCCTTGACCCCCAGCAGAAGACCGTTGAGGCTCTTATGAGCATCGAGCTTCCTGCAGGAGTTGAGATCGAGATCAAGGCGTAAGCCAAAAATCGGGAGCTTCAAATCCCAAAATTAACCCACAAGACCTTAGTGGTCACGTTGGCGATGCTGCGAAAGCGGAAATTCAAACTCGTCAACCAATAACTACATGGAGGAAAAAATGAAAAAAGGCATTATCGGCAAGAAGCTGGGCATGACTCAGATCTTCGACGAAAAAGGCAACGTAATACCCGTAACCCTGATTGAAGCAGGCCCCTGCGTGGTAGCACAGAAGAAGACCGTTGAAAACGACGGCTACGAGGCAATTCAGCTTGCCTACGAGGATGCAAAGAAGAAGCACCTCACAAAGGCTGAGATCGGTCACTTCGAGAAGGCAGGCATTGCCCCCAAGAAGTACCTCAAGGAGTTCAGACTTGAGGATTGCAGCGCGTTTGAAGCAGGCACCGTGGTAACAGTCGATACCTTCGCCCAGGGCGAGAAGGTCGACATTACGGGTATCACAAAGGGTCGCGGATACACCGGCTGCGTAAAGAGATGGGGTCACCACATTCTCAGAATGACTCACGGTACGGGTCCTATCCACCGCCAGTGCGGCTCTATGGGCTCTATCGACCCTGCAAGAGTCTTCAAGAACAAGAAGATGGCAGGTCAGTACGGTAACGAGCAGGTTACTATCCTTAACCTCGTTGCTGTAAAAATCGACGCAGAAAAGAACCTTATCGCAGTAAAGGGTGCAGTTCCCGGTGCAAAGGGCGGCATCGTATTCATCCGTGATTCGGTTAAAGCATAACGGAAGGAGGACACAGTAATGCCTAATATTAAAGTTGTTGATATGGCGGGCAAGGAAGTAGGCGTTGTTAGCCTGTCCGATAAGATCTTCGGCGCAGAAGTTAACGAGGCGATCCTCCACACCGCAGTAAGAGCATATCTTATGAACCAGAGACAGGGCACTCAGTCCACTCTCACCCGTTCGGAGGTTTCCGGCGGTGGCAGAAAGCCCTGGAAGCAGAAGGGTACCGGTCATGCAAGACAGGGTAGCACCCGTTCTCCTCAGTGGACACACGGCGGTATCGCGCTCGGCCCCAAGCCCCGCACCTACCGCGTAAACCTTAACAAGACCGTTAAGAGACTCGCTCTCTTCAGCGCTCTCTCCGCTAAGGTTGCAGCAGGCGAGCTGATCGTTGTTGACAACATCACCGCTACCGAGTACAAGACTAAGGCAATGGTTGCTATGCTTGACGCAATCGGCGCTGACAAGAAGTCCCTTGTGGTTCTCCCCGAGGTTAACAGCTTCGTAATCAAGAGCTGCGCAAACATCGAGGGCGTAAAGACCACTCAGTGGAACACCATCAACGTTTACGACATTCTTAACTGCAACAGCCTTGTTGTTTCTAAGGATGCTGTAACCAAGATTGAGGAGGTATATGCATAATGAAATTCCATGCAGATATCATTATAAGACCTCTTATCACCGAAAAGAGCATGGACTCCGTTCCCCAGAAGCGCTACAGCTTCGAGGTTGCCAAGGATGCTACCAAGGCAGAGATTGCTGAGGCAGTTGAGGCAATGTTCAAGAAGACCAAGGTTGTAAAGGTCAACATCATCAACATGAAGAAGAAGCCCAAGAGATACGGCGTTCACTTCGGATACACCGGCGAGTGGAAGAAGGCAATCGTAACTCTTTCCGAGGACTCGAATGCCATCGAATTCTTCGATAGCATGAGCTAAGACAGGAGGTAGACAGAAATGGCAGTAAAAACTTATAAGCCGACCACACCGTCGCGCAGAAATATGACAAGCCCCTCCTTCGCAGAGGTAACTAAGTTCTCTCCCGAGAAGAGCCTTGTCGTAACCAAAAAGAAGAATGCCGGCAGAAACAGCTACGGCAAGATCACCGTTCGTCATCACGGCGGTGGCAACAAGCAGAAGTACAGACTTATCGATTTCAAGAGAACTGTTGACGAGAGCGCAAAGGTTATCGGCGTTGAGTACGACCCTAACAGAACCGCTTACATCGCACTCCTTGAGAACGATGCGGGCAAGAAGAGCTACATCATCGCTCCCGTAGGCCTTACCGACGGCGACGTCGTAACCGCAGGACCCGATGCAGATATCAAGCCCGGTAACGTGCTTCCTATTTCTCAGATTCCCGTTGGTACCATCATCCACAACATCGAGCTCTATCCCGGCAAGGGCGCTCAGCTCGTTCGCTCTGCAGGTGCGTTTGCGCAGCTCATGGCAAAGGAGAACGGTACCGCACAGGTAAGACTTCCCTCCGGCGAAGTTCGTATAGTACGTCTTGAGTGTAAGGCAACTATCGGTCAGGTTGGAAACCTTGAGCATGAGACTGTTAAGGCTGGTAAGGCCGGTAAGACCCGTCATAAGGGCATCCGTCCTACTGTCCGCGGTTCTGTAATGAACCCCTGCGATCACCCCCACGGTGGTGGTGAGGGCAAGTCTCCCGTAGGTAGACCCGGCCCTGTTACTCCTTGGGGTAAGCCTGCTCTCGGTTACAAGACGAGAAACAAGAAGGCAAGAACCAACAAATTCATTATTAAGCGCAGAAACGCTAAGTAATTGAAGAAGGAGAATAACAATGAGCAGAAGCTTAAAGAAGGCACCCTACGTTGAAGAGAAGCTCTTCAACCGTATAGTTGCTATGAACGAAAAGAATGAGAAAAAGGTGCTCAAGACCTGGTCGCGTTCTTCTACTATATTCCCCGAATTCGTAGGTCATACTATTGCTGTTCACGACGGCAGAAAGCATGTACCGGTATACATCACCGAGGATATGGTTGGACACAAGCTCGGCGAATTTGCACTTACCCGTACCTTTAAGGGTCATGCGGGCTCAAAAACATCGAACAACGGAAAATAAAATCGCAATAAGCGAGAGGAGGCAATTCCATAATGGAAGCAAAAGCACATCTTAAATATGTGAGAATTTCTCCGCGCAAGGTAAAGATCGTTCTTGACCTCATCAGAGGCAAGGATACAGATACAGCAATGGCAATCCTCAAGAACACCAATAAGATTGCATGCGAGCATCTTGTAAAGCTTCTCAAGAGCGCGGTAGCAAATGCAGAACACAATTTTGGCATGGATGCTGGAAACCTCTACGTTTCTGAATGCTTCGTATGCCCCGGACCCACACTCAAGAGGGTTCAGCCCAGAGCTCAGGGCAGAGCATTCCAGATTCTTAAGAGAACCAGCCATGTAACACTTGTAGTAAAAGAGAAGGAGGTAGGCTGACAATGGGACAGAAGGTAAATCCCCACGGTCTTCGTGTAGGCGTAATCAAAAACTGGGATTCCAGATGGTTCGTTTCCAAGAAGGATTTCGGTGATACTCTCGTATCCGACCACAAGATCAGAGAGTACGTAAAGACCAAGCTCTTCGGAGCAGGCGTTCCCAAGGTTGAGATCGAGCGCGACAGCTCTCGCGTAAGAGTATTCATCCAGTGCGCGAAGCCCGGTGTTGTAATCGGCTTCCACGGCGCGGAAATCGAGAAGCTCAGAGCAGAGCTCGAGGCAATGGTTGGCCGCCCCGTAGTAGTAAACGTAATCGAGATCAAGAATCCCGACGTAAATGCACAGCTCGTAGCTGAGTCCATCGCGGCACAGCTCGAGAAGAGAGGCTCTTTCCGCCGCGCGATGAAGTCTGCTATCATCAGAAGCATCAAGTTTGGCGTTAAGGGTATCAAGGTTTCCTGCTCCGGCCGTCTTGCAGGCGCGGAGATCGCTCGTACCGAGCATTACCATGAGGGTACTATTCCGCTCCAGACGCTCCGTGCCGACATCGACTACGGCTTCTGGGAGGCTAATACCACCTACGGTAAGATTGGCGTAAAGGTTTGGATCTACAGAGGCGAGGTTCTCGCTGAGGCTGCCAACGAGGGCAGAAGAAACGATCGCAACGACAGACGCCAGAGAAGAGGCGACAACCAGAGACGCGGTGACCGCAGAGACGGTCGTCGTGGCGAGGGACGCCCTTTCAGAAGAAACGCAGAGGAGGGCAATAAATAATGTTGATGCCTAAGAGAGTTAAGTTCAGACGCGTTCATCGCGGCAGACTTACAGGTAAAGCTCTTCGCGGCAACACTGTATCGAACGGTTCGTTCGGACTTGTTGCTCTCGAGCCCGCTTGGATTACATCCAACCAGATCGAGGCTGCCCGTATCGCAATGACCAGATACGTAAAGCGTGGCGGTAAGGTTTGGATCAAGATATTCCCCGATAAGCCTATCACCGAGAAGCCCGCTGAGACCCGAATGGGTTCCGGTAAGGGATCTCCCGAGTACTGGGTAGCAGTTGTTAAGCCCGGACGCGTAATGTTCGAGATGGACGGTGTTACCGAGGAGCAGGCTAAGGAAGCAATGCGTCTGGCTTCCAACAAGCTTCCCATCAAGTGCAAGTTTGTTAAGAAGTCTGACACCGAAACTAATGAGGAGGTTTAAGCCATGAATGCAAATGAACTCAGAGAACTCAGCGTAGAAGAGCTTTCTGCAAAGCTCGGCGAGCTCAAGGGTGAGCTTTTCAATCTTCGCTTCCAGCTTGCAATCAATCAGCTTGACAAGCCTCATAAGATCACAGAAGTTAAGCATGACATTGCTCGCGTAATGACTGTTCTTCGCGAGAAGAATGCATAATGGGAGGTAATGAAAATGACCGAAACTCGTGAACTCAGAAAAGTAAGAGTTGGTAAGGTAGTAAGCAACAAGATGGATAAGACCATCGTTGTAGCTATCGTAGACAACGTTCGTCATCCTAAGTATGGCAAGATCATCAAGAGAACGGTAAAGATCCACGCTCACGATGAAGGCAATATCTGCGGTATCGGCGATACAGTATCTGTAATGGAAACAAGACCCCTCTCCAAGACCAAGAGATGGAGACTTGTTGAGATTGTAGAGAAGGCAAAATAATTAAATTCTAGTAATCACTAAACCAGTACGCAGGTTAAAGGCTTGCCGAAAAAGGAGGAAAAAACAGTGATCCAGCAGGAATCGTTAATGAAGGTCGCTGACAACACCGGTGCCAAAGAGCTTCTTTGCATCAGGGTTCTCGGCGGTTCAGGACGTCGCTATGCAAGCATCGGTGATATCGTTGTTTGCGCTGTTAAGAAAGCAGCTCCCGGCGGCGTTGTAAAGAAGGGCGATGTTGTTAAGGCAGTTGTAGTAAGAACTGCTAAGGAGATTCGCCGCGCAGACGGCTCTTACATCAAGTTTGATGAGAACGCTGCAGTTATTATTAAGGAAGATAAGACCCCCAAGGGTACTCGTATCTTTGGCCCCGTAGCAAGAGAGCTTCGTGAGCATGAGTTCACCAAGATCATGTCCCTTGCACCCGAGGTACTTTAATTTAGGAGGAAACAATAATGGAAAAGCTTCATGTAAAAACTGGCGACACCGTCGTTGTTATCTCCGGTAACTCGAAGGGTACTCGCGGTAAGGTCGTAGCAACCTCTCCTTCCGAGAAGAAGGTAATAGTAGAGGGCGCTAACATCGTATCCAAGCACAAGAAGGCAAGACGTCAGGGTGAGAACTCTGCTATCGTTAAGACCGAGGGCGCGCTTTACGCATCCAAGGTTCAGGTAGTATGCCCCTCTTGTGACAAGGGTGTTCGCACCAAGGTCGCATACAAGACCGAGGGCGACAAGACAGTTAAGGTTCGCGTTTGCTGCAAGTGCGGCGCGGAAATATAATGAGGAGGTAGCACGAAATGTCAAGATTTGCTGAAAAGTATAAGAATGAAGTTGCTCCCGCACTCATGACCAAGTTTAACTATTCTTCGGTAATGCAGATTCCGAAGTTCAACAAGATAGTTATCAACGTAGGCTGCGGTGACGCAAAGGATAACTCCAAGGTTATCGACAACGTAATTGAGGAGATCTCCCTCATTGCAGGTCAGAAGGCAGTTCCCACCTACGCACACAAGTCCATCGCAAACTTCAAGCTCCGTGAGGGCATGAAGATCGGCGTTAAGGTTACTCTCCGTGGCGAGAAGATGTTTGAGTTTATGGATAAGCTCTTCAGCTTTGCTCTCCCCAGAGTTCGTGACTTCAAGGGCATCAACCCCAACGGCTTCGACGGCAGAGGCAACTACGCTCTCGGCCTTAAGGAGCAGCTCATCTTCCCCGAGATCGAGTATGACAAGGTTGACAAGATCCGCGGTATGGATATCGTTTTCGTAACCACCGCCAACACCGACGCCGAGGCAAAAGAGATGCTCACCCTTATGGGCGCACCTTTTGCAGAGTGATTAAGGAGGAAAGAAAATGGCTAAGAAGGCAATGATACTTAAGCAGCAGAAGGAGCAGAAGTTCTCCACTCGCGCTTATAACAGATGCAAGATCTGTGGTAGACCCCACGCCTACCTCCGTAAATACGGAATCTGCCGTATCTGCTTCCGTGAACTCGCATACAAGGGTGAGATTCCGGGCGTAAGAAAGGCATCCTGGTAATTTAATTTTAAGTAATTAAATTCTCTAACTTATCGGAAGGAAAGTACAAAAGGACCGCCGATATTCGGGCGGCACCTTGTGCTTTAACCGCCGATACGCCGCCACCCGTGTGGCAGCAAGAACAAGAAATGCTTGCATATAGGAGGATAAAGAAATGCAGATTTCAGACGTAATCGCAGACATGCTCACAAGAATAAGAAACGCTAATGACGCGAAGCATGAGACTGTTGATATTCCCGCATCCAATCTCGAGAAGAGCATAGCAGAGATTCTTCTCGAGGAAGGTTATATTAAGAATTTCCAGATCGTTGAGGACGGCAAGCAGGGTATTATAAGAGTTACTCTTAAGTACACCGCCGGCAAGCAGAAGGTTATCCACGGTCTGAAGAGAGTTTCCAAGCCCGGTCTTCGCATTTACTCTAACTGCGAGGATATGCCCAAGGTTATGAACGGCCTCGGCATCGCTATCGTATCTACCTCTAAGGGTGTTATGACCGACAAGAAGGCTAGAGTAGCAAACGTAGGCGGCGAGATTCTCGCATTCGTTTGGTAAGGAGGTAACACTGGTATGTCAAGAATAGGAAGAGAGCCTATCGCGGTTCCCGCAGGCGTAAACGTAACTATTGCTGACGGTAACGTTGTTACTGTAAAGGGTCCTCTTGGAGAGCTCTGCCAGACCTTCAGCACCAACATCACTATCGCACAGGAGGGTGCAACTCTTGTTGTTTCCCGTCCTAACGACCAGAAGGAAAACCGTGCACTCCACGGTCTTACCAGAACCCTTCTTAACAACATGGTAGTCGGCGTAACCAAGGGCTTTGAGAAGAAGCTCGAGATCGTCGGCGTAGGTTACAGAGTAGAGAAGCAGGGCGCAAAGCTCGTTCTCGGTCTCGGTTACTCTCACCCCGTTGTATTCGAAGAGGCTAACGGAGTTAAGTTCGACGTACCCAACAACACGACCATCATCGTTAAGGGTATAGACAAGCAGGCTGTTGGACAGGTTGCTGCAGTTATCAGATCCAAGAGACCTCCTGAGCCCTACCTTGGTAAGGGTGTTAAGTATGCCGGTGAGAGAATTCGCCGCAAGGCCGGAAAAACCGGTAAATAATGAAAGGAGATTAGTAAAATGGTCAAGAGAACAGACAGCAACTTACAGCGTCTTAAGAGACATAAGAGAGTTCGCGGTAAGATTTCGGGTACTCCTGAAAGACCTCGTCTCGCAGTTTACCGCTCCAACGCACACATCTCGGCACAGATCATCGATGACGTTAACGGCGTTACCCTCGTAAGTGCAAACACCTACGAGAAGGACTTTGAGGGCATCGGCTCCAACAAGGAGGCTGCTCGCAAGGTTGGTCTTACCCTCGCCGAGAGAGCACTCGCAAAGGGCATTTCCGCAGTAGTATTTGACCGCGGTGGCTACATTTATCACGGACGTGTATCAGAATTAGCAGAAGGCGCTAGAGAAGGCGGCCTCAAGTTCTAATCGCTGGTTTATACACTGTTTCCCACAAGAAACAATCTATTAAGGAGAAAAAACATGGCAAAAAGAATTAACGCAGGCGAGCTTCAGCTTCAGGAGCAGCTTGTTGTATTAAACCGTGTTTCCAAGACCGTAAAGGGCGGTAGAATCGCCCGCTTTGCAGCTATCATGGTAGTAGGCGACGGAAATGGACATGTAGGCTTCGGCCTTGGTAAGGCAGCTGAGGTTCCCGATGCAATCCGCAAGGGAATCGAGGATGCAAAGAAGAATATGATCGAGGTTTCTCTCAACGGATCCACCATTCCTCACGAGGTTATCGGTGAGTACGGTGCAGGCAGAGTGCTTCTTAAGCCCGCCGGCCCCGGTACCGGTATCATCGCAGGTGGTACTGTTCGTACGATCCTTGCTCTTGCAGGTATCAAGAACATCCGTGCAAAGTGCCTTCGTTCCACCAACCCCACCAACGTTGTAAAGGCAACCTTCGAGGGTCTCAAGGCTCTCAGAACTGCAGAGGAAATTGCAGCTCTTCGTGGCCTCAGCGTTGAGGATATAAAGGCATAAGGAGGTAACTGAGATGGAAAACGTTAAGGTTACACTCGTTAAGAGCCTTATTGCTTGCAAGGACAATCAGATTGCAACTGCAAAGACACTCGGTCTCAAGAGACCCGGTGACTCCATCGTGCTTGCAAAGGATGCATGCCTGATGGGCAAAATCAAGGTAATTTCTCACCTTGTAAAAGTTGAAACCGTTTAATCGGAATTTGAAAGGAGGATAAAAAATGAAGCTCCATGAACTTTCACCCATGGAAGGCTCCACTAAGGAGAAGTTCCGTAAGGGTAGAGGCGCAGGTTCCGGAAACGGAAAAACAGCGGGCAAGGGCCACAAGGGTCAGAATGCTCGTTCGGGCGGCGGCGTAAGACCCGGATTTGAGGGCGGTCAGCTTCCTCTTTACAGAAAGCTTCCCAAGAGAGGCTTTAACAACTTCAGATTCGGCAAGAAGTATGCCGTTATCAACGTTCAGTCTTTGAATAAATTCAACAGCGGCGACGTTGTTGATTGTGCAGCACTCCTTGCTGCCGGCATCATTAACAACTGCTTTGACGGTGTTAAGATTCTCGGCGAGGGCGAGCTCACAAAAGCACTCACTGTAAAAGCTGCAGTTTTCTCTGCTACTGCTAAGGAGAAAATCGAGGCAGTAGGTGGAAAGACTGAGGTGGTATAAATGCTTCAGACACTTAAGAACGCATGGAAAACAAAGGACCTGAGGAATAGAATACTCTTCACGATCTTCATCCTTTTGATCTACCGTATAGGTACTGTTATTCCCGTTCCTTTCGTTGATGCACACACCTTTGCGCAGGGCTTTAGCGGAACGATACTCGAGCAGATTAACGCCTTCTCAGGTAACGCATTCGGTATGGGTACCCTCTTCGCACTTGGTGTAACCCCCTATATTAACGCTTCAATTATTATTCAGCTTCTCACCGTCGTTTTCCCCAAGCTCTCCGAGATTGCGAAGAACGATAAGGAGAAGATGAACACCATTACGAAGGTTACCACGCTCATACTCGCAGCTGTAACCGCTATCGGCTACTACTTCATGCTCAAGACTGGCGACGGACAGGGTAACAGCTACCTCTCTCCCGTTGCACTCGGCAGCATGTCCTGGTTCTATGCTATCGTAATCATCACCTGCTTCTGCGCAGGCGCATCGATAGTTATGTGGCTCGGCGAGCGTATCAACGAGCACGGTATCGGCAACGGTATCTCCATGATACTTTTTGCTAATATCATCTCCCAGTTCCCGAACTTCTTCTACACCCTTATCGCACACGTTGTAGTTCCCACCTTCGGCTATGAGAATAGCAAGGCACTCTACATCATCGGCTCGATTCTTTTCGCACTCGTTGTGACCGCGATCCTCGTCGGACTTTTCGTGTTCGTAATCTTCGTTACGGGCTCGGAGAGAAGAATCCCCATCCAGTATGCGAAGAAGGTAGTAGGCCGCAAGATGTACGGCGGACAGAGCTCCAACCTTCCCATCAAGCTTAATATGACCGGTGTTATGCCCGTCATTTTCGCAAGCTCCATTCTTTCGCTCGTTCCCACAATTCTTCAGTTCTGCGGCATCACCGCAGATTCCGAGGGCTTCTGGGGCGGCGTTTGTAAGCAGCTTTCTCAGTCCGGTATCGTATATCCGATTCTTCTGTTCATCTTTATAATCGCGTTCTCCTACTTCTACACCCAGATCTCCTTTGATCCCGTTGAAGTATCGAACAACATAAAGAGACAGGGCGGCACGATCCCCGGTATCAGACAGGGCAGACCTACTGCAATGTATATCAAGAAGGTTCTTGGCAAGGTAACTCTTGCAGGCGCGCTCTTCCTTTCGATCGTAGCGCTCCTCCCCATACTCCTCTCGCATCTGTTTACTCCCATTATCTCCTCTATCCTTATGGGTGATTTTGGTGACTATGCGACCTTCGTTGAGAACAGCGGATATGCTAGCTTCCTTGACGAGGCATCTCTCAAGTCGCTGTACAACTCGTACGCTTCCAGCTACAAGGCAACCGCGTCTCAGCTCGCGAGTGTATTTACCTTCGGCGGTACGTCAGTGCTTATTATAGTAGGCGTTGTACTTGAGACCTTCAGAGAGCTTGAGGCACAGCTCACAATGCGCAACTACAAGGGCTTCCTTTAATACCACGCATTGAGGTAAACGAAATGAAAATAATGTTTCTTGGCGCTCCCGGAGCCGGCAAGGGTACCCAGGCTGACAAAACGTCGGCAAGACTCGGTATCCCCACAATCTCCACGGGTGTAATAATCCGTGAGGCTGTGAAGTGCGGCACCGAAATGGGGCTTAAAGCCAAAAAATTTATTGAAGCAGGCGCACTTGTTGAGGACAGTGTTGTCATTGGAATCATCAAGGAGCGTCTTGCAAAACCCGATTGCGAAAACGGATTTATTCTCGACGGATTTCCCCGTACCGTACCGCAGGCAGAGGCACTCGACGAGATGGGCATCGCTCTTGACAGAGTAATCTCGATAGAGGTTCCCGACGAGGTTATAGCTGAAAGAATGACGGGCAGGCGCGTATGCGCAGGCTGCGGTGCATCCTATCACGTAACCGACAACCCCTCGAAGGACGGAGTAAATTGCGATAAGTGCAACACTCCCCTCACCGTGAGAGCAGACGATGCTCCCGAGGTGGTGCTTTCCCGCCTTGCAGTATATCACGAAACGACCGAGCCTCTCAAGGATTACTACCTTGCAAAGGGTATTCTTAAAATCGTTGACGGCAACGGTCACGTTGACCAGACTTCCAGACGCACGGTTGAAGCTATCGGAAAATGATTATCATCAAGAATTCCGAGCAGACAGCTCTTATGAAAAAGGCAGGTCGTATCACCGCAGAGGCATTGCTTCTTGCGCGTGATATGATAAGGCCGGGTATCTCCACCAAGGAGATAGACAAAAGGGTGCACGACTTTATTATAAAGTGCGGGGCAACGCCGTCCTTTCTTGGGTACGGCGGTTTCCCCGGCAGTGCATGCATCTCGATAAACGATGAGGTTATACACGGAATACCGTCGGAGAGAAAAATTCTCGCTGAGGGTGATATCGTGAAGATCGACGTCGGGGCTCGCTACCGCGGCTATAATGGCGACAGTGCAAGAACATTCCCTGTCGGCAAGGTAAGCGATGAGGCCCTGAGGCTCATCTCGGTCACTGAGGAGAGCTTCTATGAGGCGATGAAGGTCGCAAGACACGGAAATCGCGTCGGGGACGTTGGAGCTGCGATTGAGAATTTCGTCATTTCAAACGGCTTTTCGATTGTCAGAGCATACACGGGGCACGGCGTAGGAGCAGAGCTTCATGAGGATCCCTCCGTTCCCAATTACGGCAGAGCAGGCAGGGGACCGCGACTCTATTCAGGTATGACGCTTGCCATCGAACCCATGGTAAACGCAGGAGTAGAGGACGTAAGAGTGCTGAAGGACAAATGGACGGTTGTAACTGCAGACGGCAAGCTGTCAGCACATTATGAGAACAGCGTTCTTATAACCGACAGTGACCCGATTTTGCTTACCGTAGTAAGTGAGAATTAATAAAGAGGAGAAATTGTTTTGGCAAAAAGCGATCTTATCGAATTTGAGGATTGTGTTGTAGTCGAAGTACTCCCCAACACCGTCTTCAAGGTAAAGCTCCCGAACGGTCACATCGTAACCGCAACAATATCGGGCAAGCTTAGAATGAACTATATCAGAATTCTTGTAGGTGATACAGTAACCGTTGAGGTTTCTCCTTACGATATCTCAAAGGGCCGTATAACCTGGAGAAAGAAGTAATACAAACTCGAAAGGAAAGGTATTAAAAATGAAAGTTAAGCCTTCCGTCAAAAGAATTTGCGAAAAGTGTAAGATCATTAAGAGACATGGCAAGATAATGGTCATCTGCGAGAATCCGAAGCACAAGCAGCGTCAGGGCTGATATTCGGGCAGAGTTTACGCAATTCGGACGACATTAATTTTAAAAAGGAGTATATATCGAAATGGCTCGTATAGCTGGTGTTGATATTCCCAACAACAAGCGCGTAGAAATCGCGCTCACATACATTTACGGTATCGGTCTCAAGAGCTCTCAGGATATTCTTGCAAAGACAGGAATCAATCCCGATACTCGCGCTAAGGACCTTACCGAAGCTGAAGTAGCCGCTCTCCGTGATGAAATCGAAGCAAACTACCGTGTAGAGGGTGACCTCCGCCGTGAGGTTGCTCTTAACATCAAGAGCTTGGTTGAAATCAATTGCTATCGCGGTATCAGACACAGAAAGGGTCTCCCTGTAAGAGGTCAGCGTACCAAGACTAACGCAAGAACTAGAAAAGGTCCCGCAAAGACCATCGCGAACAAGAAGAAGTAAGGAGTGAGAAAAGATGGCAGTAGCTAAGAAGGTAATCAAGAAGCGCCGCGAGCGCAAGAACGTCGAAAAAGGCGTAGCACACATCCGTTCCACTTTCAACAACACCATTGTAACGATCTCCGACGTAAACGGAAACGTTATCTCTTGGGGTACTTCGGGCGAGATGGGCTTCAAGGGCTCCAAGAAGTCTACTCCCTACGCAGCACAGACTGCAGCAGAGCACGCTGCTAAGATCGCTGTTGACAACGGAATGAAGACTGTTGAGGTTCTTGTAAGAGGTCCTGGAGCAGGTAGAGAGAGTGCAATCCGTGCTCTTGCAACCGCAGGACTTGAGATCACAATGATTAAGGACGTAACACCGATTCCTCACAACGGTTGTCGTCCTCCTAAGCGCAGACGCGTATAAAAAAAGGAGGTAATGTAAAATGGCAAGATATACAGGCCCTAACTGTAAGATGTGCCGTCGTGAAGGTTGCAAGCTCTACCTCAAAGGTGAGAGATGCACGAACGGCAAGTGTGCATTTGACCACAGAAGCACTGCTCCCGGTCAGCATGGCACGGCTCGTAAGAAGGTCGGAGAATACGGCAAGCAGCTTCGTGAGAAGCAGAAGGCAAGACGCTACTACGGCGTACTTGAAGGACAGTTCAAGCACTACTATGAGATGGCAGAGAAGATGGAAGGTATCACCGGTGAGAACCTCCTTGTTCTTCTTGAGCGCCGCCTTGACAACGTAGTGTACAGAATGGGTATGGCAGCATCCAGAAAGGAAGCTCGTCAGCTCGTCCTCCACGCTCACTTCACCCTTAACGGCAAGAAGGTAACTATCCCCTCCATCCTTGTAAAGGCTGGCGACGTTATCGCAGTTAAGGAATCCAGCAAGGAGAGCACCAAGATCAAGGCTCTTGCTGAGCAGATGGCAACCACCACTACTCCCAAGTGGCTTGAGAATGATGTAGCTAATCTCGCAACCAAGGTTGTTGCTCTTCCCGCAAGAGACGACATCGACTTTGAGTTCAACGAGCAGCTTATCGTCGAGCTCTATTCTAAGTAATCCCTCCCATACGAGCGAAAGAATATTGAAAGAGCTATATCTTTCATATTCTTCGCTTAAAGCAGTTTAAACACTTAAACAAGAATTGAAGGAGGATTTTAAAAATGATGAACGCAATAGAGAAGTTTAATATCAACGTTGCAAACGTTACGGAAGATGAAAGCGAAGCAATATTTGTTGTAGAGCCCCTTGTACGCGGCTACGGCAACACTCTTGGCAACTCTCTTCGCAGAGTTCTTCTCTCCACCCTTCCCGGATACGCTGCAACGAGCATTAAGATTGACGGTGTCCTTCATGAGATATCCGCTTGTAACGGTGTCAAGGAGGACGTTCCCGAGATTGTTCTTAATGTAAAGGGAATTGTCGCTAAGGTTGAGTGCGAGGGTCCCAAGACTGTCGTCATTGACGTTACAGGTCCCTGCGATGTAACTGCAGCAGACATCACTCCCGACGCAGAGCTTACTATTCTCAATCCCGCGCATCACATTTGCACGGTATCCGAGAATGCTCGCTTCTACATGGAGATCACCTTTGACGAAGGACGCGGCTACGTTCCCTCCGAGGTCAACAAGCAGAACTACCTTGCAGATGCAGGCATTAACGTAGGAGCTCCCATCGGTCTTATCTTCGTTGACTCTATTTTCACACCCGTATATAAGGTTGAATACAACGTAGAGAATACCCGTGTAGGTAATAGCATCGACTACGATAAGCTTACTATGAAGATTAAGACTAACGGTACTATATCCGCCAAGGAGGCAATTTCTCTTGCCGCCAAGGTTCTCAACGAGCACCTCAGGCTCTTTATCGATATGTCCGACGAAGCCAAGAAGGCAGAGGTCATGGTCGAGAGAGCGGAAGTGAAGAAGGAAAAGGTCCTTGAGATGACCGTTGAGGAACTTGATCTGTCTGTGCGCAGCCTTAACTGCTTGAAGCGCGCAGGTATCGATACGGTAGAGGATCTTATCGAGCGCACCGAGGACGATATGATGAAGGTTCGTAACCTTGGCCGTAAGTCTCTTGAGGAAATCATACAGAAGTTGAGCTCTCTCAACCTCAGTATGAAGAAAGACGAAGAATAAGAAACAGGAGGATAATAACATGAGAAAACTCGGCAGAACCACTGCTCAGCGCAAGGCTATGCTCAGAGGCATGGTAACTCTTCTTCTTGAAACAGGCAAGATTGAGACCACATATACCAGAGCTCAGGAAGTATCTGCAAAGGCAGACGAGATGATCACCCTCGGTAAGAAGGGCGACCTCGCAGCTTACCGTGCAGCTCTCGCTTTCATCACTAAGAAGGAAGTAGCACAGAAGGTATTTAACGTTATTGCACCCGCTTATGCAAACGTTAACGGCGGTTATACCCAGGTATTCAAGATGGGTCCCCGTCGCGGTGACGGTGCAGAAACCGCAATCGTAAAGCTTGTTCCCGTAGCTGCGGATAAGAGCGAAGAGTAATCTTAATAAAATTAAGCCCCTTGGACAAAAAGTCCGAGGGGTTTTCTTTTTTATTCTATTGACAAAACCGCTTTAATAAACTATAATTGTTTTAGTGTAAAAATGAAACCCCGAAAGGTAAAAATGAAATGAGTAACAGACCCGTATATTGGAAGACAAGACTCGACGAGGTAGAGTCGACACTCGCTATGGTAAAGAAGGGCACTGTAACGCAGCCCTACGTATCAGCAGGCGGTAGACCCATTTATATGCTCGAGTACGGAAAGAGCACACTGCCTCCCCGTACAGCAAACTGCTCGAGCGCCCTTGGCGCACAGGGCAAAATCGAATGCTACGCGGACAAGAGGTCCGAGGACTACGTTCCTACCGTATTCCTTTGCGGATGTGTTCACGGCGGAGAATTTGAGGGCACGGCTGCAATGCTCAACCTCATTAAGCTCATCGAAACGGGCACTGATTATGCAGGAAACAGAAACGATGCTATTGTAGCTCTTGCAGAAAAGCTTCACCTCATCCTTGTGCCTATGGTTAACCCCGACGGCAGAAGTCACATCCCCTTCGATACCTTTGTCGGACGTACCTTTGCCGACCTGCGCTACTACAACCAGGGCACATGGAAGGACGGTAGCCTCTGTGGATGGCCCGAATGTAAGATGATACATCCAATCAAGGATTACGTTGATTACCTGGGTGGCTATTTCAACGACGACGGAGTAAATATGATGCACGAGGATTTTATCGGCGGTAAGCTCTCCACGGGCACACAGCTTGTGTTTGACATCTGCCGCGAGCATGCTCCCGACTTCTCGATCCTGCTCCACGGCGGAGATAACTCTACTCCTCACATACTTCCTCCCGACTATTCGTCGATGAAGACGAAGAAGGAGATTCTCGCGGTAACCGAGGCTGTTGCGGCAAGAAGCGAGAAGGAGGGTATAGGATTTACTAACGTCGGCATCCGTAGGAGCGAGGACAGAGAAATACCCCCGTCCTTCAACCTCATTTCCGCTATGCATCACTGCTGCTCCGAGCCTGCTATAACCTATGAGTCAAATCAGGGTCTTACCGAGCACAGGGAGCCCTGCTATACGCATGAGCAGATCTATCTCTCTCACATGATTCTTTTTGAGGAGACCTTCCGCGTCCAGCTCGAGAGATACGGGAAAATATAATAAAACAAACAATTTGCGCCGTAATAGAAGCGCGTCGGCATGATCAGCTGCCGACGCGCACTTTTTTATTCTTCGTGCTTTTTCCTCAGTATTTCAACATTCTCGCGCACCCTATCTCTGTTCAGCGGATACCAGAAGCGAAGAATCAGCGCAAGCAGAACGAAGCCTGTGGCAGGCACGAGGGTTGAGATGTTGAAAATCCCCTCAAGCACCCCTTCGTCAAACGCAGTTTCCTGCGTGTAGCCTATGAGTGTAAGCAGAACGCCCGACAGCCCTGCCGCTGCAGCCTGCCCGAGCTTTCGCGCAAAGGAGTAGAGTGCATATATCGACCCGTCCTCACGTACGCCGTTTTTTATCTCAGCATAGTCAATAACATCGGTGATAAGTGCCCACGACACCATTGCAAAAATCCCAAGTCCCACCCAAAGTATAAAGGACAGTCCAACGTACACCCATACATTTTCGGGACGCAGGAAAAAGAGAAGCAGAGATACACCTGCGGCAAGCAGGTTCGATATTGCACTGACCTCTGCCTTGCCGAATCTGCGCGCAATCGGCTTTGCCACCGAGGCGGCAAATATCATCCCGAATAGCATTGCAAGCGTGGAAACAGACTGCGCTGCGGTATTTCCGTAGTAGTTAGGAAATACGTAGTTTGCCATGGACTGCAATGTCAGCTGTGCAAGAAGCATAACCACCGACCCTACGATAATCGATATGAGTGCTCGGTTGGCAAACGCATTTTTGAAGAGCGAGAGAATATTGTTGCGTGCGCCCTCGCTAATTCTTGGCTCGGGTGTCACTCTCTCGGTCACGAGAAAGTAGCAGACAAGATAGCATAGCACGGCAAGCACGGAGAATATCCCGGCGATGAGCGTGAAGGTACCACCGTCCAGCACAGTATTTCCCTCGACCGCCTTATAGGCAAAAAGCGGAATGCCCGCACCGACAATTACTCCGGCAAGCGTGGAGCCCATGGTGCGAAAGGTAGAGAGCGACTGACGGTCGTCAGGCTCTCGCGAGATTGCGGATGCCATAGACCCGTAGGGAATATTTATGGAGGTGTAGAATACAGAGCCCCAGAGTATATACGTCACAGCGAGCCACATAATCTTGAACCACATTGCGCGCTCGGCAAGCGAGCTTTGATATATAAGAAAGGATGAGAGAGCAACAGGGCCGCACATTCTGAGTATCCACGGCTTGAATTTCCCCGCTCGGGTAACGCGCCCTCTGTCGCAAATTCTTCCCATAGTAATATCTGTGAAACCATCAATAAATCTGGCTATCATCATAACCGCACCGACCACAGCGGCTGAAACGCCCATAACGTCAGTGTAAAACTTGAGAAGAAAGCTGGAGGATAATATGAATGTAAAATCATTTCCGAAGTCTCCGAAAAGATATCCGATCTTGTCCCTTAGCCCAAACGGACGCTTTAGTTCTTGAGTTGTGTCCATATATAAAGCCTTTCGTAAATTAACTGTATATTTAGTTTGCTGTTTTCCCATAATTTTATTACAACAAGCTGAGAAAGGGAAAAATATGAGATGTACAAAAAGCTTTAACAAGGGTTGGTATTTTGTTGAGGATATATCCGAGGTACCCACCCGTGTAACAAAAAACGCCGAAAAAATAACCCTACCGCACACCTGGAATGCGCGTGACGGGCAGGATGGCGGAAACGACTATAAAAGATGCGTGTCGGCATATATAAAGAGCTTCACGCACGGGGAGCTGCCCGAGGGGAAATGCAGATACCTTGAAATAGGAGCTGCAAACAACTATGCCGAGGTGTATCTCAACGGTGCACTGATTGGCACGCACCTTGGCGGATATTCGAAATTCCGAGTGGATATGACGGAGCATCTGGATGAGGAAAACCTCCTGGTTATCACTGTGGATAACAGAGATATTTCACACGCCTACCCATCTGTCGCTGATTTTACATTCTACGGAGGTCTGTACAGAGGGGTAAACGTCATAGGAGTACCTTCTTCGCATTTTGAACTTGAATACTGCGCGACTCCTGCAATTGCCGTAACACCGAGGCTCGCGGACGGATGTGCCGAGATAGACGTTGAGCTATATCTGAAGGGGGCACTTGACAATCAACTTGTTCGGATATCAATACTCGACTGTGACGGAAGAGTAGTGGCGCAAAAGGCTGCATCTCCAGCTCATCCTCGCGTCACTTTGGAAATAAACAATCCCCATCTGTGGCAGGGCAGACATGACCCGTATCTCTATACTGCCGAGGCATCCTTGATTTCGGGTGAATGCATCCTTGATACGGTGAAGGCGCGCTTTGGCGTCAGGAGCTTTTTTGTTGACCCCGAGCGTGGATTTTTCCTCAACGGAGAGAGCTATCCCTTGCGCGGTGTCTCCCGTCACCAGGACAGAAAGGATATAGGTAATGCGTTACTCCCTGAGCATCATCGTGAGGACGTAGAGCTGATTCGTGAGCTTGGTGCAAGCACCGTCCGTCTTGCCCATTATCAGCAAGCCGAGGAGTTTTATGATTTGTGTGATGAGGCTGGGCTTGTCGTGTGGGCAGAGATTCCTTACATCTCGCAGCACAAAAGAGAGGGAAGAGAAAACACCCTCTCCCAGATGACCGAGCTTATAGTACAGAATTACAATCACCCATCGATTTGCTTCTGGGGGATATCTAACGAAATAACAATGTCGGGCAGTGAGGACAGCGACCTCATAGAAAATCACAGAGAGCTGAACAGGCTTGTTAAGAGTCTTGACAAAACGCGTCTGACGGCAGTTGCAGCGGTCAGTATGTGTGACACGGGTGCCACCTATTTGAGGACTGTCGACCTTGTTGCATATAATCATTACTTCGGCTGGTATGGTGGCGATGTTTCAATGAACGGTGAGTGGTTTGACAATTTTCACCGCAACTATCCCGATATTCCAATAGGTGTCAGCGAGTATGGGTGTGAGGCACTTGATTGGCACACCTCAACTCCGACCCAGGGCGACTATACCGAGGAGTACCAGGCATATTACCATGAGGAGCTGATAAAGCAGCTCTTTTCGAGGGATTATCTCTTTGCCACCTACGTATGGAATATGTTTGATTTCGGAGCAGATGCCAGAGCCGAGGGCGGTGAGCCCGGGCAGAATCACAAGGGGCTTGTTACCTTCGACAGAGGGTATAAAAAGGATGCATTCTACGCCTATAAGGCATGGCTCTCTGACGAGCCCTTCGTTCACATCTGCTCGAAGCGATACGTAGACCGAGTAGAGGATGAGACCGAAATCAAGGTCTACTCAAATCAGCCGTCCGTTGAGCTTTTCGTGGATAACCAAAGCTATGCCACCAAAACGAGTGAGGACCATTTCTTTACCTTCAGGGTAAAAAACGTTGGCTCGCAGGCTATCGCCGCCATCGCGGGAGAGTGCAAGGACGAGGCAAGGATTCGCAAGGTGGAAAAGCCTAATGAGGAATATATTTTGAAGGAAACGGGTACCGTCCTTAACTGGTTTGAGATAACCTCTCCCGACGGTTATCTCTCCATTAACGACAGAATAGATGTAATAATGGATACGGAAGAGGGAAGGGCATTCTTTACTCGCATAACAGATAGGCTTACCACAGCAGAGAAAAGTGACACGGGTGCGGGCTTTTCGGTGAATCCCGATATGCTGCGTATGCTTGGCGGCTTCACACTGCTTCGTTTTCTTTCTATGTCCTCTATGCTTGGACTCGAGCTTGACAGGGAGGAATTGCTTGCTATAAACGAAGAACTGAACAAAATAAAAAAGAAGTAAAAAAAGGCGGAGCTGCGGCTCCGCCTTTAAAAATTACATAAGCTCTGTTATAAGAGTGGTCAGCTCCTTGGGGTCGTCTATCGCTACACCGCCGATAAGACAAGCCACAGAGTAGAGTATCTTTGCGTATTTTGAGAGCTTTTCCGTATCGGTTGCAAAGAGGCCGAAGAGCTTTTCTGCAATCGGGTGGTTGAGATTGATCTCGAGTACGACGCTTGCCTGCGGAGCATTCTCATCTGCACCGGGCATGCGCTTCAGTATCTTCTCCATCTCAACCGAGAGCTCGCCTTCGCTGGAAAGGCAGACGGGGTGGTTCTTCAGCGAGGTGGTGAACCTTACCGCGCTGACCTTGCCGATAGCCTCCTTCATAGCGTTGAGCATAGCCTCTGCGGCATCATTCTTCTCCTTGAGTGCAGCCTTCTCCTCATCCGTCGAGAGGTCGAGTGCCTCCGCAGTCACGTTTTTGAAGCCCTTGCCGTCGTATTCGCCGAGAATACGGAGCGCAAATTCGTCGACGTCATCGGTGAGATAGAGTACCTCATAGCCTCTTTCCTTAACTGCCTCAACCTGCGGAAGCATCTCGATTCTGTCGAGTGTCTCTCCGGATGCGTAGTAGATGTCCTTCTGCTCCTCCTTCATTCCCTCAACGTATTCCTTGAGGGTTACGAGCTTCCTTTCATTTGAGGAGTGGAAGAGCAACAGATCCTTGAGGGTATCCTTGTGCATTCCGTAGTCGGAGTACACGCCGTATTTGAGCTGGATGCCAAATTCTTCAAAGAGCTTCTCATACTTTTCTCTTTCGTTTGAGAGCATTTTTTCGAGCTCGCTCTTGATTTTCTTTTCTATCGCTTTTGCGATGAGCTTGAGCTGCCTGTCATGCTGAAGCAGCTCGCGTGATATGTTGAGTGATAGGTCTGCCGAGTCGACAACACCGCGAACAAAGCCGAAGTAGTCGGGAAGCAGATCCGCGCATTTCTGCATAATCATAACACCGCTTGAGTAAAGCTCAAGTCCGCGCTCAAAATCCTTGGTGTAATAATTGAAAGGGGTCTTTGAAGGGATAAACAGCAGCGAGGTAAAGGACACCGTGCCCTCAGAGCGCTGTGTTATTACCTTGGCAGGGGGGGCATAGTCGAAGAATTTTTCGGTGTAGAAGCTGTTGTACTCCTCCTCCGTAACCTCCGACTGCGTTCTCTTCCAGAGGGGCACCATGCTGTTAAGGACCTCGTCAGATACAACGTCCTCGTATTCGTCCTCCGTGCCCTCCTTGAGAGCTCGTGAGCTCACCAGCATCTTGATGGGGTAACGGATGTAGTCGGAATATTTGCGCACAAGTCCGCGGATACGGTACTCGTCAAGAAATTCGGAGTAACGCTCGTCCTCGGTGTCTTCTTTGATATAAAGGATAATTTCCGTACCGAAGCTTTCCTTTTCGCACTCTCCAATTCTATATCCGTCAGCTCCCTCCGATTCCCATACGTATGCGGTAGCGTCGCCGTATCTGCGAGTGCGCACGGTGATCCTCTGAGCCACCATAAACGCAGAGTAGAAGCCAACGCCGAACTGACCGATAATGTCAACCTCGCTCTGCTCGCCATTCTCATTCTTGAAGTCAAACGAGCCGCTCTTTGCAATAGTTCCGAGATTGCGCTCAAGCTCCTCCGCGCTCATTCCGCAGCCGTTGTCGGTTATGGTGAGGGTGCGCGCTGCCTTATTCGGGGTGAGCCTGATGAAATAGTCTTCCTTATTTATATTGACACTGTCGTCGGTAAGAGAGCGAAAATAAAGCTTGTCGATAGCATCACTCGCGTTAGATATCAGCTCCCTAAGGAAAATTTCCTTGTGTGTGTAGATCGAGTTGATCATCATATCAAGGAGCTTTTGTGATTCTGTTTTAAATTGTTTTTTTCTCATTTTCTGTAAAATCCTCCGTTTTAGCACTCTCGCCTTTTGAGTGCTAAAAGTATTATATCACCCCTTTTGCACAATGTCAATACACCTACGGTAATTATTTTATTGTTTACAGAAGAAAAATATTTAGTACAAAATATACAAATACGACATTCCAAAATCGTAAAAACAGGACAAAACGGAAGAAAAACACCAAAATCAAAAAAAATTCACAAAAAAACTTGACTTTTTTTAGCAAAAGGATTATAATAGACAAGCACGCTCGAAAAAGCAGTGCAATTTGTTCCTTGAAAATTGAACAACATGAAATTTTTTGACACTGAAAAGTGTGAAGAGATCTCGTTAAAACACAAGAGTATATACTCGAAAAGTAAGAAGAAGCTAGATAAATAGCTCTAAAGAAGGTATTAGCTCACGAAGTGAGATAATATACAATTTTTTTAGAGAGTT
>JAFQOP010000005.1 GCA_017403155.1 Clostridia bacterium | reverse complement strand
TACACGGTACAATTGTACCTTGAATAAATCGGAGGCATTTATGAATAAGTGGAGTCCCGAGAGGGCGGAGGCGATCCGCCAATTTATAGACGAATATTTTATGGAGAACCGCAAGTCACCGACAGTGCGCGACATTGCAGCGGGCACGGGTATCTCCAAGACATCGGTGCAGAGATATCTTACCGATATGAAGGAACACGGAGAGATCGAGTACAACGGTCGACGCAGCATCGGAACAAATCTTTCTCGAAATATGTTTGAAACTACGCCCGCGATTCGATACGATTCCACCGTGTCCTGCGGGTTTCCGAGTGAGCCGAACGTGGAAGAAGCAGACATTATTCCTTTGCCCACCGCACTTGTTGGTGACGGAAAGTTTTTCATTCTTACTGCGAAAGGTGACTCGATGACGGGCATCGGCGTGGATGATGGCGACCTTGTTATCGTGCGCGAGCAGAACGCTTGCAGGGATGGAGATCATGCAGTTGCCCTTGTAAATGGAAATGAAACGTTGCTCAAAACTATCACTTATCTTCCCGATAAGAAAGCATATTTGCTGCACGCAGAGAATCCCAATTACGATGATCGCATTGAGCGCAACGTACAGATACAAGGGGTTGCTACGCAGGTCATCAAGAAGCTTTGAGGGTATAACGCTGTCTGTCAGTCTTAGCAAGCATCGCGCTTGTGCGCTATTTGTCCGTACAAATACGACAGCGAGCTGTCTATCAGTCGCAGCAAGCACTGCTTTTGGGCGTCATTTGTCCGTACATCGTTCAAATGCTATCCAAAAGCGTTTGATGTGGGGAGTACCCCATACCCCCGTTTTATTTTATAAAGGAGTATAAATGTCAAGAGAAAATAAAGATAAAAGATTTGAAATCAGGCTATCGGAATCAGAACGTGATCGCTTTTTTACTGCCGCCGAAGCTTGCGGAATGACACCGAGTCAATATATGAGAACGATGCTTTGGTTTCTTCATCCCGCAAAACTGCCGACAGAAAAGTATGTAGATATGTTAGAGCAATTGCTTGAGATGAACAAAAATCTTAAAGCGCTGACCGCAGAAATTAAGTTGTCCGGAGAAATTCCGAGTGAAGAAATTGCATTGGTGACACAAAAGGTAGATGCGTTGAGTGATGAGATGCTATTAGCCATTCAGCATCCGTTTGAGGTGATAGATCCGGAGGATGTCCGACATTTGCCGTATGAATTTTTGTTTGGGGAAGGATGGAGAAAATTACGTGAAAGAAATCGTTCGCAGAGCAATTGAATTATTGAAAGATAAAAATTATTCTCGCGTTTGTTTGGATCTTACCGAGGTAAATTGGGAAGAACTACGCCGCAGAATTATAGAGATTCTTACGGACAAGCGTGGTGAGCTTGGCATCCCGAAAGACAAAGTTGAAGCGATTGCTGAAATGATCTTGCCCGATATTGTCGCATTTTTCCAAACGGAAGAGGGCAAGAAAGTATTTGAAGAATGGAAGAAAGAACAAGAAGAAAAGCAGAAAAGGGAAGGCGGTGAAACATGAGAGGAGTTATTTACGCTCGGTATTCTTCGGACAATCAGCGTGAGGAATCGATAGAAGGTCAGATCAGAGAGTGCAAAGCGTTTGCCGAGCGAAACGGCATTGATATTATCGGCAGCTACATTGACCGCGCGTTTTCCGCTAAAACTGATAACCGTCCTGACTTTCAGCGTATGATTAAGGATAGTGCATCAAAAACATTTGATGTAGTTCTCGTTTGGAAGCTCGACCGCTTTGCCCGTGATAGATACGACTCGGCATATTACAAGAGAGTGCTCCGCAAGAACGGAGTGAAAGTTGTATCGGCAACTGAAGCAATCTCCGAAGGCGCGGAAGGCATTTTACTTGAGTCCTTGCTTGAAGGCGTAGCAGAATATTACTCAGTAGAGCTTGCAGAGAAAACACTTCGCGGTATGACGGAGAACGCGCTTGCATGCAAGGTTAACGGCAGTGTTCCTCTTGGCTACGTTCCGTCCGAGGATGGTCATTATCAAATCGACCCTACTTACGCTCCTATCATCGTTGAGATCTATGAGATGTACAGAGATGGCATGACGATGAAAGAGATCGTCAGCGAACTGAAAACAAGAGGTGTTCGCAACCGCAAAGGCGCGGTGATCTCCGAGAATGTTGTGAGCAATATTTTGAAGAATCGTCGCTACCTTGGTGAATATATTTTCCGTGATATCGTGATTCCTAACGGTATTCCACGAATCGTGTCGCAAGAATTATTTGATAGAGTTCAAGAGCGAATGGAAACAAATAAAAAAGCTCCGGCAAGACACAAAGCCGAAGAAGAATATTTGCTTTCCACAAAACTGTTCTGCGGAAAGTGTAAACGTATGATGGCAGGTGAAAGCGGAAAACGCAGAGACGAAGCGGTATATCGTTACTACAAATGTTCGGGCGTTAAGCGCAAACTTGGTTGCGACAAAAAGACCGTTCGCAAATCGTGGATCGAAGACCTTGTGGTAGAAGAAATCAAAAGACTTGTTCACGACGATGACGCGGTCGCGTATATAGCCAACTGCGTGATGGAAATACAAGGGCGAGAAAATCCCATTCTTCCTTGTTTGCGCGAGCAGCTTGCGGAAGTGGAGAAGGGAATTGGCAACCTTGTAAACGCTATTCAAATGGGCATTTGTAACGATGCTACAAAGAAACGTATGGACGAGCTTGAAGCAAGAAAGTCTGAGCTTGGAATCCAAATTGCCAAAGAGGAACTTGCTAAGCCTATTGTTACAAGAGAGCAGATCACATGTTGGCTTGAGCATTTTCGCACGTTTGATACGAATAAGTTTGAGCACCGCCGCCGATTCATTGACACATTTGTAAATCGCATCTTTTTATACGATGACAAGATGGTCATCACATTCAATTACAATAAGGGAACAAAGACAATAACCTTTGCCGAGCTTGAAGCTTCGGGTATTCTCTCAATTTCGAATACAGCTTCCACGGGGGAGCCAAAAAATCCAAGTCTTCGGACTTGGATTTTTTATTTCAAATTCGTCAGAATTTGAATATAATTCGAGCGAAGCGAGTTATCATTTTGCATAGCAAATATCGTTATTCGCATCGGCGAATTTGAATTATAACTCGCTGCGCTCGAATGATAGCAACGGAGTTGCATTATAACTCGCTGCGCTCGAATGATAGCAACGGAGTTGCATTATAACTCGCTACGCTCGAATGATAGCAACGGAGTTGCATTATAACTCGCTGCGCTCGAATGATAGCAACGGAGTTGCATTATAACTCGCTGCGTTCGAATGATAGCAACGGAGTTGCATTATAACTCGCTGCGCTCGAATTGATAAAGCATATTGCATAACAGAGTCTTTTGTGTTATAATTTGAATATGAAAGAAAATATTTTATTAAAGCTTTCACAGGAGTTTGCGGTAGATATAATAAAGGTAGCTCGTATTTTAGGTAGCAAAGGAGAACGTGGATTTGCCGACCAAATCAAAAGAAGTGGCACGAGCATTAGCGCCAATATATCTGAAGGCAATCATCCTCAGAGCAGGGCTGACATGATTTCAAAATTTGAAATAGCACTTAAGGAAGCTAATGAAACCGAAAATTGGCTAATAATTTTAAAAAAATCCGAATTGATTGAAGATCAACTTTTTGTTACTGTTCACAAAAAATTAGTTAAGATTAAAATACTGCTGATTAGTTCTATTAAAACACTAAAGGGATAATATAAATAGGAGAATAAGTTATGAAAAGGCTTATTATTTATTACGCTTGTCATATTGTTTTAAATATTACTTTCTTGTTAATGTTTACTGAACATATAGAATTACATATATTATCGGCGCTTCCTGCTTTTCTTATCATTCTGATGCTTTTTCAAATAACGTTGTTTAAAGTCACTGCAAAAAATGATACTGTCGGCGATACTGCTTATTCTGTCGGAAATACGGTTCGTCTAACGGAGGAAGAACAAGCTTGTCAATATTCGTATTTAAAGCATTCATTTTTGTTTTGTATTCCTTTTGAAATTCCTTTGATCTTTTTTCTGTCATCATATTGGAAATTGATTGGAATCGTACCTTATATTCTTGCGTACATTATCGGTGGTGTTGTATTCAAAGTTATACGTGGAAATGCAATTCAAGAGAGAATAAACAGAGAGAAAAAAGAATTAGAGGAGCAGATAAGAAGAGAAGAAATTGGCTTAAAGTGAGCTGGTTACCGAGTTGTCATTTTGACCTCCAAACACAAAAAGCAGCTTAGAAAAGGGCTGCTTTTTCTTTTTCTCAAACCACTTTGGGCTCGAACTATAGCGAAATCAGCTTACCGGTCATTGTTTGCTATGCAAACGACTGTGAATGGGCTACCGCGCGAGAAGCTTGTTGCAACCGTTCCGCCTCAGTTTTCTAAAAGCCGATACCCGCGGCTTAACGCCCGATACCGCATCTGCGGTATGCAAGATGTCGCTGATACTATAAAATGAAGAGCTAAATATAAGCATACATCTGTTGACTTAATTTACACTTTGTGCTATCATAAAATAAAAAATGCTCCCATCTTGCGGAGCGAATTGAATTATGGAAAAGTATTCAGCATACGCGACGGTAAAATTCGTCGGAAATGGGGAAGAGTATATCTCGGGTGTAAATTGCCACGATTGGTTATACTGTCATCAGTGCCCGAGGTGGCGAGAGTGCTGTGAGCCCAAGTGCTCGCGATTTGTCCGCGATAGGGAATACCGTGCCTTTTTTCTCGACTTCTGCGAGGGAGTCAGAAATGTGCTTGAGGTAGAGGACGAGCGCGGCGAGGTGCAGACCCACCTGCCGCTGTCAGACTTCTGTATAATCAGCGACGGTCAAGGCGTTTTATGTGATAGAAGAGCAACCGTTCGCTGCATTGCCGTCGGTGGCTGCGGGGATGTGCAGGAGGGAAAATGCTATATTGCCACAAGGGCGGACAGTGCGTTGCAGTATTATTACGTTCTTGATGAGTCGAACGAGTGCTACTGGTATCCGAAGAGACTCTTCACAGTTGAGTCCGACCCCCTCGGTATTCTCTCGTGAGCGTCATCCGACCGGGTAGAGCTTTATCTCATACAAGGAGTGTCTTGCTGATTTATTTCTCTGCAAGAGAAAAAATAGAAAAAACGTTTTTTTCGGTTGACATTCACCCAAAAGGGTGCTAAACTCTTATGTAGCGGAAACGCTACATGACTAAATATAAGCAGGTGTACTATGAAAAAGCTAAGAGTAGGAATTATAGGCTGCGGCAGAATATCGGTTATGCATCTTGTTTCGGCAGAGGTGCTTGAGTGCGCAGAGCTGGTGGCGTGCTGCGATATAAAGCGCGAGCGTGCTGACGCGGTTGCGGCAAAATACGGCATTAAGGCTTATTATGATTATGAGGAAATGCTCGAGTGCGAGAAGCTCGACGCCGTTCATCTTTGCCTTCCTCACTACATACATTCGAAGGTTGCTATCGCTGCCTTTCGTCACGGGGTAAACGTCCTCACCGAAAAGCCGATGGACATTGACCTTGAGAGCGCGGAGCGCGCAGTCGCCGCGGCGAAGGAGGCGGGTGTACTCTTCGGTGTCGTTTCGCAGTGTAGATACAACAACTCCGCCCAGCTTGTAAAGCGCGCAAAGGAGGCGGGCAAGCTCGGAAGGATTATTTCCGCTCGCTCGGTGCTCACCTGGTCTCGCTCCGATGACTACTACTCCGAGAGCGACTGGAAGGGAACCTGGGACAAGGAGGGCGGCGGTGTCGTTATCGACCAGGCAATCCATTCCATCGACCTCGTCCACTGGATAGTAGACGATGAGATAGAGAGCCTCAGCTGCTCTATGGCAAACCGCGGTCACGATATAGTAAAGGTCGAGGATACCGCAGAGGGACTCATCACCTATAAGGGAGGCGCGAGATATGCCTTCTACTGTATGAACAACTACGGCTTCGACGAGCCCATCGAGATTCGCCTCTATTGCGAAAAGGCGAAGGTCATATTCGGCTATGACGACGCCTACATCTACTATAACGACGGCACCGTTGAAGAGGCTCATCAGGACGAGTGCCACGAGAGCTATGAGGGCTGCAAGGACTATTGGGGCAATATGCATATCCGCCAGGTAGCGCAGTTCTACCGCGCCTGCCTCGGTGAGGAGCCCCTTGAGCTTTCGGGTGAGGAAGCACTTGTGACTCACAGACTCATAATGCAGATATACAAAAATGGAGGCATGCGTCCTTAAACACGGGACTTCTCCTCCGAAATAGCGAGATAAAAAGAGACGTTGCTTTTCAGTGATGCCTCTTTTTTTGTTTCATTGGTGCATATTTTACAAAAAGGGAAGTGCTTGGTCACACAAAACGCCTATTTATGTCAAAAGCTATTGACGAGTGTAAAAAAAAGTTGTAAAATATTTAATATAAATATTTTGAATAATTATAGAAAGGAGATAGAGGATGAATTTTATCGAGATGAGTGAGCTATGCACGTCGCTTGCTATGTCGGTGCTGCTGCTTGCGTGCATCAGAGCCTTTTACGTAGCTCTCAAGAATCGTACCCTCATCGGTGAGCTCTCTACCACGCGCAGGGTTGCTATAGGTCCGTATTATTGGTTCCTTATCGGCTTCTTTGTCAGCACGGTGCTCCTTTTCTATCCCATATATTTCCACTATGAGATCGGTATTGACGGACTCACGGACACCTCGTTTACACACGGTCTGAAGACTGTGCTTATGTCCGTCCACAACACCATCCGCCTCTTCGTCGTTGACGGAGATTACGAAATAGTGAAGACTGCGGTGGCGAGAACGATAGAGCAGTTCCCTGAGTTTGACGGCTTTTTCTCCCGCTTCTACTCGACCTACGTTGCGACAGCATTCGTTGTTGCTCCCGTTATCACAGCGGGCTTCCTGCTCTCCCTCTTTAAGGAAACGGTGGTATATTGGCGCTATATGTGCACCTTCAATGCCAATTACTACTATCTCTCCGAGCTCAACGAGCGCTCTATTACCCTGGCAGAGGATATAATTTTTCCGCGCTCCTACCTTAAGGAGAAAAAGGCACTCGGACTCCTTTCTCCGCTTTGTCGCGGCATATCCACCACGGTAAAATCGAGCTGCAGACTCATACAATATCTTTTTTGGTGTATATTTAATAAAGAGAGGAAAAAGAAGAGTCTCCAGGCTCTCTTTCACTCCCGTCGTAACGTCGTCATCTTTGCCGACGTTTACAGCAATGACGATGAGCAGACCGCGGAGCTCATAGCCCGCGCCAAGCGCCTCGGCGCCATCTGCCTGCGCAAATGTATAACCGAGATAAGCCTGAAGCATTTCAAGGCAAGACAGCGCAAGCTGTACTTCATCGGTGCTGACGAGGACGAGAATACCCGTCAGGCGCTCACTATGATAACCAGATGCGTATCCGACCCAAAGCAGAGGTATAATACACCGAATACGGAGATGTACCTCTTTGCCGATACGGTTGAGGGCGGCATCCTGCTTGACACGGTTGACAACGGCGAGATCAAGGTGCGCTCCGTGCGCAGAACGCGCAATCTGGTAACCTCCACCTTCTTCCGCCCCGTTGAGATATATGAGAGAAAGCGCGTAGCATACGAGAAGCTGCTCAGCGACGGCGGCTTCTGGCGCACCGGCGAGAGCACAAAGTCAAGGCAAAGGAGCGAGGAGCTGATGGAAAAGCTCCTGCCACTGCCGAAAACTCTGTACGACGACTACGCTACAGTAGACGGAGTGAAGCATCTCAACGTCGTGCTTGTGGGACTTGGCGGATACGGTACGGAGTTTCTGAAGACCTTCTGCTGGTGCTCTCAGCTCCCCGACTACTTCGTTAATATATATGCCTTCGATTCCGACCCGAACGCGGTGGAAAAGCTGCAGACGGTAGCACCCGAGCTTATGCTCTACAACGGCGAGGAGCAGAAGCGCGGACTTAACCCTCTGTACAGCATAAATATATATCCGGGCACAGATGCGGAGAGCGATGATCTCGCAAGGAAAATCGCCGGCATAGAGAACATCACTCATATATTCGTTGCCCTGGGTAATGACGAGCTTAACATCTCCGCGGCAATAAGAATCAATACAGCCCTGAAGCGCAAATCCCTTGTCAGCGGCGAGGCGGTCCCCACCATAAATACTATCGTATACAGTGCTGTAAAGAACTTTGCCCTCCTAACAGGCAAGGATAAGGAAGAGGGTCATCATAACACTAAGGAAAAAAGGAAAGAGCTCGCAAGAGCAGCAAGAGAAGAGAAGCAAAGAGCGCGCAAGCAGCTTGCTGAGATACTCGATTGCCGTGTAAATGACAGACGCCTCGGCAGCCTGCTGAAGAAAAAGGCAAGGATCGATGCGGAGTTTGACGAGCTTCCCGAGTGCCGCCTCAAGGCATCGAAGGATCATCAGTACAGCATTCGCTTCTTCGGTAGCATGAAGCAAAGATATTCGCTCGAGTTCATAGAGCGCAGACACGTCGAGATTCTAGGTGAGGCGGTCAACAACAACTGGAGCGGCGTCGTCGACCGAATCGACAAGCTGCGAAGCGGCTATGACGAGACAGCACACAATTATACCTCTCTTTTCAACCACTACGAATACAACCGCCATTCCTCCATTGCCAGTGCGGTGCACGGAGGTATCTGGTGGTATATGGCAAAGCGGCTTGGGCTTGGTGAAGAGACGATCCTCAGCGAGGCGGGCGAGTATGAGCATATCCGCTGGGCGGCATTTATGCGCGCGGAGGGCTTCGTTGTTTCTCCCGAGGACCCGAAGGACAAGACGCGCGAGATACCCAAGGACTTCGTAGCCAAGACCCATCCCTGCCTCAGATACGACTACAAGCCGAACCGAACTCAGGAGGACGTAGAAAAGGACGAGGCGGCTATCAGAGCAAACAAGAGAACATAATCAGCAAACGAAAGGACATAAAACAAAAAAATGAAAAAAAGAGTTACAGTAACACTCCCGGGGCTCTGGATTCTTGAGCACAAGGAGGATGAGGTGCGTCCCATTCTCTTCCTCAAGAGCACTCTTGAGAATAAGTATTCGGAGAAGATCGCAATCCAGGGAATCACCCACAAGACTATCAGCTTCGACCTTACGGAGGGCGATTTCACAGCAGCTGACGTCATAAAGTTCATCTGCGATACCTTCAAGGAAAAATATACGCTTGAGGATGCATCGAAGGTTGTGAGCACCGCGGTTGAGGACCTTGAGGAAGAGGAGGACGACGATGACGACGGAATCGAGGACCTCTTTGCCAAGTTCTTCGGAGACGATGACGACGAGGACGAGGAAGCAGACGAGGACAATCCTCCTGCCGATGTCAAGGGCGAGACGGTTAAGGAGCCGGTTGTCGATACGAAGGAGTCAAAGGTTGATGCCGTTATGAAGAAGATAAACGGACTCATCGGCGGTGACGAGTTCAAGGCTCTGGCAAAGGAGATACGGCTTGTAGCGCCCCAGCTTATCAAGTCGGGCAGCGCCGAGGTATTTGCTCACCAGGCATACCTCATTTCCATAAACAGCGGTAGCGGACTTTCCACCTACCTCTCCGTATTTGCAGAGCTTTTGCAGGAGCTCGGCATTATGAAGGTCAGCCCCAAGAACATATCCGAGGATAAGCTCAAGGCACCCGACGATAAGAAGAGTGCACCCAGTATCTACGTGCGTCGCGGCGGAATTACCTGCGTCGATATCAGCGAGTGGATGAACGACCTCAACACCCCCGGCTTCAAGGAGGCGCTCCTCGACGTGCAGAAGGAGATGGACTCCAGCCTTGTCGTATTCCGTATTCCCTTCGTTGAGAAGGAGATACTTGCAAAGGTACAGACCAGCCTCAATGACCTTCTCTTCGTCCGCACGATATCCATCCCCCCCTTCACCGCAGACGAGCTTCAGGAGTATGCTTGCACGGAGCTTGCTAAATACGGACTCAAGGCAACCAAGACAGCCTGGCCCGCATTCCACGCGCGTATCCGCGAGGAGAAGAGCGACGGCAGATTCTACGGTCTCAACACCGTGAAGAAGGTCATCCGTGAGCTTATATATAAGAAGCAGCTCTCCAACGCAAAGCGCGAAAAGCCCGACAATCTTATCGGAAAGCGCGATATGGCTAAGGTCTGCACCAGCATAATATACGAGGAGCTTTCGGGCATGGAGATGCTCGACAACCTCGTTGCCGCAGACTCGATAAAGAACCGTATCAATGAGATACTCGCACAGATCGAGTTCGCGCGCAGCTCGGGCGATGTTGAAATGCCCTGCATACATATGCGCTTCGTCGGCAACCCCGGAACAGGTAAGACCACCGTTGCGAGAATACTCGGCAAGATTCTCAAGGACAGAGGAGTGCTCCGCGTTGGAGCCTTCCACGAGCACAGAGGCCGTGACTTCTGCGGTCGCTACATCGGTGAGACCGCGCCCAAGACCGCCGCTATCTGCCGCGATGCATACGGCTCCGTCCTCTTTATTGACGAGGCATACTCCCTCTACAAGGGTGCCGAGGATAAGAAGGACTACGGCAGAGAGGCTCTCGATACCCTCATCACCGAGATGGAAAACCATCGCTCGGATATCGTTATCATAATGGCTGGCTACACCGATGAGATGGAGCACCTTATGGAGGGCAACACGGGTCTTGCGAGCAGAATGCCTTACCTCGTTGAATTCCCCAACTTCACCCGTGAGGATCTTTATAAGATATTCGTATCTATGCTGGGCAAGAAGTTTGCCTATGACGAGGAGGTTCTCCCCCTTGCCAAGGACTATTTCCTCGGCATTCCCGACTCGGTTATCAACACCAAGACCTTCAGCAACGCCAGATTCGTCAGAAACCTCTTCGAGCGCACCTGGTCGAAGGCGGCGCTTCGCTGCCAGCTTGAGAAGGTCTCAAACGTCAGAATAACCAAGGCGGATTTCGAGAGCGCAACCTCGGACAAGGAATTCACCTACACCATGCAGGATAAGCCCGCAAACAGAAAAATCGGCTTTTTGGTATAATTTATAAGGAGGACATATAAATGGCAGATAATAATAAGATGATGCAGGCAAATGAAGCATATGAAACTCTTTGCCTTGCTCTAGATTCCAGAGGGTGGACCTACACCAAGGACGAAGAAGGACTTGAGGTAAAGGCGGAGGTGATTGGCAATGACATCGACATCACCCTGCGCATAAAGGTTGACCCTGAGAGACTTCTTGTGTCTCTGTTTTCCGACCTTTCCTACACCGTCCCCGAGGATAGCAGAGTAGAGGTGGCAGTAGCTCTTGCTATGATCAACTATGCTACCGTAGACGGCAACTTTGACTACAACTTCAGCACGGGCAGAATCATATTCAGACTCACCTCGAGATTCAGAGAGAGCCTCGTCGGCACAGAGCTGTTCAACTACATGATCGGTGTTTCCTGCTCTACTATTGACGCATACAACGACAAGCTTTTCATGATAGGCAAGGGAAGATATACCCTTGAAGAGCTGAAGGCATTTATAGACGAATAAGGAGGAGAAAAAATGGCTACTGATAAGGAAATGAAAAACGCACTCGAGGTGTTCGCAACCCTGAAGGAGACTCTCGATGCAAGAAATTGGACCTATGATGCGGAGGAGGATGAGCTTCGAATCCACCTCGGTGTAAACGGCGATGATATTCCTATGCGCTTTATCTTCATCTGCGATGCAGAACGTCAGCTTTTGAGAATTCTCTCCTTCCTTCCCTTCGAGTTTGATTCTGAAAAGAGAGTGCTCGCTGCTATTTCTACCGCTATGGTAAACTACGACCTCGTTGAGGGCAGCTTCGATACCTCGATAGAAAACGGTAATATTCTTTACAGAATAAATACCAGCTTCCGTGACAGCATTATCAGCGTCGATCTTATCGACCACATGATCGATATTGCTTGCTTTACCGTTGATAAGTACAACGAGGGCTTCTATGAGCTTAACTCGGGCAAGATAGGCATCGAGGAATTTATGATGAAATATCTGTAAGGCAAAATTCGGGGAGAGGGAGCGCGGCTCGTCTCTCCCCGTTTTACAAGGGTGGACTATGAACGAACACAGAATGACACTCGACGCCGAATACTTTGAAAAGATCGAAAACGGCACGAAAACCGTTGAGCTTCGCCTCTATGATGAGAAGCGCAGACAAATTCGGCTCGGTGATATTATATTATTTAATAGGAAGGGAGAGCGCGATGTGCTCCGTACAAGAGTCGTCGGACTCTGCACAGCCCCCTCCTTTGCCGTCCTCCTCTCGGATGGCGCACTTTTGGCTCGCGCGCTTCCGTGCGCCGATAGCCTTGAGGCACAGCAGCTCCTCCGCCGCTTCTACACGGAGGCGGACGAGGCAAGGTGGGGAGTCGTCGGTATAGAAATCAAGCTTGAATAAAAAGGCAAAAAGCAGGAGGGATTCCCTCCTGCTTTTTGTCATAAAATGTGAAAAAACAAAGATTTATTCCGTCAAGGAATAGCAGAAAATGTACCTAGACAAAAATCTTGTCGTCTCTTCTCGCCTTGCCCTCGCGGTTTGGAGAGTAGCCGAAGTGCCGCTTGTAATTGCGGAAAAAGGTCGCATAGTCAAGAAAGCCGCACAGAGAGTAGACCTCCGTCGGTCGCTGTCCCCGACGGATGAGCCTTTGCGCCATGATGAGTCTCTTCGTGACTATGTATTTTGCGGGGGTAACCTGCAGATACTCGGAGAAGAGATGGTGCAGATGGCTTTTCGTTATATATAGCTTGGAGCAGATATCCTCTACTCCGCGCAGTGTTGTGAGGTTGTCGTTTATATAATCTATCGCCGCCCTGACAAGGGGATTGCCGTCAAAGCTCACCTCATACGGGCTTGCCAGCGTAAGATTGTATAGCACCTCCTCGATTGCCGAGAATGCAAGGTGGTCAAACTCCTCCGCGCTGAAGTGCTTGTAGTAGTAATCGAGCTTGGAATACAGCTCAAATATTCTCTCGTTATCCCTCGCGGGGAATACGTCCTGGCCGTTGTCCAGCCTCTTCCATATATCCCCCGATACTCTTGCTTGGTCTATTATCGCCACGTATCTTTCATATTCCGTGCCATCCTTCGGCAGGATGCGGTGTATCTGCCTCGGTCGGGAGAGCACAATATCTCCCTTCTTCAGCTTGTAGGTGCGTCCCTCGGTGGTATACGTTACGTCTCCGCTCATAAAGTAAATTATTTCGCATTTGTCGTGGTAGTGCGGTGCATACGTGCTTTCCGTAACCGACTCCGTGTAGGAGTGGTATAGCTTCAGCCTGTCGCTTACACTTTCAATGATATAAGACATGTTTGCTCCCCGTATTCTTCTTGTTATAACTATATTAACATACTATTACATTTTTTGCAATATATAAAGGCATTTTTTATTATTTACTTTTATTTTTTGTTACAGTAAAATTAAGGTATAAAAAGAGCTAAGGAGGCTTGTTATATAAATGGAAAGAATTAGTCTTGCAATAATAGGGCAGGGCAGAAGCGGACGTAATATTCACGGCGCATTTTATAAGTCGGAGGCAAACAAGTACGTCAACGTTGCCTACGTTGTAGAAAGTGACCCTGCGCGTCGCGCCCTTGCAGCAGAGGAATATGAGGGCGCTGTAATACTCGATGACTACACCAAGCTCTTCGGCATCGAGGGCATTGACATCGTTGTAAACGATACCTATTCGGACACCCACTATTCGATAAGCAAGGATCTGCTTGAGCACGGCTTCAACGTACTCGTCGAGAAGCCTATGGCTCGCACGCGCTATGAGTGCGACGACCTCATCAGATGTGCAAACGAGCGCGGACTTATCCTCGCCGTATTCCAGCAGACCTTCCTCGCACCCATATATCAGAATGCCCTCAAGGTTATTGCCGAAGGAAAGCTCGGCAGGGTAAAGCAGATAAATATCAGCTACAACGGTCTTGTAAGACGCTGGGATTGGCAGACCCTGCAGTGCCGCGTTGCGGGCAGCACCTACAACACCGGTCCCCATCCCATCGGTATGGCTCTCGGCTTTCTCGACTTTGACGAGAGCGCTGACGTTGCATTCTCCAGACTCGACACCCTTGTAACAAGCGGCGACTCCGACGATTACTCCAAAATCATCATCACAGCCCCCGGCAGGTGCGTTGTAGATATCGAGATGATATCGACCGATGCCTTCCCCGAAATGACCGTAAAGATTATAGGCGACAGAGGCACATACAGATCGACCTACACCGATTATGAAATGAAATATATCGTAGACGGTGAAAATCCCGAGCGCCCCGTCTGCCGCGATTTCATCACGGACGAAAAGGGTCTTCCCACCTATTGTTCCGAGCAGCTCATCACCCACGAGGAGAAGGGAAGGATAGAGGGTGACTCCTTCTCTACTGCTACGGAGAACTTCTACCGTATGCTTCACGCAACCCTGAAGTGCGACACGCCCCTCACCGTCACGCCAGAGATGGCGGCGCGCATAATCAGCGTAATTGAGAAGGTCCATGCGGATAACCCCCTACCCGTGCGCTTTTAATTAAGGAGATTTGACATGTTAAAGATAGCGATTTTAGGATGTGAGAACTCTCATGCCGATGCCTTCATCGAGCTCATCCGGGGAGGCAGATACACCGACGTTGAGGTCGTCGGAGTATATAGCGACGAGGCAGAGGCGTGCGAGAGAATGAAGAAGAATTTCGGTGTGTACTGTGCCGCCACACCCGACGAATTCGTAGGTCGGGTCGACGGAATAATGATTACCGCCCGCGACGGCAGAAATCATTATAAGTATGCAGCACCCTATATTCCCTCGGGTATCCCTATGTTTATAGACAAGCCGATAACCTCCGATGTGGATGAGGCTGTGCTGCTGGTAAATGAATTAAATCGACACGGGTGCCGCTTTACGGGCGGCTCAAGCTGCCCGAATGCCCCAGAAATCCGCGCGCTTGCCGAGCGAGTCAGGGCAGGAGAGCTCGTACGGGTATACGGTGGCTTCCTTCGTGCCCCCGTATCCATGAAAAATGCATACGGTGGCTTCTGGTTCTATGCGCAGCACCTCACCGAGGTTATGATGAAGATATTCGGATATTTTCCCACAAGCGCAAAGGCATACGTAAACGGATGCGTTACCACCGTCGTTGCTCGCTATCCCGAGTATGACGTAACCCTCCAGTTCGTTGACGGCAACTACACCTACTATGCCTCCGTAAGCGCCGAGGGGGGAGTTGAGAGCTTTGTCTATCCCGTCAGCTCGGCAATATATGCCTACGAAATGGATGAGTACCACGAGCTTCTCGTCAGTGGAGAGCAGAAGAAAGATTCGAGAGAATTTGTTGCACCCGTATTCTTTATGGATGCTGTAAAGAGATCGATAGACTCGGGACTTGAAGAGAAGGTGGCGGAGGTTGTGCTCTGATGGGAAAAATTCTTATATCAGCCTTCGCGGATGAATATAACCGAGATCCTATAAAGCACGCAGAGTTTCTTCGTTCGCGCGGAGTAGGGTACATAGAGCCCCGATTTGTGAACGGTGAGAACTTCTCCGAGATTGCAGAAAATGAAGTAAAGGAATATAAGAATATCCTTGACAGCTGTGGCATAAGGGTGTACAGCATTGGCTCTCCCCTTGGCAAAATCAGTCTTTCCGACAGTATGGATGCGCACCTCGAGCTTGCCAGAAGGTGCTTTGAAAATACACGACTTGTCGGTGCGGACAGAGTGAGAATGTTCTCCTTCTATCTTCGGGACGGAGAGACTCGCGCCGAAGCCCGGGGCGAGGTTGTGGACAGGGTGGGTGCCCTGCTCGACCTTGCCGACACCTACGGCATAACCCTCTGCCATGAGAATGAGGCAAAAATATACGGAGAGGATGCCGAGCATTGCCTCGACCTTCTTGAGACCTTCTCGGGCAGACTCAGGTGCGTGTTTGATATGGGCAACTTCATCCTCGACGGAGTACAGTCATATCCATATGCATACAAAATGCTAAAAAGGCATATCGACTATTTCCACATCAAGGACTCTCTGTCGGCAGGTGCAATAGTCCCTCCCGGCTGCGGTGAAGCGTCTATAAAGGAGATTCTTGCCGATTATGCAAAGGATGCACAGTCTCCCTTTGTCGTTACCCTAGAGCCGCATCTTGAGACCTTCTCGGGGCTCAACAAGCTCGTGGGGAAGAGCTTTGAGAATCCCTATAAATTCCCCTCGGCAGAGGAGGCGTTTTCCTTCGCTCTCACAGAGCTTGAGAAAATTGTCGCGAGTATAGGATAAAAGTCGGAAAATATAACAAAACAAACAATATATACCGTAATGGACCCGTTGGACGGTGGGATTTTTGATGCCGTCCGACGGGTCATTTTGCTTAATAGCTCCGCGCCTTTTATATTTTCTGTTGAAATTGTTCGCATTTTGTGATAAAATGTCAGTATCAAATAAACCGGAGGTACCCAATGAAGGCAAGAACCAAAAAAAGGCTTTTGATTACCGCAATAGTGCTTTTATCCGTAGCACTCGTTTATCTTGTTATCTTTCTTTTCCCAAGACCGAAGAATTACGAGGGAGAAAATCCCTTTATCAAGGCGGACTCCGACCTTCCCGTCCTCATTGCTCACAGGGGCGGAGACGGTGAGTTTCCGGGCAACACTCTTGAGGCATATTACAATGCATATAGCGTTGATAAGAACTTCATACTCGAGACCGACGTCAACCTCACCTCGGACGGTGTGCTCATTCTCTGCCACGATACCACCCTTGACGGCACCACCAACGTTGACGGTGAGATAATCGATTGGTCATATGCAGACCTTATCTCCCGGCGCGTAAACTTCGGCTATGACAACGATGATGATGAGCCAAAGGAGCTCTATAAGAATGAAGCGGGCGAGGTTGTTTATCCCTCCTCCCTTGCGGGCTATCCTACGGGGCTTGACGGCAGAGACAGCGAAATATTCCTTGCAACAACCTTTGAAGAGCTTGTTACCTCCTTCCCGACAAACAAGATTATCGTTGAGATAAAGCAGGACGGCGAGGTCGGCTTTGATGCTCTTCACGAGGCGGTCAGAATTGCCGAGGAGTATGACGCCTTCGACCGCATTATCTTCGCCAGCTTCCACGACGAAATCTTTGAGGAGTCGATGAGGATGCTGGGGGACGGAGAGGTTCCCGAGAGCTTTATGGCATCCCCCTCTCTCGGCTCTACTATCAAATTTTTCGTTATGCACCTTCTCGGTGTCGACGTCTTCTACTTCGACAATATAGCAGCTCTGCAGGTTCCGACGGAGGAATACGGCTTCACTCTCGCCACGAAGGGCTTTATGAAAACAGCACACAAGCATAACCTTGCAGTTCAGTTCTGGACCATCAACGATAAGGAACAGATGCGCCATCTTATAGAAATCGGCGCCGACGGTATTATGACCGATTATCCTCACCGTCTTGCAGAGGTATATTCCTCCTACGCAGAATAAAAAATGCTACACGGGTGACCCCGTGTAGCATTTTTTTGTGTTTTTCTTCCCTATTCCTCGAGCAATTTCCTTGCCGATGCCACAATTATTGAGGCAGTTCCCTCAATGCCGAGGGTGGAGGAGTTTATAGCCATATCGTAGTTGTCGTACTTGCCCCACTTGTTCCCCGTGTAGAAGTTGTAGTAGGAGGAGCGGCGCTTATCCGTCTTGTTAATGACGTCGACTATCTGCGTGCTCTTGATTTCGGGATGCCTCTTTGCAATCCTTGCCTTTCTTTGCGCCAGATCACCGTAAATAAAGAGGCGGAGCACGTTCTCCTCGTCGCGGAGCACGTAGTCGGCACATCTGCCGATTATAACACAGCTGCCCGAGCGTGCGTATTCCTTTATCAGCTCAGACTGTATGATGAAGAGGCGGTCGTTTATCGGCATCTTATAGCCGAAGTGCATCGTTGCTCCGATTACGTTTGAGCCCATTGCCAGAGTGTAGAGCAGACTGTTAGCCGCAGATTCGTCGGCAGTTTTTATAACCTCGGAGTCAAGCTCCCCCTTCTGTGCCGCATCTGTAATTATTTCCTTGTCGTAGAGCGGAATGCCAAGCGTGCGCGCCACAACCTCGCCTATCTCGCGACCGCCGCTTCCGTACTGCCTTGCTATCGTAATGATTATCTTCTTTGCCATTGTCAGTCTCCGTTTTTTGTATATTCTATTCAAATTATATCAAAAAAATGATATATTGTAAAGCCTTTTGCGCAAAATTACTAAAAAATATTGCAAAACAGCTTTTGTTATGATAGAATTAAGTATATTTTTTCGTCTTAACGGAGGTAGAATATGAAGCTTGCAACCTCTTCTATGATAAAGGAGATAGATGCCTTCTGCGAGAAGAGCCTCGGCATCCCCACGCGCACTCTTATGAAAAAGGCAGGAGAGGCTATTGCCGACGCAGTGCGAAAGAGCGTCCCCGCAGGGAGCCGCATCGTTATCCTCGCAGGCAAGGGCAACAATGGCGGTGACGGCTATGCCGCGGCTACCGTCCTTCTCTCCGATTACAAAATCAGAATATACGATATCTTCTCTGCAGGGCAGAAAACCGAGGAGGGAAAGCATTTTCTCTCCGAATATCTCTCCCTTGGAGGCGAGGTCGTCGGTTATGACGGCAAGCCCGATACTCTTGCGGATATTAGGAGTGCCGACTGCATCATAGACGCCATATTCGGCACGGGCTTCTCCGGCAACACTCCCGAGAGCCTGCGCGCCCTCGCAATTACCGTGAGAGAGGCTGTCGGTGCGCATAAGATAGCAGTCGACGTCCCCCTCGGCATAAATCCCGACAACGGCAGTGTAAACGAATTTGCCACCGCGGTGTCCGCGACCGTCGCCCTCAGCTTTATCAAGCCGGGAATAATCTCCTATCCTGCGCGCTCCTCTGTGGGTGAGATTATATATTCCGGCCTCGGGATTCCCGAGAACGAGTGCGAGCGCGCCTTTGAGTTCAGATACAATATGCTTGATGCGCGCTGGGCGTGTGAATCTATGCCGAAAAGAGAGGCAAACTCCAACAAGGGCACCTTCGGCAAGCTCCTTCTTATAACGGGAAGCGATAAATATCGCGGTGCGGCGCACCTTTCCGTCGAGGCGGCACTTCGCTCGGGTGTCGGACTTGTCAGCTTCGTCGGCTGCGAGTCGCTTGTCCGTGAGCTCTCGGCAAAGTATCCCGAGGTAATTTACAAGGACAGAGCGATAGACAGCAGTCTCACCGATGAGGATATCCGTGAGCTTGTAGCCCTCTCCTCGCGCCATAGCGCAACCCTCGTTGGCTCGGGCTCGGACACTACCGACGGTCTGCTTCGCCTCACCCTTGCCCTCCTTGCCTCCGAGGGCGGCGCACTCATTCTTGATGCCGATGCGATAAACGTGCTTGCAGAGCTGGGGGAGGAGGGCATCGCTGCCATCAGACGCTCTCAGCGCACCGTCATTCTCACGCCGCACCCACTGGAATATGCGCGCCTTTCAATGAACGACGTTTCCACTGTCCAGCAGCATAGGCTGGAGGTTGCTGAGCGCTTTGCCGCAGAGAACAGGGTTGTTCTCGTTCTCAAGGGAGCGGGCACCGTCATTACCGACGGAGTCTCGGTGCATATAAACATCTCGGGCTCCTCCGCCCTTGCCAAGGCGGGCAGCGGAGACGTCCTGGCAGGTGCACTCTCGGGGCTCGTTGCCACGGGTGGGACGGATGCGCTCACCTCGTCGGCGCTTGCCGTTTTTATCCACGCTGTGGCAGGGGAGCGCCTTGCAAGCGAGTTCTCGACCTACGGTGTCACCCCGTCCGATCTCCCGAAGGAGATGGCGAGAGTCATGAAAAGGATAGAGGACGGCACCCTTGGCGAATAGTCCGTCCGCATTTTGACGAAATTCAATATATTATATTGACAAACGGCAAAAGTTATAGTAAAATCTAAAGGTATTATTGTTCCCGAAAGGTATATCAGAATGAAAATCTACGACGAGCTCGTTGCCCGCGGACTTATCGCGCAGGTAACGGATGAAGAAGAAATTAAAGAACTTGTAAATAACGGCAAGGCGACCTTCTATATCGGCTTTGACCCCACTGCCGATAGCCTTCACGTCGGTCACTTCATGGCTCTGTGTCTTATGAAGAGACTCCAGATGGCAGGCAACCGCCCCATCGTCCTCATCGGAGGCGGCACGGGATACATCGGTGACCCCTCGGGCAGAAGTGACATGCGCTCCATGCTCACCCCCGAGACTATTCAGCATAACTGCGATTGCTTCAAGGCGCAGATGGAGAAGTTCATCGAGTTCGGTGAGGGCAAGGCAATCATGGTAAACAATGCCGACTGGCTTCTGAAGCTCAACTACATTGAGCTGCTCCGCGACGTCGGTGCTTGCTTCTCCGTCAACAGAATGCTTACCGCCGAGTGCTATAAGCAGAGAATGGAGAAGGGTCTGTCCTTCCTTGAGTTTAACTATATGATAATGCAGTCCTACGACTTCTACCACCTTTTCAAGGAGTATGGCTGTAATATGCAGTTTGGCGGTGACGACCAGTGGTCGAATATGCTCTACGGCACCGAGCTCATCAGAAAGAAGCTCTCCAAGGATGCATACGCTATGACTATCACTCTCCTGCTCAACTCCGAGGGCAAGAAGATGGGCAAGACTGCCAACGGCGCCGTTTGGCTTGACCCCAAGAAGACCTCTCCCTACGACTTCTACCAGTATTGGAGAAACGTCGGTGACAAGGACGTTCTCAAGTGTATAAGAATGCTCACCTTCCTTCCCCTCGAGCAGATAGACGAGATGGACGGCTGGGAGGGTGCACAGCTCAATACTGCGAAGGAAATCCTCGCATTCGAGCTCACCAAGCTCATCCACGGTGAGGAGGAAGCAAAGGCAGCAGAGGCAGCCTCCAAGGCTCTTTTCGGTCAGGGTGACTCCACCCTCACTCCCAGTGTCGAGGTTTCTCGCGATATGCTCACAGACGGCAAGATTGACGTAAACGGACTTCTCGTCCTCGGCAAGATGGTTCCCTCCAGATCCGAGGGACGCCGTGCGATAGAGCAGGGCGGTGTAACCGTCGACGGTGAGAAGATTACCGACGTGCGTGCTACCGTAACCGAGGAGCAGCTTGCCGGCGGTGTGCTTATCAAGCGCGGCAAGAAGAGCTTCAACAAGTTTATCCTTGCATAAATAATCATCAGCAGCAAAGGGCGCCGACAATACTTGCGGCGCCCTTTCTAACCAATATTTTCTCAAAAAGCTATTGACAAACGCCCGTCGTTGTGATAATATATGTAAGTACGAAATATATGCCCCTGTAGCTCAGTCGGTAGAGCACTTGACTTTTAATCAAGGTGTCCGGGATTCGAGTTCCCGCAGGAGCACCAAAAAGAAAGAGCACCCTCGCGGTGCTCTTTCTTTTTGGTGCTCCCTGAGGTGTTGCGAATCACGTTCATTTGCTTAGCAAATGAAGGGATTCGAAACATTGAGCCGCCCGTCTCGCAGTGCGAGACAAATACAGCATCACCTATGCTATGCCGACGAATTATCTGAGAGCAATGCGGCTCAAAATTCCCGCAGGAGCACCCTTGTGGTGCTCTTTCTTTTTGCTGTGCACGAAGAGTATAAAAGAAAAATCCACCCGTGAAAAAGTGACACGGGTGGCTTGTTTTATGACAAATTCATCATATTGTAAAGATAGGTGACGCACTCGGCGCGGCTGATTGCCTCGTCGGCACTTACCTCAACCCCATCCTCAAAAATTCCCAGCGCATACATTTTTACCACTGCAGACTCTGCCCACACGGGACAGCTGTCGAGATTGCAGAATACCTCGACCTCTCCGAGCTCGGCATCCTGCGTCAGCGCTGTGAGTATCATCGCCGCCTCATAACGGGTGATACTTTCGTTTGGGGAGAAGAGAAGCTCATCTCCATTAAAATGCCCCGTGATTATACCGAGCCTCGCCGCCGCACCGATATAAGGTAGCATAGGCGCAGCAATCTCGTCGGCATCGTCAAAGTACACATCCGTGTCCTCTGCGTTTACCTCCACACCTGCGCACTTGAGCGCCATTGTTACAAACTCCGCTCGCGTAAGGGTCCCTTCGGGCATAAAATAGACTCCGCCGCCGATGAGCCTGCCGTCGACAGCGCCCATAGAGGTGAGCGTCACAGCAGCGTTGTATGCGGGGTTATCCGTCATGTCCGCATAAACCGTCTCGCAGGCACGCTCCTTCACTGCAATCCTTACCTCGGCAGGGCGTGAAAAGTTGCCCCACTCGTCGCGAGCCACGTAGGTAAAGCTGTCCTCTCCGACGTATCCGACGGGGGGCGTGTAAACAAATTCGCCCGTGTTCTCGTCAATTACGTTAAGCGCGCCGACTGTGGGATACTTGATTATCATATACTTGATTGCATCCGAGTCGCTGTCGGTTGCCGTCATCCTGCCCCATGCGCGTATCTCTCGTTGGGTAACTACCGCACCTGCCTCTGCAAGCTCCTCGCCGGTGCTCGGTGCCGCATTCACCTTCTCCGTGAATTTTATCAGCATTCTGACCTCGCATCCCTCACCGAAGTCATCGGTCTTGAAGGAGAAGGCGGTCTCGGCAAGCTCTGCCGACGAGGGAATGAAGACGAGCGCGCCAACGTTCTTCCTCTTTATCACAGTTCCTGCACCGACCCTGCGCCCTGCAAGCATGAGCGTGCCATCGCTCGACGGGGGTGCCTGTGTGATTTCGATTTTTTCAAAATCGGTGATACAAAGCCCCTGCTTTATATCAAGGTCGGAAAAAATGACCTTGCTGCCCGATATCGCCCCCTTGACAATTTCCGTCCCCTCTGCCATCACCGCAACTCCGCTGCCAAAGCCTGCCTCTGCCGAAACGGCGAGCACCGAGCAAATCACAAGCGAGAGCAGTGTGACAAGGCAAATAATTTGTTTTTTCATTCAGCATCTCCTTTGTAAAAAATACGTATTTCTATTCTTTTCATTTTTTCTCACTTTTATACAGTACTTTTTCCGTTCTCCGCACCATTCGGAATCCTTTCAAGCTCGCTATTGACAAAAGGGTGCGGTTGGTGTATAATTTATAAGGTTAAATATATTAAATTATAAATACGCACGTCTCACGCGCGAGAGAGGAGAGGCAGAAAATGGAGAAGAAAAGCGAGAATAGCAAAAAGAGACTCAGCCGAAAGGGCGCTATAATCATAATATCCACCCTGTTGCTTATTGTTGCGGTGACTCTTCTCTGTATATTCCTCATTCCCCCCGGCGATGACACAGGCGGCGAGGAAAAGCCGAGGGAGATATTCTTTGCTAAGGATTTTGAGTATATCTACTTGAGTGATACCACAGTTGAGATACTTTCATACAGAGGCAACGACTCTTCCGTTGCCATCCCCAGCACGATTGACGGCTGTGCCGTTACGTCGATTGCCCCGTATGCCCTTTGCGGCAACGAGAGAATTAAGTCGCTTTCCATAGGCATGTTTGTCGAGAGAATTGGAGAGGGCGCCTTCGAAGGCTGCACCGAGATATCCTCCCTGAGCCTGCCCCTCTCGCTGAAAAGCATCGGACGCTATGCCTTCAGGGATTGCTATTCAATAAAGAATCTGACCCTCCCCGAGAGGGTACAGACAGTCGGCGCGGGTGCCTTTGCGGATTGCTACCGCCTTGAGACGGTTAGTGTGCCGAACGGAGTAACCGAAATTGGCGAGTCAGCATTTCTCGGCTGTGATGCGCTTACCTCCGTCACCCTTCCCGCCACCCTCACCTCGCTCTCAGCGAGTATTTTTGAGGATTGCGGGGCTCTCAGGACGGTTGAGGGCACGGAGGGTGTCGTGTCGGTCGGTGCGAGAGCCTTCTATGAGTGCAGGAGCCTCGGCTCGCTCTCCTTTGGCGAGAGCCTCTCGACTATCGGCGAGGATGCCTTCTATGCCTGCGCCGCACTCGGTGAGATAACCGTCGCCGCGGAAAACGCGACTTACACCTCAGAGGGCGGAGCCCTGGTCAACAAAAAGGAGGGCATAGTCGTTTTAATGCCCCCGAAATCCACCGTCACCGAGTATACCGTTCCCACCTACGTAACCGAGATTGCTCAGGACGCATTCCGCGGCTGTGAAAATCTCACCTCCGTTATCCTTCCCGACAGCATAAGGAGAATAGGGGACAGTGCCTTCTATTTCAGCAAAAGGCTTGCGAGCGTGAATATCCCCGCAGGCACCGAGTATATCGGTGGCAGCGCCTTCCACGGAACAGCATTTTATACCGCCCTTACCGATGAGCTTGTAGTCGTCGGTGACGGCATTCTTATAAAGTACAACCCCGTCCGCCAGACCCCGTCCTCCTCGAGCCCCCTTATAGAAACCGAAAACGCAAAGCTCGTTACGGTAAGCTCGGGCGGCGAGAGCTGGGTGAGCGGTGTTTGCCTCACCCTCCCCGAGGGTATAAGGGTGATAAGCTCCGCCTTTGCAAGCGCCTATGACCTCGTAGAGCTTGTAATCCCCTCCTCGCTTGAGAGAATAGAGGCGCGCTCCTTCTCGAGTGCCACTAAGCTGAAGACACTAAACCTCGGTGAATCCGCGGTCGAATATATAGGCGATTATGCCTTTGAGGAATGTCGCTCCATTACCTCGCTGACACTCCCTGCCTCTCTTACCGAGCTCGGGTCGGGCGCATTCTTCGATTGTGACGGCATCAGCTCTGTCAGCTTTCTTACCGTGCCAAAGAAAATCGGGGATTATACCTTCTCGGGCTGTGATTCACTCACCTCCTTCGCTATTCCGGAGGGGGTGGAGCGGATAGGGGACTACGCCTTTGCCAAGTCGGCACTGAAGTCGGTCAGCTTCCCCTCGTCCCTCCGCGAGATAGGCTTTGCCGCATTCTCCGAGACGGCACTTGTGCGCGTTGAGCTTCCCGACGGGATTACCACCCTCGGCGGCGACTCCTTTGCAGGCAATCCGAAGCTGAGCTCTATCCGCTTCGGCAACGGTATAGCCTGCCTGCCGAGTGGCGTCTGCTTCGGAAACACTGCGTTGAAGAGCGTGACAGTAGGTGACGCGCTTACCTCGGTTGGCTCTGAGGCATTCGTCGGCTGTACCGCACTTGTATCGATATCTCTGCCCGAGACGGTTGGCTCTATCGGAGATAGGGCGTTTGCCTCCTGCACGGCGCTTGTCAGCATCGGAGACTCTGCCGCGGTAGCAACCGTGGGTGCCGAGGCATTCTCGGGATGTACCTCGCTCGCCTCCTTCGACCTTTCGCGCGCATCCGAAATCGGTGATGAAGCCTTCAGGGGCTGTACCTCTCTCAGGCGTGCCGATCTCGGTGCCGCTACCAAGCTGGGTCGCGGCATATTCAAGGACTCCACTGCCATCGAGTGGGCAAGAGTCGGCTCCGCTATCACCGATATCCCGGACGAGCTCTTCGAGGGCTGCTCCGCTCTCACAAGGCTCGAGCTTCATCCAAACATTTATTCTATCGGCTTTGCCGCGTTTATGAACTGCACCTCCTTGCGTGAATTCACCGTTCCGCGCGATTGTAAGGTGCTTCACGATAGTGCTCTTTCTTATATGACCTCCCTCGGTGAGCTTACCTTTGAGGGCACTCCCGAGTATATCGGGGACAGCGCCCTGTCATATATGAGCGTCATCACCGAGCTTGTATTGCCCGAGGGCGTGCGCGAGCTTGGTGACACCGTGTTCTACCAGTCCACCTCACTTATGAAGGTAACCCTGCCCGACACGGTTGAGAAAATGGGCATGGGCACCTTCTACGGATGTACCTCCCTCCTCGGTGCCACACTCGGCTCGGGTATTACCGAGCTGCCGCAATCCACCTTCAATTCCTGCACCTCTCTCGTCAGCATAAGCATCCCCGAGGGAGTAAGGATAATAGGGGAGAAGTGCTTCTCGGGCTGCTCGTCCCTCACCTCCGTGAGCCTGCCCGCAAGCCTTGCTCAGGTGCTTGACAACGCATTTTCGGGCGCTGTGCGCCTCTCGTATGCCGAGTACGCGGGAACAAACTTCGGTATCATATTCATAGGCGAGAACAATGAAATTCTCATTGTCGCGTATATGAGCTCAAAGGACTAGGAGGTGCCGCAGTGATAAAAATAAAAATTGCAAATATACCGATAGGTCTTGAGCCGAGATTCGACTACACCCGCAATTACGTGAAGGATTATCTGACCGACGAGGAGCCCGAATTCGTTGTGTCCGCGAGTGACGAGGACATCGCGCGCGAGTATGAGCTCTCGGGTATAAGAGTCCCCGACTTCTATGCCGAGAACGTTGTCCTCTATCGTAGGATAGCCGAAAAAATGCCCGAATACGATGCTCTCGTCTTTCACGGTGCGGTCCTCGAGTATGAGGGAGTTGCTTATGCCGTGACCGCACACAGCGGCGTCGGCAAGACAACGCACACAAGGCTCTGGCTCTCGGAGTTTGATGCCAGAATACTGAACGGAGACAAGCCCATTCTTCGTCTTATCGACGGCAAAGTATACGCCTGTGCAACCCCTTGGATGGGAAAGGAGGGCTACGGCTACAATGCCATCCGTCCGCTCGGCGGTGTCGGCTTTCTGGCAAGAGGCGAGGTGAATATCGCACGCAAAATAACCCCGAAGAGCGCCGTGATGCGCTTTATGAATCAGGTCTACCTGCCTCGCGAGAATGCCGCAGTGCTTGTGCGCTCTATGCGCGTGTGCGACAGACTCATCTCGGGTGTGCCACTCTATGAGTTCGAGTGTAATATGGACCCCGAGGCAGCACACGTAACCTATGCCGCGTTTGTCAACGGCATTACAAACGGATAAAAACAATTGATATAGGAGCAAAAAATGAACAACGAAGTAACAGAAGTATTTAACGAAGAGAGTCACTCCAAAATTACCGTGACGACTCTTCTCGGTGCCCTGAAAAAGTACGTGATAATAATAGCGATGGTCGCTATCCTTGCTGCCGCACTCGCAGGTGCCTACGTACAGATATTTACTGAAACGAGCTATGCCTCCTCGGCAGATTTCTTCGTCGGCAACGTATCCACCAACAGCCAGACCGTCGACAACAGCTCGCTCAGCGCGGCGGCAGGTGTTGCAGATGCGTGCGTGCTCGCCATCCACGATGACGTTCTCGTCGGCAGTATAGTTGACAAGCACGACCTTGTATCCAAGCTCGCCCTTTCCACCAGAGATGATGCAAAGGCATACGTCAGAGGCGCTATAAGCGCAGGCAAGAGTGGCGAGGATGCGACCAGATTCACCGTCTACGTAAGCACGATGAACGAGGAGCACACCCTCATAATTATGAGTGCCCTGCTCGACAGCCTTCGTGACGAGATGATCTCCCTTTACATTCCCACAGATTTTGACACTAACTTCAATCTGAGCATCGAACCCCGTCAGGAGGAGGCGTACGTTTATTCCGTAAGGGACAGCGCAATTGCCGCTGCCGTTGTCGGCGGTGCGGTTGCCTTCGTAATCGCATACCTCATATGCTTCTTTATCTACATAAACGACACCAAGGTATATGACGACGCGACGATAAAGGCGCACTTCAGCGCGCCCGTCATCGGCATTATTCCCGAGTGGAATGCCGACGGCAAGGAGGGCAGCTCCTCCCGTTCAAGGAAGCGCTCCATAATAGCGGGAGACAAGCGCGACTACAAGGGCAAGCTTTTAAGCTCGTCTACTCCCTTTGGTGTTACCGAGGCTTTCAACACCTTGAGAACAAACCTCTGTTACTCCACCGCGGCAGAGAAATGCCCCGTGTTTGCCGTCACAAGTGACTTCTCGGGCGCAGGCAAGAGCGTTATTTCCGCAAATATCGCCGCATCGCTCGCCATGCTCGGCAAGAAGACGCTGCTCGTTGAGTGTGACCTTCGCCGTCCCGAGCTCAGAGAGGTGTTTGAGGTAGAGAGCGGCTCGGGTCTGTCCGAGCTTCTTACGGGTGCTGCAAAGAGCATGGACGAGGTTATTACGGCGGTTGGCTTTGAGAACCTGGACGTTGTCCTCTCGGGCAGAATTCCTCCCAATCCCTCCGAGCTTCTCGGTAGCGAGAAAATGGCAGAGTTTATCGCAAAAAGCCGCGAGAGCTACGATATCATAATCGTAGATACTCCCCCCGCATACGAGGTTTCTGACGTCGGTGTTATCGCAGGACTTCTTACGGGTGTGGTTATGGTTGCCAGAAGCCATTACTCCGACGTCAATGCCATCGCCGCATCCGAGGATCTTATAAGCGGTGTAAACGGCAGAATTGTCGGCTACGTTGTCAATGACGTTGACTACAAGAGCGGCTCGGGCTACCGCAAGGGTAAGTACGGCTACCGCGGCTACCGTAAGTACGCAAGATATTACTACTCCTCTTACTCTACCGATAAGAACGGTAAGAAGGAATAAGAGGGCAGATTGTCATTCCGAGAGCACCCACTTTGACAGAAAAGGTGGGTGCTCCATGCTTTGAAGGAGGGAGACGCTCGGGGTGAAAAAAAGAAATATTGAGCTGCCCGAGTTTTCGAGCCCGCTTTTGTCGAAGCCCGACCCCGTGCGGTTTTTAAGGGCGCGCGAGGCAGTCATCGGTGAGACCTTTTCGGGCTCAGGCATAGGTACACTTTCGGAGAAATCGCTCCACAGAATATTAAAATGCTATATTGAGCCCGACGTCTCACTGCATGAGGTGGAATTCGGTGGCTCCGTACTCGATATCAAAAACAGCGAGGGAATCTTTGAGGTGCAGACGCGCGGATACGACAGACTCGCCCAAAAGCTCTCGCGCCTTTTGCCGACAGAGCGCGTAAGTGTCGTTTGTCCCCTCGCGACCGATAAGACGGTAAGGTGGCTTGACCCGACGAGCGGTGAAATCACAGAGCCGAGGCACAGCCCGAAGCGGGAGTGTGTCTTTGACGCGTTTAAGATGCTCTTCGGTATAAGGAGCGTTATAGCGCATGAGAATCTTTCGGTGCGCCTTATGTATCTTCGGGTAGAGGAATTCAGAAGCCTCAACGGATACGGCACCGACAAGAAGCGTCGCTCCACCCGCCTTGAGCGCATACCGACCGAAATAATAGCAGAGCTGACGCTCCGCCGCGCTGAGGATTATGCTTCACTTTTGCCGAGCGGACTTGCGCAGGAGTTTGTGGCAAGCGAATTTTCAAGGCTGATAAAGCGCACCTCGCGCTATACCTTCTATATACTGAAGCTTCTGGTTTGTGTCGGTGCGATTGCCGAGGCCGGGAAGCGCGGCAGGGCACAGCTATACAGGAAATGCTATCCCGAGCCGTAAGAAAGGAATAATTATGCAAATTTACAGAGCAGGCATAGATATTGGCTCCACTACCGTGAAGCTCGTCATAATCAACGCGGACGGTGAGATTATATGGGGCAGATACCGTCGCCATCTTTCACATACGCAGTCGACCCTTGCCACCCTCCTTGCCGAGGCGCGTGAGGAGCTCGGTGACTTTTCCGTCAAGGCTAAGATAACGGGCTCGGGCGCTATTTCTTTGGCAAAGGCCATGGATATTCCGTTCGTCCAGGAGGTCGTAGCCACTACCACCGCCATACGTGCGACAGCCCCCGAGACCGACGTTGCTATCGAGCTCGGAGGCGAGGATGCCAAGATTATATACTTCGGCAACGGGGTAGAGGAGAGGATGAACGGTGTTTGCGCAGGCGGCACGGGCTCCTTTATCGACCAGATGGCAGCCCTCCTTGAGACGGATGCCGAGGGACTTAACGAGTATGCGAAGAGCTACAAGGAGATATATCCGATAGCCGCCAGATGCGGTGTCTTTGCCAAGACGGATATTCAGCCGCTTATAAACGAGGGGGCAACAAAGCCCGACCTTGCCGCCTCTATTTTTCAGGCGGTCGTCAACCAGACTATTTCGGGTCTCGCCTGCGGCAAGCCGATACGCGGCACTGTTATATTCCTTGGCGGACCCCTGCACTTCCTCACAGAGCTGCGCGCCGCCTTTGTGCGCACTCTCTCACTCTCTGACGGGTGCGCCATCGTCCCCTCCGACTCGCATCTGTTTGCCGCCCTCGGCGCGGCGCTTAGTGCTGATGAGGGCATAAGTCGGGACCCGTGTGAGCTTATTTTGGCGCTTTCGACGGGTGTAAGGCTGGATAGCGAGATAAAAAGACTCGAGCCTCTTTTTGCAAATGATGAGGAGTATCGGGAGTTTTCTGAAAGACATAAACGAGCATCCGTCAAAAGATGCGATATAAAGGACTACCGCGGAAGGTGCTTCCTCGGCATAGATGCAGGCTCCACCACCACCAAGCTCGCCCTGATAGGCGAGGAGGGAGAGCTGCTCTATTCCTTCTATTCAAACAACAAGGCAAATCCCATAAAAACCGCCACCGAGGCAATAGCCGCGCTTACAGCCCTTCTCCCCGAGGGGGCGCATATCGCGCGCTCCTGCTCCACAGGCTACGGTGAAGCACTCCTGAAGGCTGCGTTTGCACTCGATGAAGGAGAGGTAGAGACGGTTGCTCATGCAACCGCTGCGGGCTTCTTCGACCCCGAGGTTGACTGCGTGCTCGATATAGGAGGCCAGGATATGAAGTGCATCAAGCTGAAGGACGGCACGGTTGACAACGTCATTCTTAACGAGGCGTGCTCCTCGGGCTGCGGCTCCTTTATCGAGAATTTTGCCAACTCGCTCGGACTCAGCGCCGCAGAGTTTGCGCGCGAGGCGCTCTTTGCTCGCGAGCCCGTAGACCTCGGCACCCGCTGCACGGTGTTTATGAATTCAAACGTTAAGCAGGCGCAGAAGGAGGGCTCGAGTGTATCGGACATCTCCGCAGGTCTTGCATATTCCGTGATTAAAAATGCACTTTTCAAGGTAATAAAGCTGACAAGCTCCTCTGACCTCGGCACTCACATTGTCGTCCAGGGCGGAACCTTCTATAACCACGCGGTGCTACGCGCTCTGGAGAAGACGGTCGGCTGCGAGGTTGTCTGTCCCGATATATCGGGAATTATGGGCGCCTTCGGTGCCGCCCTCATTGCCAGGTCGAGATACTCGGGTGAGCCTAGCAGCATGCTTTCCGCTGAGGCTATTCTGAACCTGGAATACAAAACGCGCACCCTGCGCTGCGGCGGTTGTCAGAACAACTGTATGCTCACAGTCAATGAATTCTCGGGTGGGCGCCGTCATATAAGCGGCAACCGATGCGAGAAAATGGTGAAGGCGGAAAGAGGAGTCGTGCGCGGTGAAAACCTCGTCGCTTATAAGCTCAAGAGGATATTTGATTATGAGCCGCTTGACGAGGAGGATGCACCGAGAGGGGTAATAGGCATACCCCGTGTGTTAAATATCTACGAAAACTATCCCTTCTGGGCGACCTTCTTCAGGGAGCTTGGATTCAGGGTTGTCATTTCTCCTCCCTCCGACAGACAGCTTTATCTTATCGGCATGGAGTCTATTCCCTCCGAGTCGGAATGCTATCCTGCCAAGCTCTCTCACGGACATCTCCAGTGGCTGATAAACAACGGTGTCAGGACGGTATTCTACCCGTGTGTTTTCTATGAGAGACAGGAAACTAAGGGAGCGCAGAATCACTTCAACTGTCCCATAGTCGTATCCTATTCCGAGAACCTCAAGAACAACGTTGAGGACCTTGAGAGCGCAGAGGTCAGATACATACGCCCCTTTATGGCATTTACCGACGAGCGTGCAGTGCGCGACCGTATGGTGCGTCTGTGCCGTGAGGTGTGGGGCATCGGTGCGCGCGAGGTGCGCCGTGCCACAAGGCTCGCATGGCGAGAGCAGCTTGCCGCCAAGGAGGATATTCGTCGCGAGGGTAAGCGCCTCTTTGATAAAATGCAGGCGGCAGGAGAGCGCGGCATAGTCCTAGCGGGCAGACCTTATCACGTTGACCCCGAGATAAACCACGGTATCCCCGACCTTATCGCCTCCTACGGACTCCACGTATTTACAGAGGACTCTCTTCCCGTCGACTTTGAGCCCTCCCGTCCCTTGCGCGTTGTGGACCAGTGGGTATACCACTCAAGGCTATATACAGCCGCGCAGTTTGTGTGCGCCCACCCGTCCCTCGAGCTCGTCCAGCTGAATTCCTTCGGCTGCGGTCTGGATGCGGTAACGACCGACCAGGTAGCTGACATTATGTCGGGTGCAGGCAGGCTGTACACAGTCCTTAAAATAGACGAGGTAAACAATCTCGGTGCTGTCAGAATAAGGATTCGTTCGCTTCTTGCCGCTATGAAAAAGCGAGAGAACAACTGCATTGGTGCCACCTCCGATTTTAGCTACCGACGTACCGAATTTACCGACGAGATGCGTCGCGAGGGCTACACCATTCTCGCGCCGCAGATGAGTCCGATACACTTCGATATCCTCGAGCCCGTGTTTAAAAAGCACGGCTACAACGTCTGCATCCTTGACAACGATGACAGACGCGCCATCGACGTCGGACTTCGCGTTGTAAATAACGATGCCTGCTATCCCTCGATTGTTGCGGTGGGTCAGATTATGGAGGCTGTCCTCTCGGGTAGATTCGATACGGACAAGCTCGCTATAATAATGAGTCAGACGGGCGGCTGCTGCCGTGCGAGCAACTACGTCGGCTTTATCCGTCGCGCCCTTGACAAGGCGGGGCTGTCGCATATTCCCGTCATTTCCCTCAATGCCAACGGCATGGAGAAGAACAGCGGCTTTAAATTCACCCTTCCCATGATTCTCGATGCTGCTCATGCGCTGGTATACGGAGATTTGCTGATGCGGTGTCTTTACAGAGTACGTCCGTATGAGCTTGTTCCCGGCTCGGCAAATGCCCTCCACGATAAGTGGCGAGCTGTGTGCATCGACTCGCTGAAGGGAAAGCGCGGCACCCCCTCATACAAGAAAATTTGCGAGGGAATAGTCCGCGACTTCGATGCACTGCCCCTGGACGGGAGCATAGTGAAGCCTCGAGTCGGTGTCGTCGGTGAGATACTTGTAAAGTATATGCCCCTCGCCAACAACAACATAGTCGAGCTCCTTGAGCGGGAGGGGGCTGAGGCAGTCGTCCCCGACCTTATCGATTTCCTTAATTATAGCGTGTATAACTCGGTATATAAGAGCAAATTCCTCGGTGTCAGGAAGAAGAGTGCCATCGTAGCAAGGCTCGCGATAAAGGCAATCCGCTTCCTCCGCCGCCCTGCTATACGCGTCCTTGCGCGCAGTAAGCGCTTTGAGCCCCCCGTGCCAATCGAGCATATTGCCGAGATAACCAAGCCTATTCTTTCAATAGGTAACCAGTACGGTGAGGGATGGTTCCTCGCAGGAGAGATGATAGAGCTCATCACCTCGGGCACTCCGAATATAGTCTGCATCCAGCCCTTCGCCTGCCTGCCTAACCACGTAGTGGGCAAGGGTGTTATAAAGCAGCTGCGTCTGAAGTATCCCGGTGCTAATATCGCCGCTGTCGACTATGACCCGGGTGCGAGCGAGGTAAACCAGCTCAACCGCATCAAGCTCATGCTCTCCGAGGCAAAGCGCGCCCTTGACGAGGGCGAGACGGTGCCCGAGCGAGAGCACGCAGAGGTATAAATAAGAAAGCAGTGTAACAGAAAACGTTACACTGCTTTTATTTCTATCATTTCACCCGTCGTAGGGTGCGGCAGGCATATCCTGCACGCGCGCAGGGTGTAGCACTCTCCCTCCACTCGCTCCCCGTACAGAAAGTCGGCATACAGAGGCGCTCCTACGTGTGCCATATGCACTCGTATCTGGTGCGTCCTGCCCGTGTGCAGACGTATATCGCACACCGCCCTTCCGTCGGGAAGTATTTCTCTGACTCGGTATTCGGTGACGGCGCGCTTTCCGTCCGCCCTGACCGCCCTTTTCATTGAATCCTCGCCCTCGCGCTCGATGGGCGCGTCAATTATACCGCACGGCTCCCTCGGAGGCACAGATAGGATAGCCTCATAGTATTTCTCGAATTTTCCGCCCTTCATATCCGTGCTCAGTATTCCTGCGGCATATTGGTTTTTTGCGATTATTACCACTCCGGAGGTGTCTCGGTCAAGACGGTTCACAGCCCTGAAAACAAAGCCCTCACCCATATATGCCATCACAGCGTTTGCCAGTGTGGGCAGGCTGTTGCCGCGCGAGGGATGCACGGGCATGCCTGTCGGCTTGTCTACCGCGAGAATATAATCGTCCTCGTACAGCACCCGCAGGGGGATGAAAATCGGGGGTATCCCCTCGCTCTCCTCTCTCGGCAGAGTCACCTCAATGACATCTCCGCTGTGCACAAGTCTTCGCATGGTTACGGCGGTGCCGCACACTGAGACACCGCCGTGCTTTACCTTTTTCAGCAGAGTTGAGGACAGTCTCATAGCCCCTCGGAGCAGGTCCTTAATAAGAGCACCGTCCTCCGAGGGGAGGACGGTCAGGCTGATTATTTCCTCACCCTCATTGCCGTGGGTGAGTCTGATTCTGTCAGAGCGCATCAGTGCTCGACGACTTGCCGAAGATGTGCGGAGGCATAATAATGTTGCTCGTCGATATTACGTCTGCCTCGTCGCTCACAACGACCTCACACTCGGGCGAGGTGTAGATTTCTTTTTCCATATTTTATTCTCCTTGGGATTTACCCACCTTGTTTTCCATAATATTATACAGTATAATTCCGAATAAGTCAACCCCACCTTGCGTGGCAAAATAAAACAATTTTCAAAAACTATTGACAAGCGTGCTCCTCTTATGCTACAATTGATTATCATTAAAAGAGATAGAGGCGCACCTCACGAACAGTACCGTACGGTAAAATGCTCCAAGGCAGTATGGGAAAGGCGTGGGTGCCGAAGTTAGCACTGTGGAAGGTGCTTGCTGGCAGTTCGGAGAATATCCGCCCTGCTGTCGCAGAAATGCGGAGGGCTATCACAAAATCTTTTCGATTTGCGGAGGATAGCCTTGTTTTGTTGGCTATCTTTTTTAATTTTAATTGTAATATCTCAAAAAATCGGAGGATAAAAAGTATGAAAAACACAGTATTTACGGGCGCGGCTACCGCGATAGTAACCCCCCTTACCGAGGACGGTATTGACTACGAGCAGTTTGGCAGACTGATAGACTGGCAGATAGAGTGCGGCATTGACGCAATTGTCACCGTCGGCACAACGGGCGAGGGCTCCACTCTCAGCGACGAGGAGCACAGGGAGGCGATCCGCTTCACCGTCGAGAGGGTAGCGGGCAGAGTACCCGTGATAGCGGGCACGGGCTCCAATGACACAGCCTATGCCATCGAGCTTACAAAATATGCCTGCGAGGTGGGCGCGGATGCGATGCTCCTCGTCACCCCTTATTATAACAAGGCAACCCAGCGCGGACTTATCGAGTCCTTCCGCCTTATTGCGGATGCGTCGACCAAGCCCTGCATACTCTATAACGTACCCAGCCGCACAGGCTGCAATCTCACACCCGAGTCAGCATCACAGCTCGCCGATCACCCGAATATCGTCGGAATCAAGGAGGCGTCGGGTAATATATCGCAGATTGCCGAGCTTGCCCGTCTTGTCGGAGACAGAATGGATATATACTCGGGCAACGATGACCAGATCGTCCCCATTCTCTCCCTCGGTGGCAAGGGCGTTATCTCCGTCCTCTCGAACATAATGCCGGGGCAGACGAGCGATATGTGCAAGAAATATATGAGCGGTGATACGGCAGGTGCGCTAAAGCTCCAGCTTGAGCTCCTCCCCCTCATCGATGCACTCTTTTGTGAGGTTAATCCCATTCCCGTCAAGGCGGCGGTGAGCGCAATGGGCTATTGCGAGAATTACGTGAGGCTCCCCCTTACGACAATGGAACCCGAAAAGGAAAAGAAGCTGCTCGCTCTTATGAAGGAGCAGGGCTTGATTTGAGGTAAAATATGAATATACTTCTTAACGGAATATGCGGCCATATGGGTGCCGAGGTGGCAGCGCTCTGCAGGGCAGGCTACCGCGGAGCAACCCTTATATACGGCATTGACCCCACCGCACAGAATATGACAGTGGACGGTACCGTCGTTTATCACACACTCGCCGAGCTTCCCACGGCGGAGAAGGTGGACTGCATAATTGATTTTTCCCACCACAGCTGTGTGGAGTCTCTTCTCGATTTTGCCATAGAGCACAATATTCCCACCGTCGTCGCCACAACGGGTCACACCGATGCGGAGCTGTGCGCGATATATTCGGCGGCGAGAGAGATACCCGTCTTCTTCAGTGCGAATATGTCTCTCGGTGTGGCTTTGCTCGTTGAGCTGGCTCGCACCGCTGCTCTCGCAATGCCCGAGGCGGAAATAGAAATTATTGAAAAGCACCATAACAGAAAGATAGACGCACCGAGCGGCACCGCCCTTATGATAGCGGACGCAATATGCGACGTGCGCCCCGATGCATATACCAACCTCGCAAGGCACGGTCACGGCAAGCGCCCCCCGAATGAGATAGGTATCCACGCCATCAGAATGGGCAACATAGTAGGAGAGCACGAGGTCATAGTCGGCACACAGAATCAGACCATAACCTTAAAGCATGAGGCACACAGCCGCGCCCTCTTTGCGGAGGGAGCAATCGCTGCCGCCGCATTCCTCGTTGGAAAGCCGAGCGGACTATATGATATGAAGAGTCTCGTCAGCGGCGAGAGCCTTGCAGACAGAGCTACGATATTCTGAAGAAAGGTTTATCAGATGAATATAGCAATTTACGGCTACGGCAACCTCGGCAGAGGTGTCGAGGCTGCAGTTAAGTACAATCCCGATATGACACTCGTCGGTGTTTTTACCCGTCGCTCTCCCGAGAGTGTGCAGACCCTCACGGGAGCACCCGTGTATCATATAGGAGAGCTTTTGAGCTTTAAGGACAGGATTGACGTCCTTATCATTTGCGGAGGCAGTGCCACCGACCTGCCCGAAATGACCCCCACCCTCGCCCGTGACTTCAACGTGATAGACAGCTTTGATACCCATGCAAAAATTCCCGAGCATTTTGCGCGCGTGGACAGCGCGGCAAGAGAGTCGGGCACGACAGCTCTTATATCCTCGGGCTGGGACCCGGGACTCTTTTCAATAGCGCGCCTCTACGCGGGCGCCGTTCTCCCCTCGGGCAATGACTACACCTTCTGGGGCAGGGGAATCAGCCAGGGACACTCCGATGCCATCCGCCGCATTGCGGGCGTTGTGGATGCCCGTCAGTACACGGTTCCGAAGGAGGACGCGCTCGCATCGGTAAGGGCAGGGGAGAATCCCACCCTCACCACCCGCCAGAAGCATCTGCGCGAGTGCTACGTGGTTGCAGAGGAGGGAGCAGACCTCGAGCGCATTGAGCGGGAGATAAAGGAAATGCCAAACTACTTTGCCGACTACGATACCACCGTTGCCTTCATATCAGCCGAGGAGCTGAAGGCAAATCACCGAGGCATGCCTCACGGCGGCTCGGTTATCCGCAGCGGCATCAGTGGCATCTCGGGTGAGCATTCTCACACCGTTGAGTTCTCCCTGAGGCTCGATTCCAATCCCGAATTTACGGGCAGCATGCTCGTCGCATGTGCAAGAGCAATAGGCAGAATGCATTCGCGCGGCGAGGTCGGGTGCAAGACGGTATTCGATATCCCACCTGCCGACCTGTCGGCAAAATCTCCCGAGGAGCTTCGCGCTCATCTTCTTTGATTTTTTGACACGGGGTGCCCGTCACCCCAAAAGGAGTACACAAATTGGTAGCTACACAAAGACAGAGCGGCTATCTGTGCGAGAATATATCACGCGCCCCCTCGGGCGAGCTTTTGCTCGCGGGGCAGTCGGTTGCGAGCCTTGCCGAGAGGTATGGCACGCCGCTCTACCTCTACGATGAAAACAGAATAAGAGAGAGATGCCGCACATATCTCGGTGCCCTTGCGGACGGCTTTGGTGTCGGGCGCGCGCGTGCTCTCTATGCTTCTAAGGCAGCGTCCTTCCGCCGCCTTTATGAGATAATGCATGAGGAGGGAATGGGCATTGACGTCGTTTCGGTCGGAGAGATATATACCGCCCACCTCGCGGGCTATCCTCTCTCTCTCGCCTACTTCCACTCCAACAACAAAACAGACAGCGATATAGAGTATGCCATTGACATGGGCGTCGGCACCTTCGTGGTAGATAACGAGGAGGAGCTCCTCGCCATCAACACTATATCGGCAGAGAAGGGCACAAGAGCCAGAGTGCTTCTCCGTCTTACCCCGGGTATCGATCCGCACACCTATGCCGCAGTCGCCACGGGCAAGGTCGACTCCAAGTTTGGCTCGGCGATCGAAACGGGACAGGCGGAGAGCATCACGCGACTCGCGCTTACCCTTGATGCCGTTGAGCTTCGTGGCTTTCACTGCCACGTCGGCTCCCAGGTTTTTGATTCGGACGTATATATCCGCGCAGCTCGCGTTATGCTCGACTTTGTCGCATATATGAAGAGCGCGGCAGGCTTTGTTACTCACGAGCTTGATATAGGCGGTGGTTACGGTGTTCGCTACGTAGAGAGTGACCCCGAGATAGATATCAGAGCAAATATTCTTGAGGTCGCTGCCTTTATGCAGGACTATGCAGGCAGACTCGGTATCACACTCCCCGAGATTGCTATGGAGCCGGGGCGCAGTATAGTAGCAGATGCAGGCATGACCGTCTACACGGTAGGCACGGTGAAGCGCATCCCTGGCTACAAGAGCTATGTTTCGGTTGACGGAGGAATGACGGACAACCCCCGCTTTGCCCTTTACGGCTCTCGCTACACTCTTCTTCCTGTTGCCGCCCCCCTCGGTGAGGAGGTTATGACCTGCTCGGTCGTCGGCAGATGCTGTGAGAGCGGTGATATAATCCAGGAGCAGGTGCAGATGCCCGTCGATATCGGGCGCGGTGCGCTTATCGCCACCCTGACCACGGGCGCGTACAACTATTCCATGGCTTCAAATTATAACCGTCTCCCGAGAGCCGCAGTGGTAATGCTCCGAGACGGTGAGAGCTACCTTGCTGTCCGCCGCGAAACGGTGGAGGATATCACAAGGCTCGACGTTTAACTAAACAAAAAAGGACAGAGATTTTCTCTGTCCTTTTTGCTTGGTAGGCTTATCCCACCGTTTCAACCTTGATGGTGTTGGTGTTTCCGGGCTTGCCGTTTATCTGTCCGCCCGTGAGCACCACAGCGTCGCCCTTTGCGAGCTTGAATATCTTCTTTGCCTGCACCATAGCGTGGTAATATACTACCTCGGTGGAGTTAAACTCCTCGGCAAGAGCGGGGGTAACGCCCCAGCTCATATTCAGCTTGCGCCAAGCGCGCTCGTTAGTCGTCATACCGATTATATCGCAGGGGGCACGGAAGCGGCTGACCATTCGTGCGGTTTGTCCGCTCTTCGAGCTTACCACGATGCACTTCGCATCGACGTCAACCGCCATCGAGCAGGTAGCGTGTGAAACTGCGTCGAGCACGCTCCTGATGCGGAACTCGGTAGAGTGAAACCACTGCTTGTAATCTATTCCGCGCTCGGTAAACTCGGCGATCTCCGCCATGCTCTTCACCGCCTCGACGGGGTATTTTCCTGCGGCAGTCTCGCCCGAAAGCATTACGGCAGACGAGCCATCGTACACCGCGTTTGCAACGTCGGAGATCTCGGCTCTTGTGGGACGGGGATTGTGAGTCATGGACTCGAGCATCTCCGTTGCCGTAATGACTCTCTTGCCGAGAAGTCGGCACTTCTTTATAAGGTACTTCTGTACGGTAGGTACCTCCATAAAGGGAATCTCAACTCCGAGGTCGCCTCTTGCTACCATTATACCGTCGGCAACATTGCATATTTCATCAATATTGTCCACTCCCGCACGGTTTTCAATCTTTGCAATAATATCGATATCCTCGCCGCCGTTTGCGTCAAGGAAGTCGCGAACCTTCTTTATATCGTCCTCGCAGGAGACGAAGGATGCGGCAACGAAGTCGATATCGTTCTCGATGCCGAACAGCAGGTCTGCCTTGTCCTGCTCGCCGAGATATTCCTGCTTCAGGGTCTTGTTTGGGAAGCTCATGCTCTTTCTGTCGGAGAGAGTTCCGCCTGCAACAACGGTGCAGTGCGCCTCGGTGCCGTTTATCTCTGTAACCTCGAAGATAACGAGTCCGTTATTGAGCAGAATTCTGTCGCCCACCGCAAGCTCCTCTGTGAGGTGCTTGTAGGATACCGAAACGATGCCCTGGTTGCCGATAACGTCCTTGGTGGTAAAGGTAAAGCTGTCGCCGTCGGCAAGCTCAATTTTACCGTTCTCAAATGTGCCGATTCTGTATTCGGGTCCCTTTGTGTCGAGCATTATCGCGATAGGGAGATCGAGCTTCTCACGCACCTTCGTTATGAGTTCAATCATTTCCTTGTGGCCTGCGTGCGTGCCGTGGGAGAAGTTAAGCCTTGCAACGTTCATTCCCGCGCGGCACATGGCAGTAAGGGTCTTTTCGTTACCTGAGGCAGGTCCTATTGTGCATATAATTTTAGTTTTGCGCATTTGATTTAGTTTTCCTCTGTGTTTTCCTTGCTCTCTTTGTTTGTGAAGTGGCTGAGAGCATAAATTACGAGAATAATAATGCCCGTAACGATGAATATACCGAGCATACCGAGACCCATCATCTTGAGAGAGGAGATGATGTTAGGCACGTATTTTTCGGTACCGATGGTGTTCTCGGGCTCCTCTACTGTGGGGGCTATTTCCACGTCGCAGTCTGTGATATCGCACTTGTTGTCACCGTCGACGTCCACATGGGTGTGGGGAAGGGCTGCTTTGCAGCCGTCGATATCGCAGATAAGGTCGCCGTTTACGTCAACGTGCTCCTCATGCTTGGGGGCTGCCGCGCTTACGGTAAAGGCGAAGAGCGCCGCAACGAGCATAAGTGCGAGGGCGAGAGAGAAAATTCTTTTGATATTTTTCATTGTTCCGTCCTCCTTTCTTATGCAAAGAAGCTAAGGATAAGTCCGCCTGCAATAACCGAGGCAATCTGACCCGAAACGTTCGTACCGACCGTGTGCATAAGCAGGAAGTTGGAGGGATCCTCCTCGAGTCCGAGCTTGTGAACAACGCGGCTGGACATGGGGAATGCCGAGATACCTGCCGCACCGATCATGGGGTTGATCTTCTTTTTGGAGAAGAGGTTGATGAGCTTTGCAAACATAACGCCGCCGATGGTGTCGAACACGAACGCGAACAGGCCGAGCGCTATAATAATTATGGTATTTATGTTAAGGAAATATTCCGCCTTCATCTGGAATGCTACGGTAATACCGAGGAGGATGGTGATGAGGTTGGCGAGCACGTTCTGTGCAGTCTGAGAGAGCGACTCAAGCACGCCGCAGGCTCTGATAAGATTGCCGAACATAAGGAATCCGACGAGAGCAACAGACTGGGGTGCAAACAGACCCGCAACAACCGTAACAATGATGGGGAAGAGTATCTTGGTGAGCTTCTTGACGGGCTTGCCCGTGTACTCCATTCTGATACGGCGCTCCTTCTTTGTGGTGACGAGCTTGATAACGGGGGGCTGAATAACGGGCACCAGCGCCATATATGAGTATGCCGCCACCGTAATTGCACCGACGTATTTAGAGCCGAGCTCGTTTGCTACGAAGATAGAGGTAGGACCGTCTGCCGCACCGATGATGGAAATAGATGCCGCATCGTGAAGGTCAAAGCCGCAGAGCGTTGCAAGAACGAGGGTGATGAAGATGCCGAACTGTGCCGCCGCACCGAAGAGAAGAAGCTTCGGGTTGGTAAGCAGGGGCTCGAAGTCGATCATCGCACCGATACCGATAAACAAAAGGAGCGGAAACAGCTCGTTTGCGATACCTGCGTTGAATAGAATTGTGATTGGTCCCTCCTCGCTTGCCGCACCGTCGAGAGGCAGGTTAACGAGAATGGTGCCGAAGCCCATAGGCAAAAGGAGTGTGGGCTCCATCTGCTTTGCGATAGCGAGGTAGATCAGCACGCCGCCGATGACCCACATAACTATCATTTGCCAGTTAATGGTTCCAAAATATTGGAAAATACTGAATAGCTCTTCCATTTTGTTCCTCCACTGTTTTTAAAATTATATAAATCATTGACATTTTAACATAATTTTGGCAATAAATCAAGGGGCATAGTCTATATTTATAGAAAAAAGGAGAAGTAAACTTCTCCTTTAATCTGTATTTTAATCAGTCGGTAGTGTAATTGTCGAAATAACCCTGGATAAACACGATGGGCGTGCCCTTGTCACCCGAGCCCGAGGTAAGGTCGCACAGCGAACCGATAAGGTCGGTGAGACGTCGGGGAGTGGTGCCCTCGGATGCCATCTGTCCGTAGAGGTCAGAGTCCTTTTCAACGATCTTTGCCTTAATAGCCTCCTTGAGCTCATCACCCGAGAGGGCTGCAAACTCGTTGTCTGCAAGGTACTTGAGCTTGAGCTCGTTGGGGGTGCCCTCCAGACCTGCGGTATAAGCAGGGGAAACTACGGGGTCAGCCAGCTCCCAGATCTTGCCGACAGGGTCCTTGAACGCACCGTCGCCGTAAACCATTACCTCAACAGTCTTGCCCGTTGCGTCGTAGAGCCTCTTCTGTATAGCATCAACAATGGGCTGGCAGTCGCGGGGGAAGAGCTTTACCTTGTCCTCGGTAGCCTTGTTGGAGCCGAGAAGTCCGTAGTCGCGGTTAAATCCGCTGCCGTTTACGGGAGAGCTCATAATCTCGTCAAGACCGTACACGATCTCGGCGCCTGCTGCGCGGAGGAGTCTTTTGGTGCGAGCTCTTGTGTGTATGTCACAGTTGATGACGTTCTTTGTATATGCTAGAACAGCTCTGGGGTCATTTGCAAAGATTATCTCTGCCTCAGCACCGCACTCACGGATAAGGCCTTCGTAGTATTCTACGTAGTCCACGCCGGTGAATCTGTGCTTCTCATAGCCAAACAGCTCGCGATACTTAGCAAGCGTGAGCACGTCGCGATAGGGGTCAACACCCTTCTCGTCGAGTGCATCGAGGCTGACGAGATGGTTGCCAACCTCGTCAGAGGGGTAGGAGAGCATGAGGGTCACCTTCTTCACACCCTTTGCAATACCGCGCAGACAGATAGCAAAGCGGTTGCGGCTGAGGATGGGGAAGATAACGCCGACCGATGCGTCCTTACCGAATTTATTTGATACGTCGGTTGCAATATCGTCGACAGAAGCGTAGTTACCCTGCGCTCTTGCCACAATTGCCTCGGTCATTGCAACGATATCACGGTCCTTAATTTCAAAGCCTGCGTCCTTTGATGCCTCAAGTATAGACGTAGTTACGATCTCAACAATGTCGTCGCCCTCTCTGATGATGGGTGCTCTTACACCGCGGGATACTGTGCCGATGGTACGGCTCATGGAAAATCAACTCCTTTTATTAATCCGCTCGACTCTGCGAGCAAACCGATTACCTTATGATTATAGCAGAAAAGCATTCGTTTGTAAAGGAGTTTGGATAAAAAAGTTGCTCTTTTTGAAATAAAATTTCACCGAGGTTTACCTAAAGGTAAATGACTAGCCCCTTTTTGAGAAAAGAGAAGAGAAAAAACCGCGCTTTTTGTACTCCTCCTCGCGCTCGCAGAGCACCTTGTAGCCGCCTGCCTCTATTGCTGCCTTTATTGCGTCCGTATCGGGCGCATCTCCAATCACACAAACCTCGCCGCTCTTGTGGCTTGCCGTAACCTTCTTTATATTTCCCACCCGCCTTACAGCGTCGTTAACGTGGGACTCGCACATAGGGCACATCATTCCGTCAACGGTTAATATAAGTCTTTTCATATTTATCTCCTTTTGGGTTAGTCGTTGCTAACTGCACATATTTTACATTAAATTTTTGCCAAAGTCAAGCAAAAAAGCAATATCCACTTGAAAAGGGAAGAGAAAGATGGTAAAATAATAGAAAAAAGCTGACGGAGTGTTGTGAGAGAATGAAATTCGGAATGCCGACTCTTGTGGAATGCAAGGATATCTACGAGTGCTGTGAGGTCGCAAAAAGGTGCGGCATCGACTTTGTTGAAATAAATATGAGCTTTCCGCAGTACAGTGCGGATAGGGTGAATATAGCCGAGCTTTCGCGCCTCATGAGAGAATACGGCATCTTCTACACAATCCATGCCGACGAGCAGCTCAATCCCTTCGACTTCAACCCGAAGGTGTCCGAGTGCTACTTTGACGTTATGCGCGATACCATCCGAGTGGCAAGGGCGCTCGACATCCCCGTAATCAATCTGCATTTGCAAAGAGGAGTTTACGTTACCCTCCCCGGTAGAGTTATCCTTCTTTCCGACGTTTATTTTGACGAATACTGCACCCGTGTAAAGAAATTCATCGAAATGTGCGAGGAGGAGATAGGCGATTCGGGCATTCTGATAGCGATCGAAAACGTGGATACCAACCCATTCACCGAGAGCCAGCTTCGGGTGATGCCTCTTTTTCTTGCGAGCCCTGTCTTTGCCCTGACCCTTGACACCGGCCATGAGGCATGCCTCGGCTTTAAGGATAGTCACGTCTTCGCAGCCAACCCCGAGAGGCTTCGCCACCTGCATTTGCACGACGTTGTGGGTGCAAAGCCGCATATGCCGCTCGGTACTGGGGAGGTCGATATATCGGCAAAGCTGTCAGCCCTCGCAGGCGAGACCTGCCTCATAGAGGTAAAAACGGTTGATGGGCTTGTTCAGAGCGTAGAATATCTTAAAAAGAACGGAGTAATGAAGCAATGATAAACGCAAAGGAACGATTCATAGAAATATACAAGAGCGCTATAAAGCGCGAGGGAGCAGACAAGCTTCTTGACTACCTCCTCTCCTCCGACTTCTTCACAGCGCCTGCCAGCGCGCGCTTTCACTGCTCGCACGAGGGAGGCCTGTGTGAGCACTCTCTGAACGTCTACGACTGCCTGAAGAGCTACCTCGGCGCCGAGCGCACGAGAAAGATGCTCGGAGCAGAGTACAGCGAGGAGAGCATTGCCATCGTTGCACTGCTCCACGACCTGTGCAAGATAGGTGTTTATAAAAAGGGCTTTCGCAACGTCAAGGACGAGAAGGGCACCTGGCAGAAGGTTGACACCTTCGAATATGATGACCAGCTCCCCTACGGTCACGGAGAGAAGAGTGTCTACATAGCCTCGGGCTATATGCGCCTCACCCGTGAGGAGGCATTTGCCATCAGATACCACATGGGCTATTCCTCTACCGAGGACCCGCGCAATATCTCTGCTGCCTTTGAAATGTTCCCCCTCGCCTTCGCCCTCTCCACAGCCGACAGCGAGGCAACCTACTTCGTCGAGGGAAAGAAAAAGCAGTAAATTATATAAAAAAGAGGCATTACCTGAAAAGTAACGCCTCTTTTTGTTTGCTTATGCCGAAACAAAGCAGCCCTTATAAGGAATGGGTGAACTGATTTGCGGTAACTATCCTGCCGTAGCAGGTGTATGTAATTGCCTTGCCCTTGCCTCTGCCGAAGTTAAGGGGAAGGAGATCGCATTCAAGCTCCTCAATTCTGTCGAGCTTTCCGTCGCAGTAGAGGAGCAGACGGCGCTTGCAGGAGTCAAGCCTCTGCATAAGTGCGCCCATGCGTCCGTCATGAACCTCAAAGCCCGAGGGCTTGTTCTCGAGATACCACTGACGCTCAAAGGCGCGGTGAAGCACCTTCGTCTTCTTGATAAGTGCGGTGCAGTCCTCGTTTGCGATTCTTGCGAGCTCAACCTTGTCGGCTGCCTTGTATGCAGCTCTTATCTTCGTGCCCAGCTCCGCCTTGATTGACAGAACGTCGCAAAGGGCAGCAAGCGTGTTAAATAAATAGCCGTATTTTCTCGTTTTCTTTGCCGCTTCTGCAAGAGCCCTTGTATGCTCGGCATAGATGCCGCCGATGCCGCTTGCCACGGTATAGTCAAGGAAACCGAGGAAGGGGTCGGAGTAGAGAAGATACTTGGAGGGGTTTTCGGAGGTTTTCGCGCTGTCGTCAATTTTGTTGGGAATATCAGTAAGCATAAAGGTGTCAAAGTCAACTCCTGTAATGCGCTTGAACTTCGCCTTTATTTTTTCCTCATCGTAGTTGCCTCTTGCATACTCTGCGATATAAAGGAGAGAGGGAAGCTGGGAGAAGTGAGAGCATTCCATGCCGTCGTCTCCCCACATTGTAAAGAAGATGTTCTTCGTCTTGTTCTTTCTGCATGCCTTCATAGCCTCGCGCATTGTGCGGATTGAGAAGTCGTTGAGGGGTGCAAAGCCCGCCCAGCTCCAGTCACCGCCTGCAAACCAGGTCTCGCCGCCGAATTGCTTGTGCATGCGAAGCATAACGTCGTAGGTTTCCTCGTCAAGGTGATAGTAGTCCCAGTATACGGGCTTAACGCTGTCGGGGAGGGATTCGGTGACCTCCTTGGGAATTTCAGTGTATTCCTTTACGTAGTAGCCGTCGCTGTTCCAAATGCGGAAGAACATATCCGACCAAAGAAGGAGATCATAGCCGTAGGGCTTTGCAATCTCAACGATTCTGTCAAGGTGCTCCTTGATTATCTGACTTGAGGGCACGTGACCGTGAAGATGATAGTATTTGCCCTTTCCGAGCAGATGTGCCTCGTCCATACCGATATGTATTCTCTTCGAGCGGAAGCAGGAGGAGAGAGTCTTGAACATATTTTCGATGAGTGTGTAGGTGCGCTCGTCCCCTGCGAGGAGAATATCGTCGCAGTCAGTCGGCACAGCGTCCCACTTGAAGAATGTCTTCATATGTGCCAGTGTCTGAATGCAGGGGATTGCCTCGATTCCAACGGATGCACAAAACTCGTCAATCTCCTTCATCTCCTCGATAGAGTAGCGGGAGCGCATATAACCGAAGTAGGGCTCGCCCTCAACCTCGTATGTGTCCTCCATATAAAGGAAGAGCGTGTTGTAGCCCATCTTGCGAAGGGTGGTGAGATAGGTCTTGAGCGCGGGTACGGTCATAACGCCGTTGCGCGAGAAATCAATCATTACACCAAGAGATTCATAATTCTTTGCCATTGCTATTCTCCTTAATTAAATATGTTGCAGGATAAATATCTCTCACCCGTGTCGGGCAGGATAACCACAATTTTTTTGCCGCCGTTTTCCTTGAGCATGGCGACCCTTTTTGCAGCGGCGAGTGTCGCCCCTGACGAAATTCCAACAAGCACACCCTCGCGTCTTGCGACATCCAGCATAGCCGTCTCAGCTTCTCTGTCGGTGACCTTGATTACCTCGTCGTATATACCCGTGTCGAGAATTTCGGGCACAAAGCCCGCACCAATGCCCTGAATTCCGTGCTTGCCTGCGCGCTCTCCCGAGAGAACTGCGCTCGTTTTCGGCTCAACGGCAATAACCTTGATGCTCGGATTTTTCTCCTTCAGGTATCTGCCCGTGCCGCTTATTGTGCCGCCCGTGCCAACGCAGGCAACGAGAATGTCAACATCGCCATCCATTGCCTCGTATATCTCGGGACCTGTTGTCTTGTAGTGTGCCGCGGGATTTGCAGGATTTACGAACTGCCCCGCAATGATACTGCCCGGGGTCTTGTTATGAAGCTCCTCTGCCAGCTTTATTGCTCCGGTCATGCCGAGAGCTCCGTCGGAGAGCACTACCTCCGCGCCATATGCGCGCATCAGCTTCTGCCTCTCCACACTCATAGTATCGGGCATAACGATAATTGCCTTGTAGCCTCTTGCAGCGCACACGGCAGCGATGCCGATGCCCGTATTGCCCGAGGTCGGCTCGATTATAACGGCACCCGTGCCGATAGCACCGCGCTCCTCAGCGTCGTTTATCATCTCCAGCGCGACTCTGTCCTTGACCGAGCCGGCAGGGTTGAAGCATTCGAGCTTTGCGTAAAGCTCGGCACAAAGTCCGCATTCCTTCTCGGTTTTTCCAAGGCGGAGCAGTGGCGTTTTGCCGACAAGCTCGTCGATTGATGAATAAACTTTTCCCATAGTAAACCTCGCTATGCCAGGATAGGCTCATTTTATCATATATTATGCGAGAAGTCAATAAAATCATACAAAAAGCGAGGCACATACTCGCTTTTTTTTGCGTGTATAAGGAGCTCCTGCTATATCGGGGTTGCAATTCCCCACAGATACTCAAACTCGTCAGCATAAAGCTGATATTCCGGGTCGGGAGATTCGAACGAGAGGCGAAAATCCTTCTCGGGAGTGTAGTTGCCGTAGGAGTAATACTTTACGTTTGCCTGCCCACCGTCCTTGCCTCTTACGATATAAAGTCGGTGGAGAAGGGGAACGTCAAGAACTCGAAGCTGAATACAGTGGGGGTAGAGCTTTGCCATCTCAACCCAGTCGGATATATTTTGCTCGAATTTAACGTATTTCTTCATAGGCTGGCGCATATGCTTGCAAACCCTTTCTGCCGCCTCGGCAGAGTTGATTATTACGCGGACCGTGCAGCCCTCCTTCTGCAGCTCTGACAGAGACGCCACCATGTCGGTGTTGCGCATCCATTCACTTCCTGCATGAAACGCCATATCAATGCTTATAAGTGCGTCGTTGTCCCTTGCGTTATCCAGAATGAACCTTGACGTTTCAACGTACAGTGAGCTTTTCTTCGGGTTGACGGGTTTAATTTCTATATCCGTCATGCAGCTTAGAATTTTATCAATCATATAAGGGAAATAGTCCTGGCTAAAGGGCACGCGGTGCTGTGCCTCAAGCCTCGCTATCTGCTCCGGAAGAGCGCGGTTAAGCTTCTTCGGCCAGGTAAAATCGGGATATTCTATCGGTATAATAGATTTTCCGAGTCTTACGGCCTCCAATATCTCCTTTCGCACCCAGTCGTCCTTTTTCACACAGCGATTTAACGCCTTTTTGGACAGAATCAGTATGAAATTCGATGAATTGCTTATAGCGGTGTAGAGCTTTTCGTCGGTTGTCTCTGCGCGGTCATGCTCCAAATCCAAAAAGCAGCTTATGCCCTTTTCCTTCAGGCGGTCACGTATAAGCTGCGCTATTTCAAATCCGCTTTTTCTTCTGTAGCTGATAAAGGCATCAAACTTCATTTTGCATCCTCCACTTGTGCTCCTGCCCCTATTATACTACCTTTTTCAACAAAAGGCAAGTCCCAAATATCCGACCTTAAAATTTGTTATTTCAAAAACGGGGAATGACTTTACCTCTGACGTTTTGTTGTTCGGGAGGTTATACTACGGCATTACGGAGTTTTTCCTTCTATATTCCGTAGGAGTCATGCCGTACCTTTTTTTGAAGCATTTAATTAAATACGCTCTTTCGCAAAAACCAACGTCGGTTGCAATATCCTCGATGCTTCTGTCCGTGCTTTTTAATCGGGAGCAAGCAAGCTCAAGCCTTTTGTTCATTATGTATACTGCCGGTGTTTGACCTGTTTCCTTAAGAAAATAATTAAAGTATGCGGTGCGTGACATTTTCGCAACCCTTGCCAGGTCAATGACACGTATCTTTTTAGATATGTTTTCGATTATGTAGGACAGGCTTTCAACAAAGCCTCTGTCCTTTGCTGACATAAGGCTCAGCGATCTTGCGCACGATTCACAGAGCGCCACGATGAGCAGGGTTGCCTCTGACATGGCTCGAATCATGTTCTTCAGATCGTATGTGTGAATGAATTCACACACGCTGATTATATTCTCATTATAAATTTTTTCAAATTCGTCATCAGACAGCTCGATATAGGTTGTAAAGCTACTGTGCGTTTCCTTGGTATCAAGCCTGAAAAGCGAGTCAAATCCCGCCAGTTTTTTTAAAAGATTGTAATTCTGCTTGAAATAATCGGGGTGAATGTGTAGGTGAAATACGTCAAGCCCCTTTCCACACAAATATCCATGCTTAACCATAGGGGGAATAACATACACCTGTCCCCTTTTTACCCTAAAACGCTCATCTTCTATATAATGCATGCCGTATCCATCTGTGATGATGTTGAGCTCGTAGAATTCATGCCTATGCATAAGGCAGTTGAAATCGTGCTGTATAAAGGCACGTATCATATCAAAAGGGTGTTCCTCCAACTGAGAAAGAGGATAGTGAAACTGCTTGTTATTACCTATTTTTTGCGGGAATACCATCTTGACCTCCTGTACGATTATACACAAAATTCTGTTCTCTCCTACATTTACTTTAGCACCTTTTTCAGATAAAATCAAGACAGTGGCAAATATTTTTGTCTATGAATCATGGAAAAGGAGAAAAAAATGAAAAAGAAATTATTATCGAAGGCGTTTATGCTTGTGGCATTGTTTTTAATTGCATCGATCCTGTGCGCATCGGCAATAGTGTGTGCAGCTGTGTACGACTCGGATGCCACGGTTTTAGTTTCGGATAACGGCAAGCCACTTCGTTTGTGGTATGACGAGGAAGCGCCGTACGGAAATGAGGATTTGTCCTGGTATTACAAAGCCAACAATCCAACGGGTGTATATTACACCCTCAATGAGAATGACGGCTGGGAGCGCTGGTCTATGCCTCTCGGAAACGGTTATTTCGGCGCTAACGTATTTGGCAGAACTGATTCTGAGAGAATACAGATAAGCGAAAAGACCTTGGCAAGTGTTACCAAAATAGACGGTATCAACGTCGGCGGAATTAACAATTTCTCCGAAACCTATCTTGATTTTGGGCACCCCTCGAGTGAGGTAACAAATTACAGCCGCGGACTCGATTTAAGAACTGCGATTTCTACTGTAGAATATGATTATTCCGGCGTAAGCTATACGCGCGAATACTTTGTTTCGTACCCCGACAAGGTGCTTGTAATATATCTTTCGGCATCAGGTGAGGGTAACCTTAATTTCACGCTTAGGCCTACCGTGCCTTATGAGCAGGAGTATGCATTGAATGAGGGCGACGGAGTGAGCAAAAGTGGAACGGTTGTGGCAGATGCGGAAAGCTCTACCATAATCCTTTCGGGCAATATGGGCTACTACGACGTTGACTTTGAGGCACGCTATAAGCTTATATCGGATGGTGGCACGGTTTCTGCATCAAACGTTACGTACACTGCAGAGGACGGCACAAGCGAGTATCTTGATGACGGCAGACTGACCGTATCCGGAGCGAACGAGGCATACATAGTTGTTGCGCTTGGAACGAACTATGTTCTTGACCCTTCTATATTTAATACCAGCAATAGCACCCCTGCAGAAAAGCTCGATGACACGGTTGTAGTAAGCGATACCGTCTGTGCAGAGCTTGCATGCGCGCTTGAGAAAAGCTATGCGGAGCTTAAGGAAAACCATGTTGCCGATTATTCTGAGCTGTTTTCGAGGGTTGAGCTTGATATCGGTGGCGTTGTGCCTACCGTTACGACCGATGAACTACTTAATTCATATCCATACGAGGATAATGAAGGATACAACAGATATCTCGAGGAGCTTTATTTCCAGTATGGCAGATATCTTTTGATAGCATCCTCGCGCGAAAATTCTCTTCCTTCTAATTTGCAGGGAGTGTGGAACAGATACAACGTTGCACCCTTTGGTGCGGGCATGTGGCACAATATCAACGAGCAGATGAACTATTGGCCCGCCTTTACAACAAACCTTGCAGAAACCTTTGAGGGATACGTAAGCTATTACCGGGCGTATAAAGAGGCAGCGGAGGATATGGCAACCTACGTCCTTAAGGTCAATAGCTCCGATTATCCTAATTTCGTGTATTCAAGCGAGCAGGGTGTATACGGCTGGTGTCTGGGCACCGCAACCACACCGTATACTATATCAGGCTCCAGGAGCCCCGGAAACCTTGGCTTTATGCTTGCGCTTTTCTACGATTGGTATGAGTTTACACAAAATACCGAGGCTCTTGTAATTTCATACGACGCCCTGGAGGGTGCCTCAAGATTTATAACTACGCTTATGCAGGAGCAACCTGACGGAACTTATCTTAATCCGTACAGCGACTCACCCGAAATGTTCGTTGACGGCGTGTGGTACTACACCGAGGGAAGCACGTACGACCAGACCTTTGCCTACGAGAACGCAAAGAACACCCTTGCGCTCGCAGAAAAGCTTGAGAAAATGGGTGAATTAAAGGTCGACGGCGTTGCCGTATCGATTGACGAGGTTCCCGTGCTTGTTACACTTAAGGAGCAGATAGATAAGTATGATGCAATCCTTGTCGGATATTCGGGACAGATAAAGGAATTCAGAGAGGAAAGCTATTACTGTGATGTCGGAGACTTCCCAAATCACAGGCATATCTCTCAGCTTGTAGGTCTTTATCCTGCGAACACTATCAATTCAAACACACCAGCGTGGCTTGACGCGGCTCGAGTTTCGTTGCTTAACCGAGGTAACGAGAGTGAGGGCTGGGGCTGGGCTATGGCTCACAGAATGGGATGCTGGGCTAGGCTCAAGGACGGAGAAAATGTGTATGAGCTTTACAAGAAGCTCCTTTCCGAGAAAACAGCAACAAATCTTTGGTGTCTTACAAACAGCGGATTTCAGATAGACGGAAACTTCGGCGGCACGGCAGGAGTTGCCGAAATGCTTCTGCAGAGCCACGAGGGATATATTGAACCCCTTGCGGCGATACCTGCCGCGTGGGCAAGCGGACAGTACAACGGTCTGGTTGCCAGAGGAAACTTTACAGTCAGTGCCGCATGGGATAATAACGCGTTAACGACGCTTAATATCGTCTCGGGCAGCGGCGGTGTATGCAGGGTTAAGTGTGACGGTATTGCAGGGGCAACCGTTTATGCCGTTGGCGAAACGGGAAAAACGGTAGTTGAATCGAGCATCTCCGGTGGAATCATAGCCTTCGCCACAGAGGCAGGGAAAACCTACATCGTTTCAGGCTTTGACGATAAGGAGAATGTATCCGCGCCCACCGCGGCTACCGCAATAATGGCATCGGCAGACACCCTTGATATTTCCTGGAACGTGGCGGCAGGTGCTGATAGCTATGCGATATATAAGGCGGTTGAGAACGAGCCCACCTATACCAAAATTGCGGAAACGACAGACACCTCGATAAGCTACAACCTTTCGGACGGTGAAAAAAATAAGCGAATGACCTTTAAGGTTGTATCGGAGCTGGATAGCGGAGCTCAAAGTGATAGCGGTGCTATTGCTTACGTGGTGCCGATTGAGCTGACCTTGTCCGACTGTGAGGCAGTAGTTTTTGACGGTAGTAGATTGCAAATCACTCTGTTCCCCGAGGAGAATCCCGAGGGAGAGTATGATAAATTTTCTCTTTATGAGGTGGATAACGGTGTATCCACCCTCGTCGCAGACTCGTCGTACGGCGTTCTTATCTATGACGGCTATGATAGCACAAAGGAGTATGCGGTTACGGCAACTGTTGGCTACGTAGAGACGGCAGAATATAAAATTGACGGTTTTGTATATGCCCGTTCTCCCGAAGCAGAGGCAAATAATATCTTCCTCGGTAAGCTCTTTAAGGAGACGACGGGAGCCGCATATTATGCCTCGTACCCGATTTCAATGGTAACCGACGGAATTGATAACAGCAACACTAACCGCTATGCATCAAATGCTTCGCACACGAAGGTTGTCTTTGAGCTTGACCTCGAGGGTACGTATTTCCTTGACACTCTTGTGATAACGGCATTCCAGAACTATGCCGAGACCTCTCGCTCGTTGACAGACGTTGTTTTGCAGGTGTATAAGGACGGCGTGTGGAGCGACGGTTATTCGGGCTACACCACAGAGATAAAGCTCGGCTCTTATAACAGGTTCACACTTCAGCTGGGAGCTCTTGAGGCAGAGGTAGTCAGGCTGACACTTACAAACACATACAGCGGCGGTATATCGATAAAGGAAATCACCTGTACCGACGCACCATATACCGAAGTAGGCGCGCAGAAGGAGGTCACCGACGTTCTTCTCGGCTTGACACCGGAGGTTATCGGCAGGGCGGATTCTGCCGACCACGGTTCTTACCCGATAAAGAACATTTCTGACGGTGATACGAAGACGAGATGGTCGTCGAGCGGCGCGATGAACAACTATATGAACGTCAAGTTTACCCTTGACGGTAAGTATGAGCTTTATGACCTCGTCGTCAATATGTTTGACAAAAAAACAGCCGTTTCGTACGTTAAGCTTCATTACAACGGAAGCGTAAGTACCGTATATGATAAGAATTCAGCCGATAATCCGGCGGAGCTGATTGATATAACTACCAAAAACTACGACTATTACTTCTCCCTCGGGGGTATGAAGGCAGACGCGATAGAGTTCTATTTCGTCGCTGGTGACAGTGTGGATACAAGCACAAAGCAGTGGCTCTCGATTTTTGACATTACCTGTACAGCTAAGACCGAGGAGAAAATATACGGAATTGCAGATAAGAAAGCGCTCGTTGATGCAATAGATTACGTAAACTCCTTTAATCTTGATGCGGTAGATTCACAGGAGAGGGAGATTATCGAGGGTATGCTTGAGGATGCGATCGGCAATGCACTGAATAAGCCGTCAAATACTGTCGCTATTTCCATTATGACTGCAGAGCTAAATTCTGCTTGCGACCATTCCCACGGAATAACGTTGGGTGATTGTAAGCTTTGCGGCACGATGATGCTTGGTGTTCGCGCCGCAACCGTGTGCCTTGATGACAATATTTCTCTTTACTTCTATTATCACATAGACGATGCGTATCTGGATGATACGGAGGCATACGTTTCCTTCGCGTTAAACGGACGCGTCATGGAGGTTAAGCTTACGGATGCGATAAAGTGCGATAACGGCACATATCTATTCGTTTGTCCTCTTTTCGTTACCGAGATGACGTCTGCGGTTGAGACGAAGCTTGTCCTTTCCGACGGAGAGGAGAGCGAGGCAGTTGAATATAGCGTAAGGGCTTACGCTGAGCATGTTCTTAACAACGTTGATACGAACGAAGAATATGAAAGGTGCGCCCCCCTGATTAAGGCTATGCTTGATTTCGGCGGATACTCTCAGATTTACACGGGCAGATATACCGACGATCTTGCAAACGAGGGGCTTGATGAGATTGATATAACGGTAGATTTTTCTGAGTATGAACCAACAGTTTCGGGTGAGCTGCCGGAAGGAATAGAGTATTACGGTATGAGCGTTGTTCTCGATTCCTATGTGCGTGTGAAGCATTATTTTAAGGTTGACCCTAGCGCAGAAATCCCCGGAGGATTTATTTCTTGCGCAGATTATTACTACGTGGAAATCGACGGATTTACAGCTGTTGAGTATGCTGATATGAACACTTATTCCATAGGTGAATGGGAGATTAGCTATTGCGTTATGAGCTATTGCTATCTTGCTAATGCAAACAACCCCACCCTCGAAATGCAAGAGCTTATTTCCTCAATATACAATTATTATGAGCAGGCACGCCTTTACAAGGAAGTATTATAGCAAGGAGCTTTATTATGATAACTTATATTGAACCCAAAATAGAAATAATCTATTTAGAAACCGAGGATATCATTACAACGTCTCCTGTAGACGTGCCCGAGGAGCTGCCGATTCAGCCACTTAAATGGGAAATGATATAGATACGGTCGAAACCAACAGATAAGCACCTTTACAGCAACGCACATGGAGATAAATATGATAATAAAACAGAAACAACTTGAGTTTTTGGATTGGGAATTGGGCGTTTTCTTCCATTTCGGAATACGAACCTTTTACGAAGGGCACGTTGAATGGGATATGAAGCCTATGCCGGCAGAACGGTTTAATCCGTATAAGCTAGATACAGACCAGTGGATAAAGACGGTAAAGGATGGCGGAGGAAAATACGCCATCCTCGTTACCAAGCATCACGACGGATTCGCAAACTGGCCGTCAAAATATACAGAATATTCGGTGAAGAATACACCGTGGAAAAACGGTGAGGGCGACGTAGTTCGGGAGTTCGTGGATTCCTGCCGTAAATACGGCATAAAAACAGGTCTGTACTATTCACCCGCGGAGTTCGGCAGCATTGATAGGACCACCGAGGAATATAACGATTATTTCATCAATCAGATTTCCGAGCTGCTCACAGGTTACGGAAAAATCGATTATCTGTGGTTTGACGGGTGCGGCTCTCAGGGGCATGAGTTTGACAAGGTTCGAATAATTAAAACTATAAGGTCTCTACAACCCGATATTCTGATATTTGGAATGTGGGACCCCGATACTCGATGGGTTGGAAACGAGGAGGGCTTTGCCTCAATCAACGATTCTCTTACCTCAAGAAGGGTTAAGCTTTCAATAGATACTGATATTGAAGAAGCGCTTCCCGAGGACGTATTTCTCCCCTGTGAGTGCGATCTCAGAATAAGAAAGAGAAACTGGTTTTATTCCGATTTTGACGAGCAAACACTTAAATCCGCAGAGGAGCTTTTTGGAATTTACCTCGTATCTGTAGGAAGAAGCGCTAATATGCTTCTGAATATAACACCCAATAGGGAAGGGCTCCTTCCGACTGCCGATGCGAAGCGTTTCGTTGAATTTGGTAACTTGGTAAGGGAAAGATTGGCAGAGCCGTTTTTATCCGTCGCTAATCCCAAAAACAAGGAGGGCGCGTATTGCATTTCAGATCTTGATAATCAAAGCAATATTAACTATCTGATAATCGAGGAGGACATATCAGACGGAGACAAAATTCGAGAGTTTGAGATATATTTGTATCCGCGCTCATACAGTCCCAAAAAGCTGTTTTACCGCGGCGGTATAATAGGGCATAAGGCAATAATACCAATATACGGTCTCGCACCTTGGGGCGTTGAGATTAAGGTTGTCGACTCGGTTGACTCAAGCTTTTCGATAAAACGAATTTCGCTTTGTTAAAAAAATCCCCGTTGCGGAATTTCCGCAACGGGGATAAATCTTTATTTAGATCTTGTCGTATCTCTTGCGAGCCACGTAGCTCGTGTGGAGAGTGTGGTGTGCCTTGTGGCAACCGTATCCGCCACCGAAGTAGTTGTCGTAAACCTCCTTGATAACGGGGTTCTGATGAGACTTTCTCATCGCCATGCCCGCATCCTGGTCGTAAAGAGCCTTAGCTCTTACAGCCTTGAGGTCAACGGTGTCACGTACGTGCTGGGGCTGGATAGGCTGACCGCCGCCGTTTACACAGCCGCCGGGGCAACCCATGATCTCAACGAAGGTCCAGTCTGCCTCGCCCGAAGCGATCTTCTCCATAACCTTCTTTGCGTTTGCCGCGCCCGAAGCAACAGCAACCTTGATTTCCATACCTGCGATGTTGTAGGTAGCCTCCTTGAGACCCTCGGTGCCTCTGACCTCGTGGAACTCAAGCTCGGTGTTGTCCTTGCCGGTGAGAACGTCGTTGGCAGTTCTGAGAGCCGCCTCCATAACGCCGCCCGTAGCACCGAAGATAACTGCAGCGCCGGTGTCGATGCCGAGAGGATTGTCAAACTCCTCGTCGGGAAGGGAGGTGAACTTGATGCCTGCACGGCCGATCATTCTGGCAAGCTCACGGGTGGTGAGTGCAACGTCAACGTCGGGAATGTTGTCGCCTGCTGCGCTCATATCCTCTCTCTGCACCTCAAACTTCTTTGCAGTACAGGGCATGATGGATACTACGAAGATATCGTGGGGATCGATGCCCATCTTCTCTGCCCAGTAGGTCTTGATAAGCGCGCCGCCCATCTGCTGGGGAGACTTGCAGGAGGAGAGGTGAGAGATAAGCTCAGGGTAGTAGAACTCGCAGAACTTAACCCATCCGGGGGAGCAGGAGGTAATCATAGGAAGAGTGCCGCCACACTTTACACGCTCAAGAAGCTCGGTAGCCTCCTCAACGATGGTGAAGTCAGCAGCGGTGTTGGTGTCGAATACCTTCTCGAAGCCGAGACGGCGAAGAGCTGCAACCATCTTGCCCTCAACGTTGGTGCCGATAGGCATATCGAAGCACTCGCCGAGAGTCGCTCTGATAGAGGGAGCGGTCTGAACTACAACGTGCTTCTTGGGATCTGCAAGAGCCTCCCAAACCTTGTCGGTATCGTCGCGCTCAACGAGTGCGCCGGTGGGACAAACTGCGGTACACTGACCGCAGGAGATACAGGGCGTGTCACCGAGAGGCATGTTGAATGCCTGACCGATGCAGGTGTCGATACCGCGGTTGTTGGCACCGATTACCGAAACTATCTGCTCGTCACAAACTGCAACACAGCGACGGCAGAGAATACACTTGTTGTTATCTCTTACGAGGTGGGGGGTAGAGTAGTCAAGCTCGTAGGTGGGCTTGAAGCCGCCGAATGCATTCTGGTCTACGCCGTACTCAAGGCAGAGCTTCTGAAGCTCGCAGTTGGTAGAGCGAGAGCAGGAAAGGCAGCTCATATCGTGGGTGGAGAGGATAAGCTCGAGTGTTGTCTTGCGAGCCTGTCTTACCTTGGGAGTGTTGGTCTGGATCTCCATACCCTCAGCAACGGGGAATACGCAGGCGGTAACAAGACCTCTGGCACCGGTTGCCTCAACAACGCAGATACGGCAAGCGCCGATCTCGTTCTTCTCCTTCATATAGCAGAGGGTGGGGATTTCCACGCCTGCTGCGCGGGCAGCCTCGAGAATAGTGGCGCCCTTGGGTACGCTAACAGCGATACCGTTAACCTTAACATTAAGCATTTCCATTTCAGCGTACTCCTTTCATTACTTCTTCGATATAGCACCGAACTTACAGCCTGCGATACAAGCACCGCACTTGATACACTTGGAGGTATCGATAGCAAAGGATGCGAGCTTGTGACCGGGAGCAACGTAGTCGGTTCTTGTGATTGCATCAACGGGGCAGTTCTTAGCGCACTTGCCGCAGCCGATACACTTGTCCTTGTCGACCTCGAATGAAAGAAGGCTCTTACATACACCGGCAGGGCACTTCTTGTCAACAACGTGAGCAATGTACTCTTCTCTGAAGAACTTGAGAGTAGCAAGAACGGGGTTGGGAGCAGTCTGACCGAGACCGCAAAGGGAGTTGGCCTTTATGTAGTTACAAAGCTCTTCGAGCTTGTCGATATCCTCGAGAGTGCCCTTGCCCTCGGTAATCTTGTCAAGGAGCTCGAGAAGTCTCTTGGTACCTACGCGGCAGGGAGTACACTTACCGCAGGACTCATCAACGGTGAAGTCGAGGAAGAATTTAGCCATATCGACCATACAGGTGTCCTCGTCCATAACGATAAGACCGCCCGAGCCCATCATACAGCCGATAGCAGTGAGGTTATCGTAGTCAACCTCGGTGTCGATAAGGCTTGCGGGGATACAACCTCCGGAGGGACCGCCCGTCTGTGCAGCCTTGAACTTCTTGCCGTTGGGAATACCGCCGCCGATGTCATAAATGATGTGGCGAAGAGTGGTACCCATGGGGATCTCAACAAGACCGGTGTGCTCGATCTTACCGCCGAGTGCGAATACCTTGGTACCCTTGGATCTCTCTGTACCCATAGATGTAAACCAGTCAGCACCCTTGAGGATGATCTGGGGAATGTTTGCAAAGGTCTCAACGTTGTTCTCAACCGTGGGAGAGTTGTAAAGACCCTTGACAGCAGGGTAGGGAGGACGGGGTCTGGGCTCACCGCGGTTACCCTCGATAGAGGTCATAAGAGCGGTCTCCTCACCGCAGACGAACGCGCCCGCGCCGAGTCTGATCTCGAGATCAAAGTCAAAGCCCGAATCAAAGATGTTCTTGCCGAGAAGTCCGTATTCCTTAGCCTGATCGATAGCGATCTGCAGACGGTTAACGGCGATGGGATACTCAGCACGAACGTAAACGTAACCCTTGGTTGCGCCAACTGCGTAGCCGCAGATTATCATTGCCTCAATAAGAGAGTGGGGGTCACCCTCGAGGATAGAACGGTCCATGAATGCTCCGGGGTCGCCCTCGTCCGCATTACATACAACGTACTTCTGGGGTGCCTTGTTGGGTGCGCAGAGCGCCCACTTACGGCCGGTGGGGAAGCCTCCGCCTCCTCTTCCGCGAAGACCCGAATCGGTAACAACCTTGATAACGTCCTCGGGAGTCATTTCGGTGAGAACCTTACCGAGTGCGGCATAGCCGTCCATTGCGATATACTCGTCAATCTGCTCGGGGTCAATAACACCGCAGTTACGGAGAACAACACGGTTCTGAGACTTGTAGAAGGAGGTCTCTCCGAGAGAAACGATTTCCTTTACCTTGTCGTCGGTCTCGCTGCCTGTGTCGCTGTAAACGAGACGGTCAACAACACGTCCCTTGAGAAGATGCTCCTCAACGATTTCCTTAACGTCGTCGGGAGTTACGCGGCTGTAGAAGGTGCCGTCGGGATAAACGATAACGACGGGGCCGAGTGCGCAAAGACCGAAGCAGCCCGTCTGAACGAGCTTAACCTCGTCGGCAAGACCGAATGCGTCGATATTGGACTTGAAGGCCTCCTGAATACCGTTACTTCCCGAGGAGGTACATCCGGTACCGCCACATACGAGAACATGAGCACGAATCATTACTTTATACCTCCCTCGTCTTACTTGGACTCGATGGTAAACTCAGCTACCACCTTACCGCCCTTGAGATGTTTTTCGACAACCGTCTTTGCCTTTTCGGGGGTCATTTTTACGTAGGTCGTCTTCTTGTTGCCTGCCTCAAAGACCTCAACGACGGGCTCGTACTGGCAGATACCGATGCATCCGGTCTGGGATACGGTAACCTCACCTGCAAGACCTGCCTCGTTAACAGCCTCAACGAATGCATTGAGGACGGGGCGCGCACCTGCTGCGATGCCGCAGGTAGCCATTCCAACAACGACGCGAATCTCGTTCGTGCCCTCGCGAAGAACTACCTTGCTCTTCATTTTGTCTTTGATTGCCTGTAATTCAGCCAAAGATTTCATTGTGTACTTCCTTTCCTTGAAAACCTTATATTTAATTTTTTAAAGATTATCGTACTGTTCTTCAAGATAGCCCTCTATCCACTTTATCACCTCATAGGTGTCGAGTGGGACGTCCTCGAGCATCGCGCGAAGCTCGCGGGTGTCGAGTGTAACGCACCGTCCGTCCTTTTCGTGAGTAAAGAGAAAGTCGACCTCAGCGTGCCCTCTGATAAGAGTTGTGAGAGTGCTGACAATATCGCCGAGCGGCGTAAAGTCAATGTGATTCTTGAAGAAATAAGCTGTGACGGCGGTGCCGTGACCCTCGGGGTCCATGTCCTTCGTCCTTGATTTGATTTCGAGCCTGCCGCCCGTCATCTCCGCCGCCAGCTTGAACAGCGGAATGCCGAGACCGACGCGTCGCGTCGTCCTCGTTGTATAAAACGGATCTGTAACCGACATCAGAATCTCCTCGCTCATACCGCAGCCATTATCCTTAATAGATATAATGAGCTCGGTATCCGTTTCGGTAATGCTGATTTCGGTGAGCGTCGCGCCCGCCTTAACCGAGTTTTCGGTTATATCGAGCACGTTGAGAGATAGCTCCTTCATATTCGTCACCTCAGAATATTAATCAGCTCCGCTACGACCGCCCTCGGGTCCTCCCTCGGTGACTCAAGCTCGAAGTAGCACTCTCCGTCACGCATATCCGTAAGACAGTGCGCGTCGGAGTCGATTACTATCCTCTTGTCTGAGAGTCCGTAGCGCTCTGTGTACTCGTCGATTTTCTCGCGGTCACGCAGCTCCACGGTGTTGAACACGGGAGAGTCCGGAAGGGTGCCGAGCACGGCAATGATACCGTTGGCATCTCGGTCAATATGTGCGGGATAGCATATTCCGCCAAAGCTACCGACAAGCTCGGGCAGCGCCTCGACCGAGATATCCGTTGCCACAGAGAGGAGCATCTCCTCTTTTCCTATGACGTTGTCCTCGCCGTCGAGTATCAGCTGCTCGCCGAAGATCTCGGGTCGGTTTTTAACCTTGATCAGCCGACGTGAAACCTCCTCGCCAAAGCGCATTGCGTCCTCGAGCGTAGAGAAGAGGCATACCATATGTATATCCTCCGAGGTTGTCAGCTCCATTCCCGCAATCGGGATGAGACCGTAGCGCTCCGCCGCCTCAAAAAAGGCAGGGCAGTTTTTTGTAGAGTTGTGGTCGGTCAGTGCCACTATGTCCAGCCCCGACAGCTTTGCCATACCCGCGATGTTGTTCGGGGTGTTGTCGTCATCGGCGCAGGGAGATAGGGTAGAGTGAATATGCAGATCGTAGTAGTATCGGTTCATTTCAGAATTTCGGACAGTCTTACTGCCGTACCGTATGCCGAGAGGGAGGTGGAGATAAGGTTGATGCCCTTCTTCGTCGCCGTTTCGACAATGCTGTCCTCGGGCATAACACCCTCGGCAAAAATAACGCATGAAACGTCGGAGAGGGAGGCAACCGCAATAACGTTGACGTTGGACATTATCGTTATCCAGGCGTCGTCCGCCCTTGCCCGTCCCATAACCCAGCTCAAGAGGTCACCGATGTAAACACCCTCGATATCTCTGTCGCCCTCGGGGAGGGTGATGGCTCCGAAGTCGCTGATCTGTGCAAGCTCCTTGACCTTCATCCGTCATTCCTTTCCGCCTGTGCCACCCGCGCGCCTTATGGGGCACTCCTCGGGGCAGGCGAGATGTTTTACGATATCCTCGGCAAACGCCTTGCAGGTGGGTGCACCGCACGCGCCGCAGTCGATACCGGGGAGCTCGCTTTTTAGCTTTTGTATATCAGCCATCATCCTCATCGATTCCGCGATAGTAGCGCCGAGCTTTGATATCGGGGAATATTCGGGCAGCTTCTCGAAGAGATAGCTGTCGGGAATATAGTCCGTCGCTCCGTCCTCGGGCTTGTTCTGCGAAACGGGAAGATAGCGTCTTATGGATTGCAGTCGCGCCTTGGCAATAAAGGGGTTCTGTATGGTCAGAACACCGCCGACGCAGCCGCTTGTGCATGCATTTAGCTCGATGAACTCGAGCGGTGGGATGTTGCCCGTCTCGACCTGGTCGAGCACGCGGATAACGTTCTCGATGCCGTCAGCAGCGAGATAGTCGGAGTTGAATATGGCGGTCGCCTCTCCTCCGCTTCTTGCCCAGCCGATGCCTATCCTGCCTGTTTCGGTGCAGTCGGGCACGTCCTCGTCCTTTCGCATCTTTCCGATAAGCGAGAAATACACGTCGCTTATAGGCACCACCACGTCAACGTAGCTCTTGTAGTCGGCAAAGCCGTTCTTCGCATAGCTTGCCTTTGAGGGGCAGGGAGAGATGAAGCATACACCGATATCGCTATCTGCAAGCTCGGGGTGCTCCTTCTTCGCCCTTTCCTTGGCTAGCCTTGCGGCAACCTCCATCGGAGGGAGCATATGTATAATGTGGTCGCATAGAGAAGGGAAGCGCAGACTGATTAGTCTGACTACAACGGGGCATGCAGAGCTGATGGCGGGCTTCTTGACGCCCTCGGTCTTGAGATACAGTCGGGTGTACGCGGTAACGAGCTCGGCGGCCTTTGCCACCTCATACACATCGTCAAAGCCAATCTTCTTGAGTCCGTCGATAACGTAATCGATGTCCTCGAGATTGTCAAACTGACCGTAAAGCGTGGGGGCGGGCAGAGCAATCTTCCATTTAAAGCGCTCCATATCCGCGAGCTTGCCGCAGACCGCCTTCTTCGCCTTGTGCGGACAGTTTCTGATGCACTCACCGCAGTCAATGCATCTCTCGGCATTTATAACCGCATGACCGTCCTTTATCCTTATCGCCTCGGTGGGGCAGTGCTTCAGGCAGGTTGTGCAGCCCGTGCATTTTCCCTCGTCAAGCAATACTGAATGTTTGTAGTCCTGCATTAGCTTGCCACCTTGTTATATACCTTCATAACAATTTTTGTTCCAACCCCAACGGTGGAGAATATCTCGAGCGAGTCGGTGTGGCGCTTCATATTGGGCAGACCCATACCCGCACCGAAGCCGAGCGAGCGAATCTCGTCGGGAGCGGTGGAGTAGCCCTCCTGCATCGCCTTGTCGATATCCTTTATACCGGGGCCGTGGTCCTCGAGCACGATTTCAATACATTCCTCGTCAACGCGCACCTCGGCAACTCCGCCGCCCGCGTGGATAACCATATTGATTTCGCCCTCGTACATAGCTATTGAAACACGTCTGATAATCTCGGAGTCGATTCCGAGCTGCCTTAGGTTCCTTTTTACAATGACCGACGCCTGACCCGCAGAGGTAAAGTCCTCGCCGTCTACGTCGAATCTGAACACAAGCGCCTCGCTCATGTCCGCTTCACCGTTTTGCCCACAAGTCCGTTCGAGTAGAGCAGACCGCAAGCCTCGTAAAGCCTTTTTTCCGTCGTCATAACGACGATACCGCTCTCCCTTGCCAGGGTGAGCATTTCCTCGCTCGGCTCCTTCGAGCGCACGAAGACGATGCAGAGCATATCCATCATAACGGCGGTTCTTATAACCTGGGAATTTATCAGACCTGTCAGCAGCACAGCCTGGTCCTTGACGTAGGCGAGCACGTCGCTCATCAGATCGCATCCGCATGCGGAGTAGACGTGCTTGCCGAGGTTTTCCTCACAGCAGAGGACCTTGGCTTCGAGCAATTCCTGCATTGTACTTATTTTCATAAGCGTGTCCCTTTCAGGGTAGGATTATCTGTACTTTGCGATAACGCCCTCAACGTCGTCAACGCCAAGACGGCCGTAAACCTCCTCGTTCACCGTGAGAACGGGAGCAAGACCGCATGCACCGATGCAACGGCAGGCGGTGAGAGAGAACTTTCTGTCGGGGGTGCACTCGTCTCCACCGATTCCAAGTATCTCCTGGAGCTTGTCGTAGATGTCGCCCGAGCCCTTAACGTAGCAGGCAGTACCGAGACAAACGGAGATGTGGCATTCGCCCTTGGGAGTGAGAGAGAACTGTGCGTAGAAGGTAGCAACTCCGTACACCTTCTCGAGGGAAACGCCCATGCCCTCTGCAATCATGTTCTGAACCTCAATGGGAAGGTACTCATAGATTCCCTGAGCTTCCTGCATAACTGCCATAAGGCGGCTCTTGTCGTGCTTGTTAGCTTCGATAACAGCCTTGAGCTTTGCTTCCTGTTCTGCAGTACCGTGGAAAGGTACGCTGGAAAGTTTTTTCAGCATTTTTAAAGATTCCTCCTTTTCTTTTGCAAGTGTAGCACCAGCAGGCGCCTCACCTGCGTGGGTAAATTAGTTACACTAACCGAGATTATATCATAAATGATATACCAATGCAAGAACAAAAAGCAGGAAATTGATAAAAATTTAACCAGTTATGGATATATTATACAAAAATAGCAATATTTAGTTGTGCATAATGACAAAGAAAAATGTACAATTTTTGTCAACTTTAACCTCTTTTTGATAAAAAACGGAGCTCCCTTGGCAGAGAGCCCCGTTTGAGGTCGTTTGTTTTTCTGTCCGATGAGCTACAGCACTCGCTTAAAGAGGACTCTTCCGTCAAAATCGTAGGCGGTAAAGGCTCTGTCGCAGTAGATTATGTAGCTCTTGGGATTGCCCTCCTTAGGGAGCGAAACCGAGCCGGGATTGATATACACGTTCCCGTCGCCAAAATTCTGATTTTTGAGCACATGTGTGTGCCCGTGTAACAAAATCTCGCCCTTTTTGAGAAGATTTTCCGTGTCCGTGCTCTGCTTGTGTCCGTGCGTCATAAGCACTCTTATGCCATCGAGGTCGAGCCATCTTGACTCGGTAGTAACATCAAAGGAGAGCACCATCTGGTCCACCTCCGCGTCGCAGTTTCCTCTAACGGCAATAATTCGGTCGGACAGGGGATTGAGCGCCGCAATCACCTTCTTCGGTGCATAGCCCTCGGGCAGGTCGTTGCGCGGACCGTGATAGAGCACGTCGCCGAGAATCAGGAGCTTGTCGCACCCTTCCCGACGGAACACCTCGAGTGCCGTCTCGAGTCCTGTAATATCCCCGTGAATATCGGAGATTATGAGATGCTTCATGCCTCATCCTCCCCATCGAATGCGTGAAATGCCTCCGTGAGTGCCGCGTTTGCCTCCTGCATTCTTTCGGGCGAAACCTTGAGCAGCTGTCTGTCATAGGTCAAAAAGCCGTTCGTCTCCTCCTCTACGTCAGAGAGCTGGGTATATATGAAGGCGGAGGCACCCTCTCTGACGAGGGGGAGCACCTCATCCCTATACAGAGCAATAACGGAGTCCTCGAGCTCCTTTTGGGTGCTCTTGGTGGAGTAGCCGTAGTTCTTCTGTGCAAAGGTGTGTCCTTCTGCGCGATAGGAGTAGCCGCCAAACTCGGATATAACCCTCGGGCGGTCGCCCTTGTCCTTGGGGGATAGCTTTTTAAAGTAAATATGATGGGAATATACGTCGCTCTTCCTTTGCCAGAACCATCCCGAGGTGGAGTCGATGATTCTCGTCGGGTCCTGCTCCTCGAGCGCCTCATACATCTCGTCCGCCGAAAACTGTCCCCATCCCTCGTTGAAGATGGTGTAATAGAGAACCGACGGATAGTTGTGAAGAAGGTTTACCGTGCCGCGCATCTGCTTTTTGAACGCCTCGCGCGAGAGGGTGCTCTTGTGGCGACGCTTGTCGCTCCTCCTCTTGAAGCCCAGAGTCGGCAGCGCTGTGTCACCGATAAAGGAATACTTGCCGTTGTTTACCATATCCTGGAACACAGCAATGCCGAGTCTGTCACACAGATAATAGAAGTATGCAGGCTCAATTTTTATATGCTTTCGGAGGGTGTTAAAGCCGAGTCTCTTCGCCGTCAGTATATCATTCTCATATCCGTCGGGAGTCGCCGGCAGGAAGAGTCCGTCGGCAAAATATCCTTGGTCGAGCAGACCGTTGAAGAGATATGGCTTTCCGTTCAGCGAAAGGCGTGGGGTGCCACCCGTGTAACAAATTCCGACCTCTCGAAGGGCAAAATAGCTTTCTATACAGTCGGTTTCGGTCTCGATGCGGAACTCGTAGAGATACGGGGTCTCGGGGGTCCAGCATTTTGGATTCTTTGGCTTGATAACGATGCTTGAGCCCTCAAACTCAAAGCTCTCGCCGCTCTCTGTGAGGGTCAGGCGTTTTTTGCCAACCGCACCGAATACGTCTATCTTGACGTCGGATACGGTGGGGGTGATTCTTATGTTCTCAATATAGTTTTCGGGTACGCTCTCCAGCCACACCGTCTGCCAGATTCCGCTCGTCGGCGTGTACCACATCCCCCCTCTTTTTTTCTTCTGCTTTCCATAGGGAAAGACGGGAGAGAGGTTGTCGCGCACCTTGACCGTAACGACGTTTTCTCCGTCGGTAAGCAGGTCGGTTATATCCGCATAGAAGGGAAGGTAGCCGTCGTTGTGTGTGCCTGCCACCTTGCCATTTACCGACACGGTAGCCAGTCTGTCCACCGCACCGAAGCGAAGAAGTATTCTATCCTTCCTGAAGCCGTCGGGTATTGTAAATGTGCGTCTGTAATGGAGAAAATCGTACTTGTCGGGGGTCTTGCATATTCCCGAGAGAGGGCTCTCGGGAGGGAAGGGGACGAGAATTTTCTCGCTGTACGTGCGCGGAGCCTCCTCCTCCTTCGAAATAGTGAAATCCCACTCGCCGTTAAGAGAAATGAAGCTGTCGCGCCTCAGCTGGGGGCGCGGGTAAACGTTCCAGGGGCACTCTCTGTCCACGTTTGTCTCATACGGGGTGGTAAGTCTGTCCTTGTCCTTATACATTTTTACTCCTGAATCCGCCCCTTATTGGGGGATGTAGTTTATAAAGATAATGAGTGTGGATACCGCGAGCAGAATTATTGCTCCCGCGCTCTTGAATATAACTGCGGGAAGTCTGCCGTGGGGCAGCGGACACTCGGGTGCGTTTTTGAGGTGGATTTTCCTTTTCACAAGAGCCACAATGAATATCACCGTGCCTGCAAGGCTCAGGAGGCTCTGCAGAATTATATAGCTGCCGAAAATCATAAATGCGTGGATATTCTCGGCAAACACCTCTGCGTTGCCGCTGATGAGCGCCTCGAGCGCCGCCTCAAACCCGTCGGTAAAGCCGTCGAGCAATGTGGGGATAAGACCGTTGAAGAGGTTGACAAATGCGTGCAGACCGACAGCATAGAGCCAGCTGCCGCCCTTGACTCTCACGTAGCCGAGGAGCAGACCGAGGAATGCAGCATAGAAGAGCTGATAGAAATTGCCGTGAATGAGTCCGAAGAGGACTGACGTGAATATTATGGCAAATACGTTGCCGTGTATAGACAGACGGTCGAAGAGCAGCTTTCTGAAGATGAGCTCCTCCGCAATCGGTGCGATAACCACCGTCACAAGTGCAAAGAGCCATATCGGCATATCGGATGCCATGGACTCCACGGGGTTTTCGGTCTCCGAGCCCGAGAGAACGACGAAAATGGAGTCGATAACGTTGCCCACGTTGGCGCCCGCTGTCATAAAGAACTGTGCCAGAGGTATCATTGCTATGAGCTCGCCGCCGCTGAGTGAGCTCGCGTCGTGCAGACGTCTTTTCGGCAGCCCCCTGATGCAAAGGAGCAGGAGCGGAATGCCGACAAGGTACATTATCCCGTAGGATACACCGACGTTAAAGTAAGGGTTGGAAACAAGCTCCGTGTAGGCAAGCTCTCCCATAATTGCAACCAAAATCAGCGAGAGCACGAGTATAAGCGCATAGGGCACCGCCGAAAACAGCGCCGTGCCGAGGCAGGTCCTTGACACCGTCCTCTTTGCGTCCTTGTATGCTATATCGTCGTAAAAGGTAAATTCATCTCTTCCCTCGTCAAAGGGGTTTTCGTACGGATTGTTCATTCTTCCTCCGTTCGCGTAAAGCGCGCTTATTAATGTGGTAAGAACTATTTTACCATTAAATCGTGAACAATACAACACTTTTTTATTAACACGCGAAAAGTTTATGAAAAATGCCGAAAATAGCTCTCCTTTTTTCTCCAAAATGATACTCTTCAATATCGGTCTGACACTTGAAAAAGGGGGGAAAGTGTGCTACAATAAACATATTGTTTATTACATTTAAATTCTGTGAGGTCACTATGTTCAAAGAGGGATTTGACAACGAGCAGTATCTGAAGCTCCAGTCGCAAAAAATAAAGGAGCGTATATCGCTCTTCGGTGAGAAGCTGTATCTCGAGTTCGGCGGCAAGCTTTTCGACGACTTTCACGCCTCCCGCGTGCTCCCCGGCTTTGCTCCGGACAGTAAGATAAAGATGCTTATCGAGCTTAAGGACGAGGCTGAAATAATTATATCGATCAACACTGCCGACATCGAGAAAAATAAGGTCAGAGGAGATCTCGGAATCACCTACGATCTCGACGTATTGCGTCTTATAGACGCTTTCCGCGGCTACGGGCTGTACGTCGGCTCGGTCGTAATGTCAAGATACAAGCCGAATCCCGCCGCCGATGCCTTCAAGGCAAAGCTCGAGAATCTCGGCATCAAGGTGTACAAGCACTATTCGATAGACGGCTATCCGCACAATATTCCCCTCATCGTCTCTGACGATGGCTTTGGCAAAAACGAGTATGCCGAAACCTCCCGTTCTCTCGTTATCGTTACAGCCCCGGGTCCCGGCTCGGGCAAGATGGCGACCTGCCTCTCGCAGATATACCATGAGAACAAGATGGGAATAAAGTCGGGCTATGCCAAGTTCGAGACCTTCCCGATATGGAATATCCCCCTCTCCCATCCCGTCAACCTTGCCTACGAGGCTGCAACGGCAGACCTTGCTGACGTCAATATGATAGACCCCTTCCACCTTGAGGCGTACGGTGAGACCACCGTCAACTACAACAGAGACGTCGAGGTGTTCCCCGTCCTTCGCGCTATGTTCAGCGGCATTCTCGGTGAGTGCCCCTACAAGTCACCGACGGATATGGGTGTAAATATGGCAGGCTTCTGCATCTATGATGACGATGCCATCTGCCGTGCGGCAAGGCAGGAGATTGTCCGCCGCTATTACAACGCTGTAACTAACCGAAGAAAGGGTAACGGCTCCGACACGGAGGTGCAGAAGATAGAGCTCCTGATGCGCCAGCTCGGCATCACCCCCGACGAGGAGCGCGCCTGCGTCAGGGCAGCTCTTGCAAAGTCGGAGGAGAACGGAGGCACCCCCGCGGTTGCAATCGAGCTCAACGACGGCAGGATAGTAACCGGCAAGACCTCAGCTCTCCTCGGTGCCTCCAGCGCCGCACTGCTTAATGCTCTGAAGGCGATAGCGGGTATAGAAAAGGAGGTCGAGCTCATCTCTCCCGAAATACTCTCTCCCATACAGACCCTCAAGATTCAGAATCTCGGCAACCATAACCCCCGTCTGCATACCGACGAGGTGCTCATAGCGCTGGCGATATGTGCCGCAACCAACTCCGAGGCAAAGCGCGCGATGGATGCGCTCCCCGCGCTCAGATATGCCGAGGTGCATTCCACTGTCATTCTGTCTCAGGTGGACAACGATACCTTCCGTAAGCTTGGAGTGTATCTGACCACCGAGCCGCAATATCAGACAAAAAAGCTGTTTCATAGATAAAGGAGAAAAATATGGAATTCAGTATTAACCACCCGATACTGTTCGTCATAGTCGGTGTAATAATCGCCGTCGTGCTCGCGCAGTCGGTCTACTTTCTCGTCAAGTCCTACCGTCGCGCCAAGGCGATCGGAATGGATATGTCGAAGGTCAAGAAAACGATAGTCAGCTCCTCCGTCTTCACGGTGGCACCCGCGGTTTCCATCGTTATAACCGTCCTGGCGCTGTCCAAGTCGCTCGGTGTCGCGCTCCCATGGTTGCGCCTCTCGGTCGTCGGCTCTCTTTCCTATGAGACGATAGCCGCCGAGAATGCCGCAAGCGGCATGGGCACCTCGCTCTCTGAGCTTGCCGTCGGCACAATGACTGCGAGCCAGTTCGTAACCATCGCTGTTGTAATGACCGTGTCCATCCTGGTAGGCATCTGGCTTGTCCCCGTGATAGGCAAGAGAATGTCGAACGGACTCGTCAGCTTTGAGAAGCGTGACAAAAAGTGGATGGACACCCTCCAGTCGGCAATGTTTATCGGTATGATATCCGCCTTTGTCGGCTACGTATTCTGCGACGTATCCAGACTCTGGCTCGCAGAGGACGGTGTTTTCACCGTCACCGACACGGTTAAGGAATACGTCGGCGGAGAGCTTGTCGAAAAGACGGTCACCACCGCTTACTCCGCAACCTCGGGACTTATCCCCGTTTTCGTAATGGCGGTCAGCGCTGTCGGTATGGTGATCTGCGGTATTCTTATGAAGAAGCTCAACTGGAAGTGGCTCAACGATTACGCCCTTCCTATCTGTATGATACTCGGTATGGCGTCTGCAATTCCGCTTACCGCGTGGCTCGGCTAAGGAGGTGTAGAAAATGAAGGAAAAGAAAACACTCTCGTATATGGACAGCGTCCACAGAGACGGCACTATATGGAATATGGTCGTTATGACGCTGCTTATCATGTTTCCTGTCGTTGTCGGTGTCATCTTTCAGGCAGTGCCCGACTGGGCAGGTGTCGGAAAGGGACTTCTTGCCACAGCTCCTATGTACTGGGCGGTAGGTGTTATAGAGGTTATAACCTTCTATCCCATGCTTGGTGCAGGAGGCTCTTACCTCTCCTTTGTAACGGGTAATATATCCAACCTCAAGCTCCCCTGCGCGCTCAATGCCCTTGAGAGCAACGAGGTGAAGGCGCAGAGCGAGGAAGGGGAAATAATCTCCACTATCTCTATCGCCACCTCGTCGATAGTCACCACACTTATAATCATTTTCGGAGTGGCGCTCATCATACCGCTGACTCCCCTTCTTGAGAATCCCGTGCTCGACCCTGCCTTCGCCCAGCTCCTTCCCGCGCTCTTCGGTGCGCTCGGCGTTGTATTTATCTCCAAGAACTGGAAAATTGCGATAGCCCCCATCGTTCTTATGCTCATCCTCTTCGTATTCGTTCCCGCGCTCGATTCCTCAATGGTCGGAATAATGGTACCCGTTGGAGTCGTATTTACCATCGTAGTATCCCGCCTTATGTATAAAAAGGGTATGCTCGGATAAGGTGACGTGACGGTATGGTAGGATATATAATCGGCGGAGTATTTCTCGCTCTCGCCCTTGTGATTTTTGTAAGAACGTTGCTCTTCAAGCCCCGTCGTGAGACTAGGGGAGAGGTAGAGGCTGTTGAGGTCGACGGTACCGCCGCTGCCCTTCGCCTCTCTGAAATGATAAAATGTAAGACAGTCTCCTCCACGGATAAGAGTGAGGAGGACGAGAGGGAGTTCGAAAAATTCGAGAGCCTCCTGCCCCGTCTTTTTCCCACCCTCTTCTCCGTAGCGGAATATACGAGAGTCTCCGACCGTGCGCTTCTCCTTCGCTGGCGCGGTAAGGGCGAGGGCAACCCCACCGTCCTTATGGCTCACTACGACGTCGTCAGCATTGTAGCCGAAAACTGGGAGAAGCCCGCCTTCGACGGCATAATCGAGGACGGAGTGGTCTGGGGCAGAGGTGCCATAGACACCAAGGGCACGCTTAACGGTGCGTTATCTGCCGCAGAGCAGCTTGCCTCGGAGGGCTTTATCCCTGAGCGCGACGTATACTTTGCCTTTGCGGGTGACGAGGAGATAAACGGTCACGGAGCGCAGGATATAGTCGCCATCTTCCGTGAGCGCGGAATTACCCCCGAGCTCGTCCTTGACGAGGGCGGTGCCGTAATCACGGGCATCTTCCCCGGGGTAAAGAGCCCCGCCGCGGTTATCGGCATTGCCGAGAAGGGCATGGTGAATATAGAATATTCTGTATCGGGTGGCGGCGGCCATGCCTCCAATCCCAAGCCTCACACCCCCGTAGGCAAGCTGAGTGCTGCTTGCGTAAGGGTAGAGAAGAAGCCCCCATTCAAATACCGTGTGACAGCTCCCACGGGCGCAATGTTCGACACCCTCGGCAGACATTCGACACCCCTTTACCGTATGATTTTTGCCAATCTCTGGCTCTTCGGTCCCATCCTCGCCCTCATAGGCAGGCTGTCAGGCGGACAGATAAATGCCGTCGGCAGAACAACCGTAGCCTTCACACAGATGCAGGGCTCCGCAGGCATAAACGTTATTCCCCCCGTAGCCACAATGGGCTCAAACTCGCGCATTCTCCCCGGTGAGAGCGTTGATTCGACCTTCCGTGCCCTGAAAAAGAGGGTGAAGGATGAGAAGATTGAGATGCGCATTCTCTCCTCCCACGAGCCCTCACGCGTCTCGGTGGTAGATTGCGAGGGCTACACCCGTGTGAAAAAAGCGGCTATGGACACCTGGCAGGAGGCGCTTGTCTCCCCATATCTTATGACCGCCTGCTCGGACGCTCGCCACTGGGGCGAGATATCCGACAGAGTCTACCGCTTTTCGCCCATGCGCCTCTCAAAGGAGGAAAACGCAATGGTACACGGCAACAACGAGCGCGTTCCCGTATCGAGCGTTGCCGAAACGGTCGAGTTCTATATAAGACTGATAAAACAGTGCTGACGGGCAAAAAAATTCGACAATCCACCTTGACAACAAAAATACACTGTGCTATAATGTACTCATAAAAATTTAAGTATCTATCGGAGGAAAAGATAATGAAGAGAATTAAGACTATCGAGACCAAGGATATTGCAAAGACCGTTGAGAACGGTGGCTGCGGCGAGTGCCAGACCTCTTGCCAGTCCGCTTGCAAGACCTCTTGCGGTGTTGCTAACCAGCAGTGCGAGAATAGCAAGAAGTAATATCTTCAGTCAGTGAAAGGGGCTGCCGCAGGAGCGGACAGCCCCTTTAATTAACGCAAACGAAAGGCATACGAAATGGTACATCAGTATAAGCTAAACGGCTATAACATAGTCCTCGACACCGTCAGCGGCTCGGTCCATGCGGTTGACGAGGTCGCATACGATATAATAGAAATGTATAAGAGCGAGAGCAAGGAGAGGATAGTTGAGATAATCCTTGACCGCTATGCCGACTCCCCCGACGTCACTCGCGAGGATATTCTTGACTGCCTCGAGGATATCGCAGCTCTCGAGGAGGCGGGCAAGCTCTTCACAGTGGATAAATACGAGGCTCTTGCCAGAGATTACAAGAATAATTCCAAGGTTGTGAAGGCGCTGTGTCTTCACGTTGCTCACACCTGTAACCTCAACTGCTCCTACTGCTTTGCCAGCCAGGGCAAGTATCACGGCGACAGAGCGCTGATGAGCCTCGAGGTAGGCAAGCGCGCACTCGATTTCCTCGTTGAGAATTCGGGCACCCGTCGCAACCTTGAGGTTGACTTCTTCGGCGGTGAGCCCTCCCTCAATTTCGACGTGGTAAAGGCACTCGTCGAATACGCCAGAGAAATAGAGGGAAAGCACGGCAAGAACTTCCGCTTCACCTACACCACCAACGGTATGGTTCTCACCGACGAGATGATTGATTTTGTCAACAGAGAAATGCATAACGTCGTCCTCTCTCTCGACGGACGAAAGGAGATAAACGACCACTTCCGCCGCGATTACAGCGGCAAGGGAAGCTACGATACCATAGTCCCCAACTTCAAACGCCTCGTTGAGAAAAGAGGCGGCAAGGGATATTACGTCCGCGGCACCTTTACCCACAACAACGTCGATTTTACCAACGACCTGTTCCATATGGCGGACCTCGGCTTCACCGAGCTGAGCATGGAGCCCGTCGTTTCTCCTCCCGGCGACCCCTATGCCCTCACCGAGGAGGATCTTCCGAAGCTGTTCGAGCAGTATGAAATACTTGCCAAGGAAATGATAAAGAGAAAGCGCGAGGGCAGACCCTTCACCTTCTATCACTATATGCTTGACCTCAAGCACGGCCCCTGTATATATAAGCGCATCACGGGCTGCGGCTCGGGCACCGAATATATGGCGGTAACCCCTTGGGGAGAGCTCTTCCCTTGCCATCAGTTTGTCGGAGACCCCAGGTACTCGCTCGGCAACGTATTCGACGGCATAAAGAATACCGAGGTGCAGGACGAGTTCCGCACCTGCAACTCCTACTCCCGTCCCGAGTGCCGCGACTGCTGGGCAAACCTCTATTGCTCGGGTGGCTGTGCCGCCAATGCCTACCATGCCACGGGCTCTATCGGAGGTGTTTACGAATACGGCTGCAAGCTCTTCAAAAAGCGCATAGAGTGTGCCGTTATGATGCAGGTGGCTGAAGCGGTAGACGATGAGTAATACACCGATATACGACTTTTTGCGTGAGTATTCAAAAGTCGGCATGTCACGCATGCATATGCCGGGGCACAAGGGAAGAGGAGAGCTCGGAATTGAGCATCTCGATATCACCGAGGTGTCGGGTGCCGACGTGCTTTACACCCCGAGCGGTATCATTGCCGAGAGCGAGGAGAACGCTACCCGTTTGTTCTCCACAGCACATACATACTACTCCGCAGAGGGCTCGACCCTCGCGATAAAGGCGATGCTCGCCCTCGCATTAGAGGGCAAAAAAAGTGACACGCCCCCCACCGTTCTTGCAGCGCGTAACGTGCACAAGGCATTCGTCAATGCCGCGGCGCTGCTTGATTTTACCCCTGTGTGGCTTACGGGGGAGGGCAGTCACCTCTGTGAGTGCCGCATAACTCCCGAGCAGGTCCGTCGCGCGCTCTCCTCCGTTGCGGTTTTGCCTTGCGCAGTATATATAACAACGCCCGATTATCTTGGAAATATGCTCGACGTAGGCGGTATTGCCGAGGTGTGTAAGAGCTTCTCCGTGCCCCTCCTTGTCGATAATGCCCACGGAGCTTACCTCGCCTTTACAGAGCCAAGCCTGCACCCAATAGCCCTCGGTGCGGCTATGTGTGCCGACTCCGCGCACAAGACTCTCCCCGTCTTGACGGGAGGCGCCTATTTGCATATATCAAAGGACTATCCACACTACACCGAGCGAGCTCGCAGCCTGCTCTCTGTATTTGCATCAACAAGTCCCTCGTATCTCACGCTCGCCTCGCTCGACCTTGCCAACGCATATCTCGAGGACGGCTATTCAAAGAGACTTTGTGAGTGTATAAGGAAGGTTGAGAGGATAAAGAAAAAATATGCCCTCGATACAAGCGTTGAGCCCCTTAAAATTGTAATTCAACGCGATATATCGGACTCGCTCCGTACCCACGGAATCGAGTGTGAGCTTGCCGACGGGGAGCGCACAGTTCTTATGCTCACCCCTGACAACACCGACGGAGATTTTGCAAGGCTCGACTACGCGCTCTCCCTTATAGACCTTGGAGCGTGTGACGAAAACGCGAATTTTTCTCTTCCAACGCCAATTGCGTGCACCTCGGTCAGAGAGGCGGTCTTCTCTCCGAGCGAGCGTGTGCACGTCAGCTGTGCCGTTGGCAGAGTTGTCTCAACGCAGACGGTGTCCTGCCCGCCTGCCGTACCCATTGCGGTGAGCGGCGAGCTTATTACCGACACCCACGTTGCTCTCTTTAGGAGATACGGCATAGAATACGTTGACGTAATTAAATAAAAAAGGCGGAATAATTCCGCCTTTTTTCTATAACCCACAAAAAATGTGACAAATCAAAGATTTTTACCGTAAAGGAACGTCTAAAATGTTAAAAGCTCGCATTCTGTCTTAACGTCGAGTATTATTTCCTTATATCCCTTGGCACATATCCTGCCGTGCTTGGGATTCTTAACGCTGTCAATTTCAGATAGCACCGCTGCTTCAACCTCGCTTTTCTCAAACGAGAGGTCGCATCCCTCCATCCTGCAGTCAACGAGCTTCAGTCCACGGCAGTAGCAAAAGGGCTGCGTGCCTTTAATTATACATCTCTCGAGGGTGAGGTTTTCCGAATACCAGCCGAGGTACTCTCCGTTTATAACCGAGTCGCGCACCGTGACGTCCTTCGCGTGCCAGAATGCGTCCTTTGTATTCAGCACAGAGTCCTCGATAATACCCCCCTCCACGTATTGGAAGGAGTATTTGCCATCAAGGGCAAGATTTTTCAGCTTTATGCCTCTCGCCTCAAACATAAAGTATTCGCCCGCGGCAGCAGTATCAATGACGTCGATATTTCTCGAGCGCCACCCAAATTCGGGCGAGCGAATATCGCATTCGCTGATTTTGACCCCATCACACTCGCGCAGTGCCTTGATTCCGTGCATCAGCGTTCTCTCGAGCGTAGCATCGCGTGTGTACCACAGTGCCGCGCGGCACAGCCCCGTCATCTCCGAATCGACTATCCTCACGTTCTCACAGTGCCAGAAGGGGTAGCGCAGATTAAAGTAGCACCCCTCGGCGCTCACGCGCGCGCTCTCCTTAAAAGCACTCTCACCGTCCCGAGGTCCGTCAAACCGACATTTCTTAACTGTAATTTCCTCGCGACCGTAGAGCGCTCTTTCCTCGTCAAACCGTTTATTTTCTATTATTTCCATTGCTTTCCCTTGGTCTTTATGTACTTGCCTCTTATTTTACCATATTTTTTGACAGCTTTCAAGGGGTGCACACCGAAAATGTATGTCAGTGAAGTAAGCCCGGATAATTAGACACCGCGCTCTGCCTTAATGCTGAAGCCTGCCTCGTGAACGGGTTCTTCGTCTCCGTCTGCCGCACCAAAGGAAAAAAAGAAGAGCAGACACTAGGTCTGCTCTTCTTTTTTTGAGTAATCCGTGAAAAGTATACGAAATTCTAATGGGGTGTTTGCATTACGACCTGTTTGGCTGGTGTCAGATCTCTTCTCCGTGGCGAATGTTCTTGACCAAGGCAAAGGGATATACAAAGACCGAGAGAACAAGCCCGAGCGCAATTGCAAGCAGACCTGCGACAAGAGCAAGCACCAAGCCAAGAATCCAGAAGAGGAGCTTAACGGTAAGAAGCCAAATTATTCCGTCAAGGTCGAGCGTGAAGATTACGCCCGGCATACGGACAAAGCCCCAGCTAAAGATTTCAACGATCATCTCGCCAAGAAAATTGTTATCGAGTATAAGACAGGATACAAGGGTGAAGCCGGTTACTGCAAGAATGGCGAAAACTGCGATATTTCCGGTTACAATACCGATAACGAGGAGGATTGCTGCAGCAACACAGCCCCAAATGAATGATTTATTTCTGAGTGACATTGTAATATTTTCCTTTTTTAAAATGTGATTTTTTCGCCTATGTACGCGAGTATCATTTCAACCGTGAAAACATCCTTGTTTTCAATGAATACGGGGATAAGCTCCTCATAGTCGCTCATCAGCTGCTCGAGCTCTGCCTCGGATATCTTTACCTCTGCGGTTATACTATCGTTTGCAGAACTGATATCATCGGTGTGAGTATCATAGTAATCCGCTTGAATGAACAGCATAGGAACCTGAATTTTGTGTACGGTATATTCCTGCGTAGTAGGATCGTAAGAGGTGACGTACTGAGTTCTGAACTCGATATCGAAGCGTCTGGAGAAGGATTCGAGAGAGAAGCCGCCTACGGTTTTGCTTTCCCATTCCGTGCTCAAGCCGTTTACGTAAAGCATTGTCTCAGAGCCGTCCTGGGAGGTAACGTGCTTGATGCTGTCAATGCCGTCCACGACGTTGAGAGCGAACCAGAGAGTATCAAAATTAACGGAAACACCGAGCTTTTCAGCTGTTTCGTTTACCTCATATCCAATCATTTTTCCTGTTCTTGTGTCGTAGAGCTCGCAGATCGTGTTGGAAAATCCGACAAGACCGTCAGCCTTGTTACCCACCACGGATAAATAGCCGTCGGTGATATAGAATTCAGCAGCACTTGCGGTTTCAAGAGAGGATACGGTGAGATATTCGTATATCTTGCCGCTTACGCTGCCTTCGTTATCCCTTGCAATGGAGAACATAGCTCTCCTTACTCCGAGGTATTTGATGGCAAAGTCATAGTAATTCTCTCTGACAGTATAGGCAAGCGCGTTTGCATCACCGAGCTGGATTCTTACGCTCTTTTCACCGGTCTCGGCTATCATGGACATAGCGATTTGAGCCGTTACCTCGCCAATGACGGGAATATTGGCAATGTATTCTACAACGTAGTAAAGAACCTCACCGTCAAAGCTGATGGTGATGTTGTAGCCGCTGTTGTCAAACTCATAGTGCGCAGTGTCCTGAGGGTTTTTGTCAAAGTAATTATTGAAGGCTGTAATGGAGCCTGCTGAAATAGTCTCAACCACAGTTAATGCATTGAAAAAGACCATCGATTGATCAATGTTTTCAAGAACCATGTGCCACTGCTCGCCGAAGCCATAGGTGATATCGGATACGTTAACAAAATCGGAGTAATCGTTAACAATATCCTCGGAGTTGACGAGATTTGCGCTGTAATCAGATCTCATAGCCTCCGGAAGGTATTCATACGGATTAAGCTCGTATCCGCTAAGAAGCGCAGAGAGAAGTCCTTTGATGTCGATTGTCTTGTTCCATACTGCGAAATACTCGGTGTTGCCGGTTATAGCCTTTTCAAAGTCTACCTCCACAACATCGTCAGAAGAGGTGCTCCAGCCTACAAATCTGTGCCCTTCATAGGTGGGGCTCTCGGGCATAGCAGCCTTGCTGCCGTATTCAACAGTCTGAGGCTCTACCGCACTGCCGCCTAAGGTATTGAAGCTTACAGTATATACCTGCTTAACTGCGGAAACGAGTGCGTAATATGTTGCATTCGCCGTGGCACTCGGTATAGAGCTGAGCGCCTCACCGCCTGTGGATGCCGACCAGCCGTTAAAGGTATAATCCCATTCCGCGGTATCCGTTACGTTGTAGGTATAAGAAGGTACTGCGTCCTCCTTTACGTTCTGTGTTGCGAGAGTATTGCCGTTTTCATCTACCCAGGTTATGGTGTAGGTTATCGGCTCACCCTCATCGGGGGTGGGTTCTGTTTGGGGGTCATCCTTGCCACAAGCAGTGATGGCGATAACCAAGGATAGTACAAGCAGAACAAAAAATGCTATTCTTTTCATTCCTTTTTCCTCCTGAAATGAATAATGAAATAAAAAAGTGCGGCTACCGAAGTAACCGCACAAAAAACGCAAACTCCGATAGTCGCCAAACCAACTGAAAAAAGCAGGGACTATAAAGTCATGCCATACTCAGTAGGAATTTGCATTTTTTACAAAACCTATGATAAGTATGACAGAAAAAGGGTATAACTATCCCATAAAGATAAAAATAGCCCTTGCTTGAATTATTCAGTTGGTTTGGCACAATCAGTATATCACATATTGGGAGAAAAATCAATATAAATAACTTATAAAATTGAAAACGGGCTTGTGCCCGTCTTCCCGCACCAAAGGAAAACCGTGGAGACGGGACGTAAAACAGCGCTCGCAAAGTACAAACAAAGGCGAGCGCATGGAGTTTGCAGGGGGGCAAACGTCCCTCACTCGGCAAGCACCGAGTTCTACCTTAATGCTGAAGTCTGCCTCGTGAACGGGTTCTTCGTCTCCGTCTGCCGCACCAAAGGAAAACCGTGGAGACGGGACGTTAAACAGCGCTCGCGAAGTACAAACAAAGGCGAGCGCATGGAGTTTGCCGGGGGCAAACGTCCCTCACTCGGCAAGCGCCGAATTCTATTTCAGGGCTGAAGCCTGCCTCGTGAACGGGTTCTTCGTCTCCGTCGCCGCACCAAAGGAAAAAAAGAAGAGCAGACACTAGGTCTGCTCTTCTTTTTTGGTGCGGGAGACGGGACTTGAACCCGTACATCGAAGATACACGCCCCTCAAACGTGCGCGTCTGCCGATTCCGCCACTCCCGCAACGGCTTATCCATTATACAATAACAAATTCGGTTTGTCAACCCCTTTTTGCCAAATTTTTAAAATTATTTTTTGCCTTTCTTGACTTTTGTTAGATGTGATTATATAATTATTTATATAACGATTAAAAGATAGGCAAATTGCAAAATGATAATACGACCCACCACCGCCGCTGACCTTGACGCGGCAGAAAAAATATATGCCGACGCGCGCACCTTTATGCGTGCTGCGGGCAATCCCACCCAGTGGCTCGTCGGCGGTCCCTCCCGAGCAACCCTGCTTGAGGATATTGAGCGAGGCGGCTCCTACGTCGTTGAGGAGGACGGAGAGATTCTTGCCGTCTTCTATTTCAAGCGGGAGAAGGACCCCACCTATACCGAAATCCATGAGGGCAGATGGCTCGACGGGGAAGAATACGCAGTAATCCACCGTATTGCCGTTGCGGATTCGGCGCGGGGCAGGGGAGTCGCATCCTTTGTATTCTCCGAGTGCTTTAAGATGCATCCAAACCTGAAAATAGATACTCACAGGGACAACATACCCATGCAGCGCGCACTTTATCGCTCGGGCTTTGTCCGTTGCGGAATAATCTATCTTGAAAACGGAGAAGAGAGATTCGCCTTTCAGAAAAACTCATAAACTTTAAAAAACAGAAGGCAAAGAAAATGAACGCAAAAGCAAAGGAAAGCAGCGAGGTGCAGTATAAGCGAATGACCGAGACCCCGGTCGGCAGGCTGATTATCGCTCTCGGCATTCCCACCACGGTGAGTATGCTCATCACCAATATTTACAATATGGCAGACTCCTTCTTCGTCAGCCAGGTGTCCCTCAGCGCAGGTGGCGCCACCAGCATAGTTTTCGGACTTATGGCGATTATCCAGGCATTTGGCTTTATGTTTGGCCACGGTGCAGGCAGCCATATAAGCCGCAAGCTCGGTATGCGAGACAAGGAGAGTGCGAGCAGATATGCATCGACGAGCTTCTTCTACGCCCTCCTCGTCGGTGCGCTGATAACCTCTCTCGGTCTTGTATTTATCACGCCCCTGATGCGCCTGCTGGGCAGCACGGAAACGATACTTCCGCATGCCAAGGATTATGGCACCTACATACTTATTGCCGCACCGTTTATGTGCTCGAGCTGCGTGCTCAACAACATTCTCCGCTATGAGGGCAAGGCGAGCTTCGCTATGATAGGGCTCACCACAGGCGGAATCCTGAACATCATTCTTGACCCCATATTTATCTTCAATCTTAATCTCGGAATCGCGGGCGCAGGCATCGCCACCGCAATATCCCAGCTTGTCTCATTTTTCATACTTCTTTCGATGTTTCTCCTTCATAAAACCGAGAGCCGCATATCCGTGCACTACTTTGCGCGCGAGCTGAAAACAGTTCGCGACGTAATCGTCACGGGCTTGCCCAGCCTCGCCCGCCAGGGACTAAACAGCATATCCACAATGGTTCTCAATGCCGCCGCCAAGCCCTTCGGAGATGCGGCAATAGCCGCGATGGGCTACGTCGGCAGAACCTCGAGCATGATATTCAGCGTCGGACTCGGAATAGGGCAGGGCTTCCAGCCGGTCTCGGCATTCAACTACGGAGCAAAAAAGTACTCGCGCGTCAAGCGCGGCTCCTATTTTACCCTCGCCTTTGGCACTGTGTTGATTGGAGCTATTGCCGTTGTGTGCTTCATTCTCTCCCCCGAGATAATCTCCCTTTTCAGAAGTGAAACAGAGGTCGTTGACATCGGCGGCACCGCCCTCCGCATTCAGTGCGTGGCGCTCCTCTTCTTCCCGATATCCGTCGTTGCAACAATGCTATTCCAGAGCATAGGAAAGAGCACCCCCGCCCTCATCCTCTCCTGCCTGCAAAGCGGTATGCTCTTTATCCCCCTTTGCTCCGTGTTGCCGCGCTTCATCGGCGTCCTCGGTATCGAGCTGTCCCAGCCGATAGCATATACCGTCTCCTCCCTCGTCTCCCTGCCGATGATGCTCATCTTTCTTAAAAAGCTCCCCAAGGATGAATAAAAAACGAGCCATGTGGCTCGTTTTTTTATTCGTCGCTTTTTCTACTCGCTTTTATCTTTACAAGTTTGTATTCGGGGCTTCTTAATATTATACCAGCCTCGGTAGCTACAACCTCAACACTATTAGTAAAACCATATCGGTCTCTAAGCTCCTTGGGAATAACAATTCTTCCAAGCTTATCAATTTCTTTTATTACACCAACCTTATCCTTCATTTTTCCCCTATTTAAATAATATTATATTCCCGAATGACATCTTGTGAATGTCACAACAAGCATTTTAACACAATATAATAGAAATGTCAATCACTGAATGTCAAAAAGAGGGATAAAATGTTTAAGAACAAGAACGACGGCAAAAACAATTTGTGCGGAGATAATATCCGAAGGCTAAGGCTGGCATATCCCACCAAGCTGTCGCAACGCGCGCTTGCGGATAAAATGCAGCTTATTGGTATTGACGTTGATAAAAATGCAATACAGAGAATAGAGTGCGGTAAGAGATTTGTCACAGACATCGAGCTCAAGGCTTTTGCTGAGATATTTGGCGTTAGACTTGATGAGTTAATATAAAAAAACGAGCCAAGTGGCTCGTTTTTTTATTTAGGTATATCCCCGATTTTTAGTTTTTTTCTTTCCTTGCGTATCGCAATCACGCTAACGCCTATCATACGGATAAATATGAGAGTGAGTCCTATATAATGGAAATAGTAGAGGTGCTCACCGTTTACCGTCACGCCGACGGTGATTGTAGTAAGCATTGAGATGCCGCTTAAAGCACTCATCGTTGTAGGCTGTATCTTGCCGAGCGCAAAGTTGCCAAGGCAGGTTGCGATAATCGTCGAGATAATTGCGAGGAATATAAATCCCGTGATATTATCGGGGTTGAGATATGGGTCAAAGTAGTGGAGTATATCTCCCCTTATAAGGTGGCGCACCACGTTTGCCGCATTGAAGGCAACAGCTCCCATCATACAGGAAAAATACGTTACCTCAAGAGGCTTGAAGTGCTTTGACGATTTCCTTGAAAACACAAGAAACAGCGAGCCGCACAGCACCGCCAGAATAAGGAACAGTATACCAAGCACCGAGTCACCGTTGCCGCCCGTCTTGGTGTTTACAGCAATATAAATCACTCCAACAACGCCAAGCGCAAGGAAAATTTTTTGTAGCAGCGTTGTCCTCTCCTTGAGAATAAGCGTCTCCGTCACTATTGAAACAATTGGCATAAGAGAGATTATAACAGCCGTCATAATATTGCTCGACATTGATATACCGAGTGTCTCAAAAAGCATATACAGCACAGGCTCAAACAGCGCCGCGAGCAGCAACGTCTTAATATGCGGCGAGCGCTCTGTTTTTTTGAAAATATCAGCAACCCCAACGTTTATCTTGAGCACGCGCACGGTCTTCAGCAGCCAAATCACCGCAAAACTCAAAAGAAATCGCAGCGAAAGCACGTCTAGCACGTCCGTAGTTGCGGTAAGCGTGCTTGTGAAATAAATTGACGAGCCGTATATAACGTATTTAAGCGCCGAAAAAATATAGGCGAGTGCAGTCATATCCTAAAAAACTCCTTGCTTTGCAAAGTACAGCTCATTATACAATCAAAAAAACGCCATGTCAATACCAAACACAAATGGGAGTGTGCCAAAAATTTACCTATTTAACCTAAATAAAAAAGCACTCCGCGCCGAAACGCAGGGGGCTTTAGTATTATCTTATTCTTCTATATCGTCGTCTTTCTTTTTTAGAACTATTTTCAGCGGTTTCGAGGGAATTTCTATTCCCAATAGCTTGCACCATTGGTTTAAAGTTTCGTCATTTGCGTCGTCAAAACAATAAAGTTCACTTGATGTTTTTTCTTTTTTCTCTTCACTCATATTCTACCTCCAATTTCACACTGTATTTTTTTGCTTCACGCGTCCCAATCACGCCAAAGGCGTGTATGGAATCAATGCAAAGCATTGTATGGAATCCGTTGCAAGACGGTATGGAATCAAGCCGCAGAAAATGCACCTTCGGTGATGCCATGCGCCTACGGCGATTCCATTCTCACCTGCGGTGAGATTCCATACCAAGCCTGCGGCTTGAATAAAAAATCCGACAAGTCGAAACCTGTCGGATTTTTTTTGCCTTAAACGAGTAAAAAGGTGTCTAAACGAGGTAAAAACGAACAAAAGGTGTCCGAAATTACAACCTCAATTCCTGCTTTATCAGCTGTAGCAATTCGGGAAATGTATCCTCTTTTTCGGTATAATGATACGAACTGTTACAAAGCTTTTTTCCATACCTCTTTCATCAATTTTTTTACATAATCCATCGCTTGCAAGATTGTGCGGTCGTCTCCCAAAATCTCAAATGACACGTCGCCCTTGTATCCTGCCGCTTTGAGCGTTTCAAAGCAGTACCGAAAATCGGTAACACCCGCTCCGATCGGACAATCATACAAATAGGTTCCTCCTCGGCTGACGTACGGTGTGGTTTCAGGATCGGGATGATCGGTCATGCGGTAGTCCTTAATGTGCACGTGCTTGATCTTTTTTGCAAAGGCATTGTAAATGGACTCTGCCGAAACATCCACAAACAGCGAATTTGCCACGTCACCGCAAATTCCCACGTTGGAAAAACGCGCGCTCAAACGGTCAAACAGCCGCCCAAGACCTTCCACCCCATTGAAGTAAAAGCCTTGCGGCTCATACAGGCACTCTATCCCGCGTGCCCGACAGTGCTCGGCAACGCGTGCCACATAGGGATAAACCGTCTCAAAAACCTCCTCATAGGGCTTTTGGATGTCCTCCCTTCTCATTTTTTCCATCACAGTGTGATGAAAGCGGGGGGAGGCGATGCTTGCGGCATAGTCAACCGCGCGTAAAAGCTGTTCGCAACGCTCCTCACAATCCAAGTTTACCGCAACCGAAAAGCAGGAAACCTCAAGGTGATATTCCCTTAAAACGCGCTTGACCTCATCGGGAGAATAGCGATTGATCGGTGACAGCTCCCCAAACGGAACAATGTCCAAAAACTCAACCGCCTCAAAGCCAAGCTCGCGCGAATGACGTGCCGCATACTCCAAGCCGTGTATTTTTAAGTCGCGATAAAAAACGCTGTAATTTACAAATCTCATGGTTCCCTCGTTTGAAAAATCTGCTTGATTACAAGCCTCACCTGTATTATATACTTTGCCATTTGAAAAGTCAAGCGATACAAAAAAGAACTTGACGCGAAATCGCGTCCCAATCACGCCGAAGGCGTGTATGGAATCAATGCAAAGCATTGTATATCACCAACACGAAGTGTTGTATATCATCAAGCCGCAGAAAATGCACCTTCGGTGATGCCATGCGCCTACGGCGATACCATACACGCTTACGCGTGATTCCATACCAAGCCTGCGGCTTGAATAAAAAATTCGACAAGTCGAAACTTGTCGAATTTTTTGGCAGGGG
>JAFQOP010000004.1 GCA_017403155.1 Clostridia bacterium | reverse complement strand
TCCTACGAGGTCTCTCGCCGAGAGACGACGAGGCAATGATTCGAACCCGATCCCAAAAGCCAGAGCTTTTGGTGTGGGTTCTCCCGACGGGGAAGCATGAAAAAAAGAGGACACCGATTTGGTGTCCTCTTTTTTCCATGGTGACCCGTACGGGAATCGAACCCATGTTACAGCCGTGAAAGGGCCGTGTCTTAACCGCTTGACCAACGGGCCGAGAATGGTAGCGGATGTCGGATTTGAACCAACGACCTACCGGGTATGAACCGGGCGCTCTAGCCAGCTGAGCTAATCCGCCATATCTCCGAGACTCGGAAAATCTCGCTTGGCTATTATAACACAGTAATATTTAAAAGTCAAGCCCTTTTTTGAGATTTTTTATTTTTTGGCTTTTGCGGTATATTATTTTGCGCGTCCTGCGGTGCACCTTGCGGTAAATCAGCAGAAGCAATCCTTGTAATGAGCGATAGCCTCGGCGATAATCTCCTTTGCCGCTTCCTTGTCCATAACCTCGTTTACTGCGGTTTCCTTGCCCTCAAGATTTTTATACACGGTGAAGAAGTGCTTCATCTCGTCGAAGATGTGAGAGGGAAGCTCGTCGAGGTTTTTATAGTTGTTGTAGTTGGGGTCGTTGAATGGGATGGCAATAATCTTCTCGTCGCCTCTGCCGTTGTCCATCATCTTGATAACGCCGATGGGGTAGGCGCGCACGAGGGTCATGGGCTCTATCGCCTCAGCGCAGATGAGAAGGACGTCGAGCGGGTCACCGTCGTCTCCGTAGGTGCGTGGAATAAACCCGTAGTTGGCAGGGTAGTGCGTAGACGTGTAAAGTATGCGGTCGAGCATTATAAAGCCCGTTTCCTTGTCAAGCTCATACTTTTTCTTGCTGCCCTTCGTTATCTCGACAACGCAGATGAAATCGTCAGGGGCTATTCTTTTTGGTGATATGTCGTGCCAGATATTGCTCACTTCGAGCTCCTCCTTGGTATGTTAGCCTTTATACATTTATTATACACCTTTTTTAAAGAATTTCAACCCCTGCTTTTTATTTGTCTTGACAAAACGAGAATTTGTTTTTATAATGGTAGTGATACGAAAGAAGCATAATTTGCCAAAAACGGAGGAATAATGGCGTGAAAATAATGTTCGGTGCTGACCTCGTTCCCAATAAAGAAAAGAACGAGCAGCTGTTTATAAACGGAGATGCGAGGGCACTCTTCGGTGATGCACTCGACGTAATAAAGGGTGCTGACAGATTTGTGATAAATCTTGAGTGTGCACTCACCAACTCGGAAAACAAGATACCCAAGTGCGGCCCCAACCTCAAGGCAGACCCCAAGGTCACAAACGGACTTCTGGCATCCGGAGTTACCGACGTGGTTCTCGCCAACAACCACACCTTTGACTTCGGTATCGAGGGCCTCACAGATACTATGGCGGCGCTCGAGGAGGCAGGGCTGCCCTACACGGGCGTAGGTGAGAATGACACCGACTCGCGCAAGATATACTATATCGACCTCGAGGAGTGCAAGAAGCTCGCTATCGTCAACGTCACCGAGCACGAGTATTCCTACGCGCTTCCCAACCGTATGGGCTGCAATCCCTATGACCCCCACCTCACTATGTACGATATCCGTGAGGCAAAGAAAAACGCCGACTACGTAACTGTTATCTACCACGGAGGAAAGGAACACTGCCGCTATCCCTCCCCCAGAATTGTAAATATGGCGCACGAGATGGTATACAACGGCGCGGATGTCGTTCTTCTCCAGCACTCGCACTGTATAGGCTGCTATGAGAATTTTGAGGGCTCGCACATCGTTTACGGTCAGGGTAACCTCAACTTCGTCTACATAATTGACTATCCTATGTGGTATACGGGTCTTCTCGTCGAGGTTGACTTCAAGGGAGAGCACCCCGACATCAAGTTCTATCCCCTCTATCAGACCGAAACGGGCGTGGACCTCGCAAAGGGAGAGAAGGAGAGGGAGATTATGGATGCCTTCTATGAGCGCAACGAGGAGTTGAAGGCAGGAAAATGGCGCGAGAAGTGGGAGGACTTCTGCCACAATTCGCCCTATAACTACGATTACGGCTACGCGATAAGGCTTATTCACGAGCCCGATGGACTTACCGAGCCGAGAATGCTCGAGCCGCTGAAGCACTATATTGATACCGAGACGCACCGCGACGTGCTTGCCGAGGTTTTCAAGACCTTTAACTGGACTAACAAGTAACAAAAATAAGCGCCGAAATTTGGTTATTATTCCACTTTTTCGGCGCTTGTAATTTTTTTTGAAATTATGCATTGACAAAGTTGAAAATGCGTAGTATAATAGCGATATTATTTTTTACGAAAGGCTTTAAATGACGGACAGTTGTTCGTCATGCGGTAACAGTATGGAAAGAGTTTATAATTTTTCTGCAGGACCCTCGATGCTTCCGCTCGAGGTGCTTGAAAGGGCGAAGGAGGATCTCATTTGCTACGGCAATTCAGGAATGTCGGTAATGGAGATGAGCCACAGAACTCCCGAGTTTGAGGAAATACTCCATTCGGCGGAGGACGGTCTCAGAAAGCTTATGAACATTCCCTCAAACTATAAGATACTTTTCCTTCAGGGAGGAGCGTCGACTCAGTTCGCCGCAGTGCCCCTCAACCTTCTCTCCGAGCATAAGTGTGCAGACTACGTAATATCGGGTCAGTTCTCGAAGAAGGCATCCATTGAGGCAAAGAAATACGGAGATATTGCAATCGCGGCATCCAGCGCAGGCGCTATGCCCGCATTCTCTGTGGTACCCGACCTCAAGCGCTCCGACTTCCGTCCCGACGCAGACTACGTTCACATTTGCTACAACAACACCATCTACGGCACCAAGTTCCCCCAGGCTCCCGACACGGGAAGCATTCCGCTCGTCGCGGATATGTCATCCTGCATTCTCTCCGAGCCCGTTGACGTATCCAAGTTTGCCCTCATATATGCAGGCGCACAGAAGAACGTCGCGCCCGCCGGTGTTACTATTGTAATCGTGAGAGACGACCTTATAGGCAATGCAAGACCCGACACCCCCGCAATGCTTGACTATAAGCTCATGGCAGACAACGACTCTATGTACAACACACCCCCCTGCTGGTGCATCTATATGGCAAAGCTCGTGTTTGATTGGCTTCTCTCCATCGGCGGCCTTGAGGAAATGAAGCGCCGCAACGAGAAGAAGGCGAGCCTCATATACGATTACCTTGACAGCCAGACCTACTACACCGCCCCCGTTGATAAAAAGTGCCGTTCTATGATGAACGTGGTGTTCGTAACGGGAGATGCCGAGCTCGACAAGAAGTTCGCCAAGGAGGCGGCAGAGGCAGGACTCAAGAATCTGAAGGGACATAGATCGGTTGGCGGCATGAGAGCCTCGATCTATAACGCAATGCCCTATGAGGGCGTTGAAAAGCTCGTAGCCTTTATGAAGAAATTCGCGGCAGAGAATCCTAAGCTCGACGCATAAAATGAGCAAAACGGCAGGGGCGTGTAAAATTCAGCACACCCCTGCCGCCAATTTTTATTACTGAAAGGAACAAGATAATGAAAAAGATAAAGCTTCTCAACAAGATTGCCAAGGTGGGCACCGATGTTTTTAATACCGATTTGTATGAGGTGGGTGCCGCAGTAGAAAATCCCGACGCGATAATGGTGCGCTCTGGCATTATGCACGATATGACCTTCGGTCCCGAGCTGCTTGCAATTTCTCGCGCAGGTGCGGGCGTCAACAACATTCCCGTTGAAAGATGCGCCAAGGAGGGTATCGTTGTATTCAACACACCCGGCGCCAATGCCAACGGTGTAAAGGAGCTTGCCATAGCGGCCCTTATGCTTGCCTCCCGTGACGTTGTCGGCGGTATCAAATGGGCATCCACCCTCAAGGGAGAGGATAACGTTGCCAAGGCGGTAGAGGGAGGAAAGAGCAAGTTTGCAGGCTGTGAGATTCTTGGAAAGACTCTCGGTGTTATCGGTCTCGGTGCTATCGGAGGTCTCGTTGCCAACAGCGCTCGCTCGCTCGGAATGAACGTAATCGGCTGTGACCCTTATCTCACCGTAAATGCCGCATGGAGTCTCTCGAGAGCGATTCAGCACGCGGACAGCTACGACGAGATATATGCTAAGTCTGATTATATCACCCTTCACGTTCCTGCGACAAAGACAACCAAGGGAATGATAAACAAGGAAACCCTCGCCAAGATGAAGGACGGCGTTCGCATCATCAACCTCGCGCGTGCCGACCTCGTTGACGCAGAGGCTATGAAGGAGGCAATTGCCGCGGGCAAGGTTGCCGCATACGTGACCGACTTCCCGACCGAGGCAACCCTCGACGTGCCCGGCATCATTAACATTCCTCACCTTGGCGCATCCACCGAGGAGAGCGAGGACAACTGCGCTATCATGGCAGCGCAGGAGCTTGTTGACTTTATCGAAAACGGTAATATCAAGAACTCGGTCAACTATCCCTCCGTTGCGCTTGCGCCCTCGGGTGGCAACCGCGTGTGCATCATGCACCTCAACGTGGCAAATATGATTTCGCAGATTGCAGGAGCCTTTGCAAAGAAGGGAATCAATATTGCGCACTTTGCAAACGGCTCAAAGGGAGACTACGCCTACACCCTTCTTGAGATAGATGTAGACGTTCCCGAGGGAATCGCTGACGAGCTGCTCGCTATTGAGGGCGTTATAAGAGTCAGAACAATAATCGGAGCTTAAGCCCATCTGTATAAAAGAGGCACAGCGCTGTGCCTCTTTTATTTATTTTATATAAAACTCATTTTTCCCGTATCCGAAATTCTGTAAAAAATAAAATTTGCATTTTCGTATATTTTGTGCTATACTAATTAAGTTAGATATAAAGACCGACAAATTTTGGTATAAGAGGACAGAAAAATGAAGCGTACCGATTTGAGAAATATCGCTATCATAGCACACGTCGACCACGGCAAGACCACCCTCGTCGACGAAATGCTCCGCCAGGGCGGAATCTACCGCGACAACCAGGAGACCACCGACAGAGTAATGGATTCCAATGACCTTGAGCGCGAGCGTGGCATCACCATACTTGCAAAGAATACCGCAATACACTATAAGGGTGTGAAGATAAACGTTGTCGACACCCCCGGTCACGCAGACTTCGGCGGAGAGGTTGAGCGCATACTGAAGATGGTAAACGGCGTTATACTTCTCGTTGACGCGGCGGAGGGACCCATGCCCCAGACCCGCTTCGTGCTTGAGAAGGCGCTCGCGATGAATCACCGCGTTATCGTCGTTGTAAACAAGATTGACCGTCCTGATGCGCGTCTTGACGAGATTGGCGACGAGGTGCTTGAGCTTCTTCTGGAGCTCGATGCCACAAACGAGCAGCTTGATTCCCCGATGCTCTTCTGCTCGGGCAGAGCAGGCACCGCCTCCTTTGACCCCCACACCCCGGGCACCGACCTCACCCCCCTGCTCGACACCATACTTGAGTATATGCCCGCTCCAGACGGTGAGGAGGACGAGCCCCTTCAGCTTCTGGTATCCGCTATCGACTACAACGAGTTCGTCGGCAGGATAGGCATAGGCCGCATTGAGCGCGGTGTGCTCAAGCAGGGACAGGGAGTTTCTATATGTAATTATCACACCCCCGACGCCAAGACCCGTCCCGCAAAGATTGTGTCCATCTATCAGTTTGACGGACTCAAGAGAGTGCAGGTCGGTGAGGCTAAGGTAGGTGACATTGTTTGCTTCTCCGGATGTGAGGACATAGCGATAGGCGACACCGTGTGCTCTCCTGCCAAGGTTGAGTCCCTCGAGTTCGTTAAGGTCGGTGAGCCCACAATGGAGATGACCTTCTCGGTAAACGACTCCCCCTTCGCAGGCAAGGAGGGCAAGTTTGTTACCTCCCGTCACCTTCGTGCGCGTCTTTACAGAGAGCTTCTCAAGGACGTATCCCTTCGTGTAACCGACGGTGACACGACCGACACCTTCCGCGTTGCGGGCAGAGGAGAGATGCACCTCTCCATTCTTATCGAGAATATGCGCCGCGAGGGATATGAGCTCTGCTGCTCCAATCCCCGAGTGCTTTACAAGGAAATTGAGGGTGTGAAGTGCGAGCCCGTCGAGAACGTGATAATCGACGTGCCCGAGATGTACGTCGGTGCCGTAATGGAGAAGCTCGGAGCGAGAAAGGGCACGCTGCTTGACATGCAGCTCCACGGCTCTCGCCAGAAGCTGTATTACTCCATACCCACACGTTGCCTTTTCGGATACAGAAGCGAGCTGCTCACCGATACTCGCGGAGAGGGACTTATCTCCTCCATCTTCGCAGGCTACGAGGAATTCCGCGGAGAGATAAAGACACGCTTTACCTCCTCCCTTGTTGCGAGCGAGACGGGTGTGTCCACTACCTACGGCCTATATCAGTCGCAGGATCGCGGGCCTCTCTTCATCGGTCCTGCCACCCCCGTATACGAGGGAATGATAGTTGGAGAGAATCCCAAGCCCGATGACATAGAGGTAAACGTCTGCCGCGAGAAGCACCTTACCGCAATCCGCTCCTCGGGCGCAGATGAGAAGCTCACCCTTATAACTCCCCGTCAGCTCTCTCTTGAGGAGGCTATTGAGTTTATCACAGAGGACGAGCTCATTGAGGTAACTCCCAAGAGCATAAGACTGCGCAAGGTTGTTCTCGACACCCCCCAGCGCAAGAGACTTGCCGCACAGAAGAGGGCGGCTCTCAAGGGTTGATTTTAAAAAGCAAGAGGCACTGCGGCCCTGACCGCGGTGCCTCCTTTTTATTTTTCCTTAATAAGACGGTAGCACTCCAGCGCCCTCGGGATGAGCAAAAGAAGAAGAGCGAGGAAGAGGGAAGCGCGTGCGGCAAAGCTCTCGCGGAAGAGTGTAAGCAGCAGCGCAAAGGCGGAGGCGAGAAGAACGGGCTGCAGGAGCCTTGTGAATCTGAAGAGGCGTTTTTTTAACACGCCCCCCAGCATGACCGAGTACATAACGACTAAAAAGGCGCTGGATATACACTGCGTCAGTGCTGCGCCGATATATCCGAGCCACCTTGTCAGTGTCAGGTGCAGTGCAACGGCGAGGAGGGCTGTAGCCACCGATGAGAGTGTAACGAGATAGCCGCGCTCATAATATACTATCACAGCATATAAAATTGTGGACAGAAAGGAAATCATAACCGAAACGGATATCGGATACACCGCGATAAGTGCCTCGCGGTATTCGGGCGGAGCCAGCACCGAGAGTCCCTCGGGCACAAAGGTGACACCCATGAGTGATATCAGTGCAAAAATATAGAACAGCCTCTCGGAAAGCTCCGATACAGCCCCCTCTGCTCCGTGAGAGAGCTTTCGGTTTATCCAAGGGGAGAGCGAGGATTGAATGCCCACCGTCACAAGGGAGAAGATAAAGCCGATAGAAAACACAAGCGAGTATTTCGCAACCGCACCCTCACCGAAAAATCTCCCGAGCGCGATTTTTCCCGACTGCGCTATGACCGACGAGGCAAGAAAGTGCGGCAGAAGCGGCAGGCACACCGAGAGCAGGTAGCGCCAAATCTTCAGGTCGACGATACCTCCTCCGCGTCGCAGCATTCCGACGAGGAGCACGGCACCGACAGCTCCGCTCACGGCAAGAGTGCCTACTATGCGTCCCTCCGCTCTGTATGCCGTCAGTCGCACTATGATGTATGAGAGGGTGGGGGAGAGAAGTGCGGTTATAATATTGATGAGGGAGGGAACCTTATATTTGTAGGCAAATCTGCACTCGGCAAAATAAAGATTAATAACACCGCTTGAGAATACCTGCAATATCAGAAAAAGGAGCACCGCGCGGCTTATGCCGAAAAGACGGGAGAAATATCCGCCGAGCAGGGCAAAGAGAATCAGGTATATTCCCACAGAGGCTATAAGCAGCGAGAGTGCCGAGGATATAAATCTGCTCTCTTCTCCTCTGTACCTCACAAGCCCCTTGTATATCACGTTTCCGGACAGCTCCAGCGTTATCAGCACGGTGAGTATCCCCATCCAGCTGACGTAAAGGGGATAAACGCCGTATTCGGCGGGTGTCAGCATACGGGTGAAGATGGGTGTGAATATAAGCGTTGTTCCCCTCTCGAGTGCACCTGTCAGTGTATAGAAGACAGATGCTCTCGCAGGGAGAGTTAAAATACCCCTTTTTTTAATATTATCGGTCACAGGATTTGCTCCGTTTGCGTAAATGTGTACTGAAGTTATTTTTTCCCGAAAAAAAATTAATATTAATGAGAAAAAATAGTGAAAAAAGGGTTGCAATGGATAGCATATTGTGCTAAAATAATACTATCTTTTTTTCGGAAATCAGAAACAAGAGGTGATTAATTATGTTTAGGTCCGAATATTTGAATAATCTTATGGAAACCGTAAAGAAGCGCAACCCCGGTGAGCCCGAATTTCATCAGGCTGTTGAGGAGGTTCTCCTCTCTCTCGAGCCCGTGCTTGAGAAGCGCCCCGAATATATTACCAGCGGTGTCGTTGAGAGAATTGTCGAGCCCGAGAGAATTATCAAGTTCAGAGTTCCGTGGGTTGACGACAACGGTGTAGTTCGCGTAAACCGCGGCTTCCGCGTTCAGTTCAACAGCGCTATCGGTCCCTACAAGGGAGGTCTTCGCTTCCACCCCTCCGTATACGAGGGTGTAATAAAGTTCCTCGGCTTCGAGCAGACCTTCAAGAACTCGCTCACCAGCCTCCCCATGGGCGGCGGCAAGGGTGGCTCTGACTTCGACCCCTCGGGAAAGAGCGATAGAGAGGTTATGGCATTCTGCCAGAGCTTCATGACCGAGCTGTGCCGCTATATCGGTGCGGACCTCGACGTTCCTGCAGGTGATATCGGTGTTGGCGCAAGAGAGGTAGGCTACCTCTTCGGTCAGTACAAGAGAATCCGCAACGAGTTTACAGGTGTCCTCACAGGTAAGGGTATCCCCTACGGTGGCTCGCTCATCCGTCCCGAGGCTACGGGATACGGCGCAGTTTACTATACCGTTGAGCTGCTCAAGCACTTCGGTGATGAAATAAAGGGTAAAACCTTTGCTGTCTCCGGCTTCGGTAACGTTGCCTGGGGCACTGTTAAGAAGGTTAACGCTCTCGGCGGCAAGGTTGTTACCATCTCGGGTCCCGACGGATACATCTACGATCCCGACGGCATCAGCACCGATGAGAAGGTCAACTTTATGCTCGAAATGCGTGCCTCCTGCCGCAACAGGGTAGAGGATTATGCCGACAAGTTCGGTGTTCAGTTCTTCAAGGGTGAGAAGCCCTGGGGCGTTAAGGCAGATATTCTTATGCCCTGCGCTACTCAGAACGAGGTTAACCTCGACGAGGCAAAGAAGATTGTTGCCAACGGCATCAAGTACTACGTTGAGGTTTCCAACATGCCCACCACCAACGAGGCAATGGCATATCTCAAGGAAAATGGCGTGATTATCGCTCCTTCCAAGGCAGTAAACGCAGGCGGTGTATCCGTTTCCGGACTTGAAATGTCTCAGAACTCCATGCGTTACAGCTGGTCTGCAGAAGAGGTAGACGAGAAGCTCAAGACAATAATGAAGAACATTTTCGAGGCATCCCTGAAGGCAGCCAACGAATACGGCTTTGGCGACGATCTTGTAGCAGGTGCTAACATAGCAGGATTTGTGAAGGTTGCCGACGCAATGCTTGCCCAGGGCGTTGTATAAGTAATTTTTTGAGAGAACAAAATCTTAAAAAGGTTTTTAACCCCGTTTTCTTGCCTTGACGTAGGTAACTACGCCCGGCAGCAAGAAGAACGGGGTTTCTCTCCAGAAAAATATCTTATACAATGTGTGAAGAGAATAGTATCCTACACAGAACGAAAAAACGCGACACGGGCATCCGTGTCGCGTTTTTTTATTATTTATCGAGCCCTGCGGCGTTGGTGAGCAGGCGCACGAGGATGTCGGTGATTTTTTCCATAACCTCGCAGGAGATGAACTCGAAGCGGGAGTGGAAGTTCTCGCCGCCCGTGCAGAGGTTGGGGCAGGGAAGCCCCATAAAGGAGAGTCTGGCACCGTCAGTGCCGCCGCGTATCGGAACGGTGACGGGGGTGATATCCTCGTCGAGCATTGCCTGCCTTGCGCGCTCGACCGTGTACATACACGGCTCTATTTTTTCCTTCATATTGAAGTAGCTGTCGGTGAGGGTGAGAAGAAGCGTGCCCTCGCCGTATTTTTCGTTGATTTTTCTTGCTGCCTCGATGAACTGCGCCTTCTTCTTCTCGAAGAGAGTCATATCGTGGTCGCGGATTATGTACGCGAGATTTGCACACTCGCACTCACCGTGCATGGAGAGCAGGTGGTGGAAGCCCTCATAGCCCTCGGTTTTTTCGGGAATCTCGTCCGCGGGGAGAAGGGAGTGGAATTCCATTGCAACTGTTGCGGCATTTTTCATCTTTCCCTTGGCGGAGCCCGGGTGGATAGATACACCGTTTACCTTAATTTTGGCACTTGCTGCATTGAAGTTCTCATACTCGATCTCGCCTATTCTGCCGCCGTCTACGGTGTAGGCGTAGTCGGCACCGAAGCCCTCGACGTCAAAGAGGTCGGCACCTCTGCCTATCTCCTCGTCGGGGGTGAAGGCTATTTTAATTTTGCCGTGGGGGGCACCCGTGTCAATTATTTTCTCAATAGCAGAGATAATTTCGGCAATTCCGGCCTTGTCGTCTGCACCGAGCAGGGTGGTGCCGTCGGTTACTATAAGATTGTGGCTGACGTAGTAGGGGAGCACGGGATAGTCCTCCACCCTCATCGTGATTGCCTTCTCCTCGTTCAGGAGGATATCGCCGCCCTCATATCTTATTACCCTCGGCTTGATATTTTCGCCTGACGCCTCGCTCGACGTGTCCATATGTGCGATAAGACCGATAGTGGGCGCAGCCGTATCCACGTTTGCCTCCAGAGTTGCATACAAGTAGCAGTGCTCGTCAACCGTAGCTTCAAGCCCGAGGGAGTTCAGCTCTTCAACAAGCGCTCTTGCGAGTGCCCACTGACCCTCGCTGCTCGGGCAGCTCGGGCATTCCTCGTCGGAGGCTGTGGGATATGCGACGTATTTCAGAAATCTTTCGTAGCTTTTCATTTCAGTTCATACACCTTAATTCTGTTGAGTGCGCGCTTCAGCTTCATTTCTGCGCGTCCAAGGTCGACGTCGTTTGCCGCGTTTCTTATTTTGCGCTCGGCATTTTCCTTTGCCGCCCTTGCTCTTTCGATATCTATCTCGTCGGCATATTCAAAGGCATCTGTCGCGAGCATTACTTCGCCGCCCTTCACAACGATGAAGCCGCCCGATATGGATGCGTATCTCTCGTTTCCGTCCTCGCTCCTGACTCTGGCTCTGCCCGTGGCAAGAGTGCCAACAAAGTCGGTGTGTCCTGCGAGAATTTCAACGTCGCCCTCGGTGCACTTGACGAGCAGGCTGACAGCCCCTCCGTCAAACTTAACGCCCTCGGGTGTAGATATCTTCAGTGGAAATTTGTTCATATCATTTCCTTTACCTATTACTTTTTCAAAGAAGGGCAGGGATTAACCCTGCGCCTCCTTGAGCTTTTTTGCCTTTTCTACTGCCTCGTCGATGGTTCCGACGAAGAGGAATGCCGACTCAGGAAGGTCGTCGTGCTTGCCGTCGAGTATCTCTCTGAAGCCGCGCAGCGTTTCCTTGACGGGAACGTATCTGCCCTCCATACCCGTAAACTGCTCCGCAACGGAGAAGGGCTGGGAGAGGAAGCGCTGTATCTTTCTGGCGCGGTTAACGACGAGCTTGTCGTCCTCGGAGAGCTCATCCATACCCATAATGGCGATGATATCCTGCAGTTCCTTATAGCGCTGGAGGATGCTCTGAACCTCTCTTGCTATCTCGTAGTGCTCTATGCCGACAACGTCGGGGGAGAGTATTCTCGAGGTGGAGTCAAGCGGGTCTACCGCGGGGTAGATACCGAGAGAGGCAATGCTTCTCGAGAGAACCGTCGTAGCGTCGAGGTGGGCGAAGGTAGTCGCGGGAGCGGGGTCGGTCAGGTCGTCCGCAGGGACGTAGACTGCCTGAACAGAGGTGATAGAGCCCTTTTTGGTTGAGGTTATTCTCTCCTGCAGGGCACCCATCTCGGTTGCGAGGGTGGGCTGGTAGCCAACTGCGGAGGGCATACGGCCGAGAAGCGCCGAAACCTCGGAGCCCGCCTGGGTAAATCTGAATATGTTATCGATAAAGAGGAGCACGTCCTGTCCCTCCTTATCGCGGAAGTATTCCGCCATAGTAAGACCGGACAGACCTACTCTCATTCTCGCTCCGGGCGGCTCGTTCATCTGACCGTACACAAGGGCGGTCTTGGAAAGAACTCCCGATTCCTTCATTTCGTTGTAGAGGTCGTTGCCCTCACGGGTGCGCTCGCCGACACCCGTAAATACCGAGATGCCGCCGTGCTGCTTTGCTACGTTATTGATAAGCTCCATAATGAGGACCGTCTTGCCGACGCCCGCACCGCCGAACAGACCTATCTTGCCTCCCTTGGCATAGGGGGCGATGAGGTCCACAACCTTGATACCCGTCTCGAGTATTTCGGTGGTACCCGACTGCTCGGAATAGGAGGGGGGATCGCGGTGGATGCACCACTCCTCGCAGTCCTCGGGCGGTGGGAGGTTGTCGATAGGCTCACCGAGCAGGTTAAATATTCTGCCGAGGGTGCCCTTGCCGACGGGGACGGTAATGCCGGTGCCCGTGTCGACGGCGTCTACTCCTCTTGCCAGACCGTCGGTGCTCGACATTGCGATGCATCTGACGACGTCGTCGCCCACCTGTGCTGCGACCTCACACACGAGCTTATTATCTCCGTGCTGAATCTCTATGGCATCGAGAAGGTTGGGCAGACGTCCCGACTCAAACTTGATGTCAAGCACGGGGCCTATTATCTGTATTACTTTACCGATGTTTTTTTCCATCTTGTAAGCTGTTCCTTTCGTGAGAGCCTAGAGTGCCTCGGCTCCCGATACTATCTCGGTAATCTCCTGGGTGATTACCGCCTGTCTTGCTCTGTTGAATTTGAGCATAAGTGTGTCTATCATCTCGCCTGCGTTCTTGTTTGCCGCGTTCATTGCGCTGCGTCTGGCTCCCGACTCGCTCGCCAGAGACTCGCACACTGCCGAGTAGATAACTCCGCTCACGTAGTGGCGTACGATTCTCTCGAGCATTTCCTCGGGCTCCTCCTCGAATATCGGGTCGCCCGCCGCGTCGGATGTGCTCTCACCGCCGAGGGGCAGAAGCTCCTCGTAGACGGGAAGCTGGGTCATCATAGACTGGAATTTCGTGTAGACGAGCACCACCCGTGTGAATTTTCCCTCGAGATAGCCGTCGCATACACTGCGTGAGAGGCGATGCGCCGTGCCGACCCTGACGTCCCCTGCGAGGATATCGTAGTCGAGCAGCAGCTCGCGACCTCTGTGGCGAAGATATTCGGTTGCCTTCTTTCCAATGGGGAGGTAGATTGCCTCCTTGCCCCCTGCGAGCATCTCGGTGAGGCGGAATACATTAGAATTATATCCTCCTGCCAAACCTCTGTCACCCGCTATCATAATAAAGAGCGTTTTGCCCTCATTGGCTGAGAACCAGCCGGTCTCGGCAAGAGGCGCGACACCCTTGACGGTGTCAATCATTTTTCCGAGCATTGTGCAAAATGGACGGGATGCCTCAACTCTTTCTCTCGCACGGCGTAGCTTAGAGGTAGCGACAAGCTCCATAGCCTTGGTTATCTGCATCGTGCTCTCGACGCTCTTTATCCGTGCTTTAATATCGTTCATTGATGCGCCTGCCATCGCTTACCCCTCCTTTACTCTCTTCCGAGAAATTTTTCCTTGAAGGAAAGGATTGCAGCGCGCAGCTCTGCCTCAATTTCGGGGGTGAGAACACCGCTCTCCTTGATTGCACCGAGAAGAGAATCCTTCGTGGCAACGAGCTGCTCAAAGAGCCCCTCCTCGAAGCGGTGAATATCCTCTACCGCAATATCCGAGAGCAGATTGTTTACAACGGCATAGATTATCGCTATCTGCAGCTCAACCTCGATGGGCGAGTTTCTGCCCTGCTTGAGCACCTCAACGATTCTGGCACCCTGTTCAAGTCTTGCCTTGGTGTCTGCGTCAAGGTCGGAGCCAAACTGCGCGAAGCTCTGCAGCTCTCTGTACTGCGAGTAGAGCAGCTTGAGAGTTCCCGAGACCTTCTTCATCGCCTTTATCTGTGCGTTGCCGCCGACTCGGGACACCGAGATGCCCGGGTTTACCGCAGGGCGCACGCCCGCGTGGAAGAGCTCCGTCTCGAGGAATATCTGTCCGTCGGTTATAGATATTACGTTGGTGGGTATATATGCCGAAACGTCGCCTGCCTGCGTCTCGATTATCGGCAGGGCGGTAAGCGAGCCGCCGCCGTATTCGTCGGAGAGCCTTGCCGCTCTCTCAAGCAGACGGGAATGAAGGTAGAATACGTCACCGGGATATGCCTCTCTGCCGGGGGGGCGCCTGATAAGCAGCGAGAGTGCTCTGTATGCCACCGCGTGCTTGGAAAGGTCATCGTAGACAACGAGCACGTCGCGTCCCTTGTCCATAAAGTATTCACCCATAGCACAGCCCGCGTAGGGAGCAATGTACTGCAGGGGGGCGGGGTCGGACGCAGTAGCGGAAACGACTATCGTGTAGTCCATTGCCCCGTTCTTATACAGCGTGTCAACGACCTCGGTTACGGTGGACTGCTTCTGTCCTATCGCAACGTAGATGCATATCACGTCCTTACCGCGCTGGTTTATTATCGTATCTGTTGCAATGACGGTTTTTCCCGTCTGTCTGTCTCCTATAATCAGCTCTCTCTGTCCGCGTCCTATCGGTATCATAGAGTCGATTGCCTTGATGCCCGTCTGAAGGGGCACCGAAACAGACTTTCTTTCAATGATTCCGTACGCGCGTCGCTCGATTGGGCGGTACTCGCTTGCCGTAATCGGTCCCTTTGCGTCGATGGGCTGACCGAGTGCGTTTACGACTCTGCCAATCATCTGTTCACCGACGGGAACGGATACGACCTTGCCCGTCCTCTTTACGAGGCTTCCCTCGCTGATACCGACGTCGTTGCCGAGCAGAACTGCGCTGACCGAGCTCTCCTCGAGGTTGAGCGCCATACCGAAGGAGCCGTTTGAAAATTCGAGCAGCTCGTTGGCACAGCACTTATCAAGTCCGTATACCTTCGAGATTCCGTCACCGACAGAGATAACATAGCCGACCTCGTCCTGCTCGATCTTCTTCGAGTAGTTACGGATCTGCTCCTTGATTACCTTGCTAATATCATCAATTCTTGATTGCATGTTATTCCCCGTTTTCTTCTTTTTAGATTACAATATCCCTGAGAGCATCGGCAAAGCTGTCGAGGCGCGTTTTGAGCGAGCCGTCTATCTGCTTTCCCTCATACCTCAGCTTCACACCGCCGAGTATCGACGGGTCAACGGTATTGCGTATAACAGTGTTTTTGCCCGTTACGGAGTCCAGCCTCGCCTTGAGGGCATTCAGCTGCTCCTCCGTCATGGGAAGGGCGGTAACCGCCTCTACCTCCTCAATGCCACAGTCCTCGTTGTAGAGGGCGATGTAGGTCGCATATACGTCGGGCAGGGTAGAAACGGAATGCTTGTCGGAGAGAATCTTGATAAGATTCAAAACGCACTCGTCAAGTGTGCCGAGCGCCCCGTCCGCAAGCGCGAGCTTTTCATCCCTCGGTATAGCGGGGGTGTCAAGCAGCTTTTCAAAATCGGGATTATCCCTGATAGCTGTGTATGCTACCGTAAGATCCTCCTTAATTCTCTCGACTCCGTCTATCTCCCTTGCCAGGAGGTAGAGGGCGTGTCCGTATTCAGATCTTACCGTCATCACTCGCTACCTATCTTTTTGATGAAGTCGTCTATCATAGCCTCGTGCTCACCCTTGTCAACGTCTCGCTCGATGACCGCGGCGGCGATGCCTATCGCCATCTCGGACACCTCGTCCTTGACCTCGTTTAGCGCGCGCTTTTTCTCGAGGGCAACCTGCTCCTCTGCGCGCTCGAGCACTCTCTGCGCCTTCACGCCTGCCTCGCGGAGAATCTCCTCCTCGCGCAGCTGTGCGCGGCGCACCGCGCGCTTGAGAATCTCCTCGCTCTCCTCGTTTGCACTCTCGAGCCGCTTCTCATATTCGACCCTCATAGCCTCGGAGGACGTCTTTGCCTCCTCTGCGTCCGAGTACATATCGTCGATCTCCTTCTGGCGCGTGTCGATCATCTTCTTCACGGGCTTGAAGAGGAGCTTCTTGAGAATGAAATAGAGGATAAGCAGGTTGACCCATGCGAATAGCATAGTAAAGGGATTAACGCCTACAAACGCTTCAAATTTGTCTGTAAAAGCCTCTAACCACATAGGTTTCTCCTAAAATTTTAACTTTTTGCTTTTAATTAAAGCATGAACATAATAAGGAGCGCGATAACGAGAGAGTAGATACCGGTTGTCTCGGTGATAGCACATCCGAGAATCATATTGGTACGGAGAGCACCTGCCATCTCGGGCTGGCGTGCCATACCCTCGAGTGCCTTGCCTACTGCATTACCCTCACCGATAGCGGGGCCGATAGCTCCAAGTCCCATACACAGACCTGCTCCGAGCGCCTTTGCAAGAATCGTTAAATCCATTTTGAAATCCTCCTAGAATTTATATTTTATTTTTTTGCTTATTCTGAATCGTTTGCGACCTCGGGCTGTGCCGGGGGAGGGCAGGCGGCGCCAACGTATACCATCGTGAGAAGGGAAAATACCAGCGCCTGCACGAAGCCGGAGAAGAGGTCGAAATAGATGGACAGCACCGCGGGAATACCTATCTGCAGGAAGGGAATGAGGCTGAAAGCCTCAGATATCCAGCCAAACAATATACTCGTCAGTCCGCCGAGCGAGGTATATATAAGCGCGGTAAGAACGCCGCCGCCCGCAACGTTTCCGAAGTGACGGAAGGCGAGGGAGATAGGCTGTGCAATCTCAGATACGATATTCATAGGCGTCATAACCACGATAGGCTCGGTAAAGCCCTTTAGCCACGCCTTGAAGCCCAGATTTTTGATGCTGTTATACCACACCATACCCGTCGTTACGAGTGCCCACGCCAGCGTTACCGAGAGGTCTGCCGTAGCCGAGCGAAGAACCTGAGTCATGCCGAGCAGGGTGCATATCATTGAGGAGAGAAATAGCGTGCCGATATAGGGAGCAAATCTTACGTTATGCGCGCCCATCGTGTCGGACACCAGACCGTAGAGCATATTAACGAGCTTTTCCACCACAACCTGAAAGCCGCCGGGGCGCTTTTTGAGTCCGCGCCTGATTATCAAGGCGAGCACGGTGAGAAGTATAGAGCAAATGAGAATGGTAAGAGCAGTTTGCGTTACGTTTATAGTGAACCAGGGGGTGTGTATCGCAAAATACACCTTAGGGCCGTTAGCAACACTATCCATTGAGGCTCCTCCTTTTCTTTAAAATCATTTGTGAAATCATAAGTATCGGGCGGAAAAGCAGCAGGGGAATCGCTGTGGCGATGGGGTTGAACACCTCGCTTAATATAAATGCCACGATGAGTGCTCCGAGAAGTGAGAGTATCCTTACTATATAAGACACGGTCATAACCAGCTGCAGCTTTGCCTGATGCTCCTTTGCAAATGCCGCCGCTGCCTCGTCGTCCATCTCGCCCTCTCCCCTTGCTTCAAGGGCGCGGTTTATCGCGCGGGTAGAGGCGATTGCCAGTGCAACAAAATTAAGCACCGTGAGTGCCGCACCGAGCGAAGCGCCGAGCAGCACGTTAAGCTCGAATTTTTTTATGATGAGAAATACGGCGCATATTGCCGCGCCTACCACAGCCTCGCCGATTATCAGCGAGAATATCTCATAAAAAGGTAACTTCGTTTTGTTCATTTTATGTTTCAACCTTGCTTTTTGTCGTTTTTTGTGTTTTTGTTGTTTTTCTCGCGCTCTCGCTCGAGCCTCTCAAGCCCCTCCGACGCGCTTATCACGAAGCGTATCATAGAGATGAAGCCCGCGAGCACTCCGACCGTTATCGTAACGGCGTATATCCACGTAGGCGCGCCGCACCTGTCTACGAGAAGCCAGCTTAAGAGGAACATCAGCCCCGCAGGGGTGAGCAGAGTGAAGGCTGCCTGCACTATAATGTTTATGACGTAGAGCGCGCCCGTAAACCTCTGATACATAGCTCCTCCTTATTTACAGTTAAATTATATCCATAAAAGGATAAATTTTACCGTAATTAATAACAATTTTATCATAACGGAGAGCCAAAATCAATAGCGCGCGCAAAAATTATAAATTTAACAATAAAAATATTTATTTAAAAAAGAAAGAAGGGCGCCGTGGCGCCCCTTTTTTCAGGTGATTATTTCGTGTATAAGTGGCTTGCGCTCGGGCTGTGTGTCCGTGACGGTGTAGGCATAGGCGAAATGTGCCACAGCACCCTCCAGCGTTTCGGCTCTGTCGGTGAGGAGCGTCGCAACAACCTCACCGCGCCTTACTCTGTCTCCCGTTTTCTTCTTCAGCACAATGCCTGCCGCATAGTCGATGGGGTCTCCCTTCTTCTCTCTGCCTGCACCGAGCGAGACCGAGATGAGACCTATGCGCTCGGCATCCATTGAGCCGATGTAGCCGTCCGCCGATGCCGAAACTTCTCGGGAGTATCTTGCCTCGGGGAAGTGCTCGGGGTGAGCAATCAGCTCTCCGTTGCCCCCCTGCGCCTCGACCCACGCGCGCAGTGTTGCGAGGGCGCTCCCGTCCTTCACTGCCTCCTGCGCGCGCTCCATTGCGGTGGGGTGGGGGATGCCGAGCGAGAGGTTCGCCATCATTGCCGCGAGCTCAACAGAGAGCTCATACAGGTCGCGCGGACCTGACCCGTGTAACGTTTTTATAGCCTCTTTGACCTCGAGAATATTGCCGATGCACTCTCCGAGAGGTGTGTCCATGTCGGTGATGAGCGCCGCTGTGCGTCTGCCGCACCGTTTTCCTATCTCCACCATATTCCGAGCGAGCCTCTCGGCATCCGTGACAGTCTTCATAAAGGAGCCCGAGCCATACTTCACGTCAAGCACTATCGAGTGAGCGCCCGAGGCGAGCTTCTTTCCCATCACCGACGAGGTGATGAGGGGTATGGAGTCCACAGTTGCCGTAACGTCGCGCAGGGCATAGATTTTTTTATCAGCAGGGGCGAGATTCTCGCTTTGCCCGATTACGGCAACACCGATTTTCTGCACCTGACTTATAAACTCCTCCTTTGTGAGGGTAGTCCTGAAGCCGTCTATCGACTCCAGCTTGTCAACCGTGCCACCCGTGTGTCCGAGTCCTCTGCCCGACATCTTCGCTATCTTGCAGCCGAGGGCGGCTGCTATCGGAATAGCCACGAGGGTGGTCTTGTCACCAACGCCTCCCGTCGAGTGCTTGTCGACTGACAGCTCACCGAGCGAGGAGAGGTCGAGCATTTCGCCCGAGGTAGCAATGGCGTCGGTGAGAGTCGCCGTCTCCCTCCCGTCCATTCCGTTGCAGCATATTGCCATAAGCAGGGCGGACATCTGGTAGTCGGGTACGTTTCCGTTTGTGTATTCGGCAACGGCGTCGCGTATCTCACGGTCTGTGAGTGCGCCGCCGTGTCTCTTTTTTACAATTATATCGTAGATAGAGTTCATTTTTTTATTGCCTCCCCGTTGAATGCCAGAGGTAAAAGCTCCTTGAGGGTGACTGTGCCGTCTGCTGTTATTACTCTCATCTCGGGCGAAAACTCGTATAGCGCCTGCCTGCACATACCGCAGGGATAGAAGGGGACTGTCGAGGGCTCGCCGTGTGCTCCGCCCGCAACTGCAATTGCGGCAAGCTCACGCTCTCCCGCGCTCACTGCCGCCGCGAGAGCAGACCTCTCCGCGCATATGCCCGCAGGGTATGATGCACACTCCACGTTGGCACCCGTGTAGACCTTTCCGCTCTTTGTGAGCAGTGCTGCACCCACCGATGTGCAGGAGTATGGGGAGTATGAATTTTGTCTTGCCTCCTCGGCAAGCTGAAGGAGTCTGTCGTCGGTCATATTCAATCCTCTCTCTCGGGCGTGAAGTCCACACCGAGCAGCTCGGCTACCGTCCTTGCCACGTGGTCGAAGCCCGTGACGGTGCCGAGATTTTTTCCTTCTCTGTCGGAGAGCATAATAAAGGGCACGTATTCTCTTGTATGGTCGGTCGAGTCGTCGCCCGGGTCACAGCCGTGGTCAGCGGTTATGATAAGCGCGTCCTCCTCGCCGAGCCCTCGGATAAAGCCCGCAAGCCAGCTGTCAAATTCCGTGAGGGCTGCGGCATAGCCGTCGATATCCTGCCTATGCCCGTAGTGGGAGTCGAATTCAACGAGGTTGGTGAAGCACAGCCCGTGGAAATCCCTTGTGAGAAGCTCCTCGGTCATTTCCATTCCCTCGCGGTTGGAGTGAGATATAAGGCTCTCGGTGATTCCCTCGCCGTCGAAGATATCCTTGATCTTGCCGACCGAAATTACGTCGAGCCCCGCCTCCTTTATTTTGTCGAGCAGGGTCGGATAGGGCGGCTTCAGAGAAAAATCTCGTCTGTTTGCCGTGCGCGTGAAATTGCCTGGCTCACCGACAAAGGGACGCGCGATAACTCTGCCGACTCCGTGCTCGCCTGTGAGCAGCTCTCTTGCTATACGGCAGTATTCGTACAGCCTATCGGGTGGAACTATCTTCTCGTGCGCCGCTATCTGAAATACACTGTCCGCGGAGGTGTATACGATGAGCTTGCCCGTCCTGATATGCTCCTCGCCCCAGTCGCGGATGACCTCTGTGCCCGAGTACGGCTTGTTGCACAGAGCTCCGATACCGCACCTTTTTTCAAACTCCCCGATTATACTCTCAGGGAAGCCGTCGGGGTAGGTCGGCAGGGGTGAGTGCGAGACTCTGCCCGCAAGCTCCCAGTGTCCGACGGTCGTGTCCTTGCCTGCGCTTTTCTCGCACAGACGCGCGAGCACGGTGGGGGGCGTGTCGACTTTTTCGAGGTAATCTACCCCGTCAACGTTGCCGATGCCGAGGGATATGAGGGTCGGTATGTTGAAGCTTTTCGAGGTGCTTATCCTCTTTAGCGTATTTGTGCCCGCGTCACCGAACAGATGCGCGTCGGGTGCGGCTCCTATGCCGAGTGAGTCGAGCACTATCAGAAAAACTCTTTTCTTCATCTTAATCATTTTTTGCTTTGCATCTGTACTGCAATGCCGAGCGCTATTTCCATCATATCGGTGAAGGAGGAGCGACGGCTTTCTGCATCAAGCGACTCACCGGTGAAGAGGTGGTCGGACACAGTGCATATTGCAAGCGCCCTCTTGCCTGCGTAGGCTGCGTTCATATACAGACCTGCCGCCTCCATCTCAACTCCGAGCACGCCCATTCTCTTCCACCGCTTTGCCGCGTCTGGATTTGCGTTGTAGAATATATCGGAGGAGAGAATATTTCCGACCGCATATCTTACGCCATGCTTTTCGGCAAGCTCGGCTGCAAGTCGCATAAGGGTGTAATCCGCAGTAGGCGCATAGGTGCCCTCCAGTCCGTACTGCACCGCGTAATTCGAGGTGGTGGAGGCGCTTTGGGCGATGATTATATCGCGCAGCTTAACGCTGTCGGAAATGCCGCCTATCGAGCCTATTCTGATTATATTCTCAACACCGAAGAAGTTATACAGCTCATAGGAGTATATGCCGATAGAGGGAATGCCCATTCCGCTCGCCATAACGCTGACGGGAGTGCCGCGATAGGTGCCCGTATAGCCCTGGATGCCGCGCACGTTGTTGACAAGGCGCGCGCCCTCGAGGAAGCTCTCGGCTATAAACTGCGAGCGCTGGGGGTCGCCCGGCATAAGCACGGTCGGTGCAAAGTCGCTCGGGCTGGCATTGATATGCGGTGTGTGAAAGCTCTTGTCCATATTAATCTCCAATCTTTCAATATCCCGTAGCATTCGGGTCTGATTTTGCGATTTTTACGATTCTGCTCGTTCCGAGTCTGTCGGCTCCGAGTCTGATAAATTCCTCTGCGTCGGCAAGGCTGGATATGCCTCCCGCTGCCTTTATCCTTACCCTGGGATTGAGGTGCTGCTTAAAGAGCGAAATATCCTCGAAGCTCGCCCCTCCCGTTGAGAAGCCTGTTGAGGTTTTGATGAAATCCGCGCCCGATTTGCTGACGATATCGCACATGATTATCTTCTCCGCCTCTGTGAGCAGGCAGGTCTCGATTATTACCTTGAGTGTTTTGCCGTGGCAGGCTGTCTTGACAAGCTCGATCTCCTTTGCCACGCGCTCGTAATCCTTGTCCTTCAGGGCGCCGATGTTGATAACCATATCTATCTCGTCCGCTCCTGCCTCGATGGCGCAGGCACATTCCCACACCTTCACCTGCGTTGCCGCATATCCGAGAGGGAAGCCGATGACGGTGGTGATAGGTACTCTACCGCCGGCATATTCCTTTGCTCTTGCGACAAAGGAAGGGGGAATGCATACCGAGGCAGTGCCGTATTTTATGCCGTCATCTATCACCGTCCTAATATCATCCCAGGTCGCATCCGGGGCGAGGAGTGTGTGGTCGCACAGAGCGAGTATATCCTTAATATCCATTATTCTTCATCTCCTATTCTTTTTCTCCAGCAGCTGTGGCACATAGCCACGTATCTTTCGTTGCCTCCGAGCATTACCTGCCGTCCCTCTGTAAGCACGTTGCCACCGTCGTCGATTCGCGCGTTTACAGTCGCCTTCCTGCCGCACTCGCACATTGTCTTTATCTCCGATATCGTGTCCGCTACCTCAAAAAGGCGCAGGCTTCCGGGGAAGAGCCTTGTCATGAAGTCGGTGCGCAGACCGAAGCAGAGCACGGGCTTCTCGAGCACGTCGGCAATCTTGCGCAGCTGGTCAATCTGACGCGCGGTGAAGAACTGGCTCTCGTCACATATTATGACGTCCGCGTCCGAATGCTTCTCGGTAAAGAGGGTGTATATATCCTCCTTTTTTCCAACAGACAGGCATTTTGATTCAAGACCTATGCGAGAGCGGATAACGTCCTCGCCGTCGCGCACGTCGGTTGCGGGCTTAATAAGCCAGACGCGCATGCCGCGCTCCTCGTAGTTGAATTTTGTGATAAGCACCTGGGCAGTCTTGGATGAGCCCATTGCTCCGTATTTGAAGTATAGCTTTGCCATGATTTTTTCCGTTTCATACATTTATTCAAAGTAATTATATCACAAAACAGAATAAAAATAAAGAAAAAGCCGAGAGGTAAAATATCCAAACTTTTCCTAAACAGTTTGTATAACTTTTTTCTGACAAAGGTCTTTAAAAGTTAATAAATTTATGGTACAATATGGCTTGTACTGTTTTTTTTGAGAGGAGGATGAGCGAGTGATACTTATAATAGCGGAAAAGCCGAGCCTTGCGCGCAATATAGTTGCAGGCATCGGAAAGATGGACAAGAAAAACGGCTATTTTATCGGCGGTGATTATATCGTGAGCTGGGCATTCGGTCATCTTTTTTCTCTTGTGGATATCGAGACCTACACGGGCTCGGGAAATACTCAGTGGACTCTAGAGTCCTTGCCCTGCTTTCCCTCTGAGTTCAGGTTTGAATTGAAGCGCGGTGCGGACAAGAAGGTTGACTCGGGTGTCAAAAGGCAGTTTGAGATAATTGAGAAGCTGATAAACCGCCCCGACGTCGACACCGTTGTAAACGCGGGAGACGCCGACCGAGAGGGAGAAATAATTGTTCGCCTTTGCATAAAATATGCCCTCAAAGGCACGAAGGCACAGAAGCGGCTCTGGCTTCCCGACCAGACTCCCGAGACGGTCAGAAAGGCGCTCGCCGAGATGAAGGACGAGACCGACTACGACAACCTCGCGGAGGAGGGCTTTGCCCGTACCTTTATCGACTGGCTCTACGGCGTTAACTTGACACGCTATGCCACTATCCGCTCGGGCAAGCTGCTCCGGGTAGGCAGAGTTATCGTCCCCATTGTGCGCGCGATATATGAGCGCGATATTGAAATACGAAGCTTCAAGCCGGATATATACTATGCTCTCATCTCGAGTGCCAAAACGCACGGAGAAAAGGTGGAGCTGACGAGCAAGCATAGGTTTGACAAGGATAAGCTCGCCGATGCCGAGGCGCTCGCCGCAAAATATAATGAGGCAGGGGCGACCGTCACCGCCGTAGAGAGCAAGACCTCGGTCATCCTTTCGGGCAAGCTCTATTCGCTCTCGACTCTCCAGAACGTGCTCGGTAAGAAATACAAAATGAGCATGGGAGATAGCCTGAAGATAATACAGAAGCTGTATGAGGACGGCTATCTTACCTATCCGAGAACAAACTCGGAGTATCTTGCAACGGCGGAGAAGGATAAAATCCGCTCAATACTTACAAACGTATCGAAGCTCGGCTATCCCGTTCGCTTCAAGGACTCAAAATATATCTTCGACGACTCGAAAATAGAGTCGCACTCCGCTCTCACCCCCACCTACAAGATACCCGCCGCAGGTGCACTCACGGAGAAGGAGAAGCAGGTCTACTCGACCGTGTTCCGCCGATTCGTTGCGGTGTTCTGCTCCGAGGAATGCAAGGCGGATAAGAGCGAGATAAAAATATGCGTCGGCACACCCGACTCCCCCCTCGAGGAATTTTCTCTCAAGGGCACGGTGATACGCGAGGCGGGCTGGACGAAGTACGACGACTACTCGGGAAAGGACAAGGTGCTGCCCTCCCTCCAGGTCGGCGAGGCGGTAAAAATCAACTTTACCCCCACCGAAAAGCAGACCACACCCCCGAAGCATTACACAATAGAAACGCTTAATAACTATCTGAAGAACCCATTTAAGGACGATAAGGCAAGAGCAAGGGAGCTTGAGGAGGCGGGCGAGGTGGATGATGCCGACGATTACCGCGCTATCTTCGAGGGACTCGAGCTTGGCACCGAGGCAACTCGCACGGGTATCATTGACAACGCGCGCAAGAGCGGATATATAAATCTGAAGAAGGATGTATATACCATCCTCGACGACGGCGAATATCTTATAAACTCGCTCGAGAGGCTAGGAATCTCTATGGATAAATATAAAACCAGTGAGATGGGTAAGGCGCTCAAGAGAGTATTCAGAGGAGAGATAACCGCCTCCGACAGTGTCAAGCTCGCCGAGCGCGAGATAAGCGAGATATTCAAAAACGGCGGCACCTCCCCCATACCCGAGAGGGTGGATACGGGCTCGCTCGGTGAGATTGTCGGCAAGTGTCCCGTCTGCGGCAAAAACGTGATAAGGGGAAGGGTCGGATATGGCTGCATGGGCTACACCGACGGCTGCAAATTCCGCATCCGCCTCTCCATCTGCAAGAAGACCGTGCCGATAGGCGAGCTCAGACGCATGCTTGCCACGGGCTCGACGGCAAAGCTCACGGGATTTATCTCCAAAACGGGAAAAATGTTTTCAGCAAAGCTGAAGCTGGATGGCGCTAAGATTGTTTTCGATTTTGATTAACCAAAATCTCGCCTCCCTCATAAGATGAAAGTGAGCGGCAAGAGCCGCAACTATCAGTCGGAGGCTAACATAATGAACAACTGCTTGTGCCACATCTTTGATGACAACTGCACGTGGATAATTATCCTTGCTATCGTTATCGTTTTTTGCTGCTGCTGCAATAACTGACGGTGAGGACAAAGGGAGCCGCGCTGATAAGGCGCGGCTCCCTTTGCTTTTTTGCATAAATGCGCTCTGTCATGCATAGTCTATAACAAAATATTATCGGGAGCGACACTTATGTTTGTATTATCCTTTCGTGCCTCAAGTCTGAGGTTCTTTGCGGTAATTACCCTGACCGTTGCAGTGCTTATCATTGCGATAGCGGTGGGGCAATCGGGCGCTGTGGTATCTGCCGCGGCAGACGTTGATTTTGACGGAATAAAAACGAACGAGGACAGACTCGCCTTTATCTCTGCGTGCGGTGTTGAGGCTTCGGGAGAGCCCAAGGAGACGGTGAGCTTCACCGTGCCCGAGAGCTTTGACAGTGTTATTGCGGGCTACAACGAGCTGCAAAAGTCGCAGGGGCTTGACGTTTCGAGGTACAAGAACAAGCGCGTCACCCGCTACACCTATGAGATAGACGGCTGGGGAGAGTATGACGGTCCTGTGCACGTTAATCTCGTTATTTACAAGGACACCGTCATCGCCGCCGACATATCGAGCGCCGACCCCAAGGGCTTCATATCACCGCTGGTAAAGCTCGCTTGATGCCACCCCGTGTAAGGGAATTGCTTCATTTTTGCATAATCGCAAGCAAAAAGGTAGAGGTACTTAAAGTGCCTCTACCTTGATTTTTTATTGTTTATTTCTCTTCGACCAGACGACAAGGGAGAAGGAGAGCGCGAAGCCTATGATGAGGAATAGCGCGCTTATAACCCAGTACCATGCGTTTGGCATAAGGAGGCTGAAGGAAAGCCCCGATTCCTTTGCCACCGAAACGTAGACGGTGGGTATCGAGCCGACGATGAAGCCGAGTATGGCGAAGTGGGTGCCGCGGCGACACGCCTTGAACAGCCACTTCATCAGCACCGAAATCAGGAAGAAGCCGACTAGAATGCCGAGCCCCACAGAGCAGAGCACAAGCAGCGACGCACCGACGTCCTTACCCTTGAGCAGATGATTCGTTGCAATATTTACGATAGGATTGTAGTAGCCGAAAATGAGCAGAAGCATGCTTCCCGATATGCCGGGCACGACAAGCGCCGTTGAGCCGACAAGTCCGATGACAAAGAGAAGCAGGTAATTGCCGAAGCCCATATTGTTAAGCAGGTCAACGTCCGCCGCTATTGGCAAAAAGGAGAGCGCAAAGGCAAGCCCGAGAGGGATGAGAAGAGCAGGGATATTCGTCGGCTTGAGCCTGCCGCGAAGCTCGTCGGTAATTGAGGGCAGACCGCCGAGGGCAAGACCCACGAAGATGCAGACCGTGGGTATCGGATATACTTCAAGAGCCCAACCGAGAGGGAAGAGCAGTGAGATAACGCCCGCAACAAGTCCGATGGCTATGGGGCAGAGGGTTATAATGCTTTTCCTGAATTCGGTGAAGATGCCTGCAATAGCACCGATAAGACGCTCGTATATTCCGAGAATTGCGGCAATCGAGCCGCCCGAGAAGCCCGGGATGATAAAGGCAATGCCGATTGCCATGCCTCTCACTATATCGAGGAAAAATCCCTTGACTCCTCCGCTTTTATCTCTTTCTTTTTCCATTTAATTCTCCTCTCCCTTTGTCGCGTTTGCCTCGGGGAAAACGTGCTCACACAGAGTGTAGCCGTGGTGGTTGATGAGCCAGAAGGCGTCATCCATAAGCTGATAATCGTATCTAATAACGTCCTTGTCAAGCTCGTTCACACCGTCGCGCTCTGCCACAATGCGGCGGAAGCGGACAAGACCGTCTGCGGTAGTGATGTTGCCGTGGCGACGGTAGGCGTAATTCTTTCCGTTGCTGAAGCGTATTTCACCGTTGCTCTCGACTCTTTCGTTGAGGATGGTGTTTATATCCGCGGGGACTATGCCGTGTGTTATCATGTAGGAGTTCCAGCGATAGTGCTCCTGCAGCGCGAGCATTCCGCGCTTCGTTTTCGTGAACTCGAAGGTAGGCAGGTAAAGCGGCTTGCCCTTTACCTCGTGGTTTCCGTTTTTCTTGCGCTCTTTTGTGTCATAGCGCTCGTCGAATACCTTCTCGTCAAGTCCCTCGCCTCCATCCAGCTTGTAATCAAGTCCGATGAGGTGTAGCTTTGAGCGCAGGCTGAGCGCGGCATAGACGTTCGATTCGCGCTCTAGCTGAGTCATGCTGACAAACCACTTGAAGCTTGCCGCCTTGACCAGCTCCTCGTCGGAGCGGAGCTTTCCTTCTCCGTCGATGATCGCTTTTTTATAGTCGCTCTCAATGGCATACAGGAGATTTCTCGCCATTGCCATTTTGGTAATGCGGTCGTTGGTAATTCTGTCGAGACTGTAGGCAACCTCGTCCTCGCAGCCGATGAGGAAGCAGTCCTCACTCTTGAATACGTCAAAGCGCGCGTTGCCGCTCCTTACCTTGACGAATATCTTGAGCGAGGTGGCACCCCATTCGCCCTTCTTCTCGAGCAGCTTTTCCGCAAGGTCGATATTCTCGAGGTCGTCGCCGAAGGCGATAATGACAGCCGTTACGCTGTCGCGCTTCTGGCACATTAACTGAATTCGCTTGTAGAACTCGGGGTCATTGATGTCAAAGTGCGTGAAGTCGGTGTGCGCAGGCTCGTCGGGAATCTCGAGATATCCCGAGCGATCCTTGTTTATGATTTCCTGCTTGAATCTGTTGTAGTTGTGGTTGAGGTTTTTGTTGTTTTCGGTGGGGTTCTTGTCAAAGATGGTGTAGTTTATCTGCTTGAGGACAACCTTGCCGTCCTCGTTCCACGTCAGGAATTGGTTGTTTGCCACCGAGGTGAGGAATATCTGCTGGTTAGTCTTGCCGAAGCCGACGAGCGCAACGTTGATATCGAGGCTTTCCTTGACAGTGGTGTCCGCGTTTATATATTCCTTTGGGATATATGCGCTTATCGGGTGCTTGTCAATGAAGTCGGTAGCAATCTGCTTGTATTTGTTTACGTAGTGGATACAGCCGAAGGCACTGGTTGATACCTTCTCATAGAGTGCCTCGAAGGTGGGAGAGCCGAATACGTATATATTTATGCTTGAGAAGAGCTCCGTTATATACTTCGTCTTCTCCTCCTCGCTGACAGCACCGACCTCCTTCGCGAGTGCCGCCTGGAGAGTCCTGCATATCTCAAGGTTTCTCTCGTCGTCCCCCGTGTTTACGACGACAGTCGCCTTTATATTCTCGTCCAGCTTCTTATGCTCGATAAGCTCGCACGCCTCAAATGCGACGTCGTCCGAGGAGATAAAGTGCACTCCGTCTATAAACAGAGAGGTCGCAAGCTCGGGCGTGAGATTGTCAACGATGATTCGGTCGACCTTTTTCTTAGGCTCGCCTTTCTTCTTCGGAGGGCGCACCGTGCGCTTCTTCTCCGATTTATTCTCGCCCTTTTCCCGCTTTTTGTAGCTGCTTTTCCTCCTCTTTGTCTCGCTCTCGGGTCTGTCTCCCTTAACCGACCAGTATATAGACAGGCTCTCGGGGTTGTAGCCGATTACCATCACCTTTTCTGCCGTTTTCTTTATCCAGTGGCTTCTTACCAGACGGCGCCATGCCCATTCGTGAAAAAGCGACACGGAAAACAGCACGGCGTTGAGTGCCACAAGAGCAAAGCAGAAGTAGGTCGCAACAGAGAAGAGCAGCGACTCTGCCATAAGAGCTGCCACCTCGGCTATCTCATATCTTAAAACGACAAGGATAACCGATTGGCTTATCGCGTTAAACAGAGAGGGGAAGAATTCGCCCCCGGCAAAGTAAATGCCCATCAGATAGATGGGGATTGCCGCAATGTATATCAGCGCGCATTTGCCCTTTTTGAAGGTGCGGATAAACTTGATTCTCTCGCTTCTGCCCTTGGCAAAGAGTGTGATTATCACAGCGACAAGTATACCCGTCAGTATCGCGATTATCACAGCGGATATTATATCGTATACAAGCATATATTTTCTCCTTTAGCTTCACCTATAAGTGAATTGCAACGATTGGTAGCAGGGTGATTTTATTAGCGTTAGCCTCCGATGTTGCTCTTTGTGTATCGCTCGGGCTCAAAGTTTTCTATGTTTACCTCGTTTGCCTTGATGCCAAGCTCCTCGCATATAACCGCGATTACCCTGCCGCCGATAAGCTCAGTGCCCTCCGGGGTGTAGTAATGCACCCAGTCGGAGTGATAGGAAACGGGCACGTCGGCAAGGAGGGAGTAGAGGTCGTTTATCACCGTGTCTGTGTCGGCAAGTGCGCGCCTTGCCGCCTCGTTGTATTTTTCGATGGTGGTGTTGTGCCTTGTGAAGCTCGGGTCACTCATCTCCTCGCTTACAGGAGTCGAGGTTGCAAAGATGAACTTCGCATTCGGAAAGAGCATTCTTAGCCTCTTGTCGATTCTTTTTATTGCGCTCTCATAGTAATCGAGGGAGGTGAGTGGCTCGTCCCCAAAGAGCTCGAGCGCGTCCCAAAGCCCGGCATTCCAGTGCACAAGGTCGACATCCTCACCCCATTTGCCGTCCCTCTTCCATTCGTGCGCATAGCGCAGCACGTATTCGGCAAAGCGGCAGTTTTCCTCGGGGTAGTAGACCTCTGCTGTGCCCGCGAGTGCCTCCTTGACGTACTTGTCGTATCCCATTCTTATAGAGTCACCGATGAGTGCTATCTTTTTCATTATTTTTTCCTCCGTCAGGTAATATTGTTTTTGTTCATAAAGTCGTCAAGGCGAATAAAGAATCTGACAAACTCGTTTATCGCATACAGAAGACTGTAATCGTATTCGTATCTTTTGGTAATAAACTCGCCGTCGATTCCTATGCCGTAATGGTATTCGCCATCTCCCTCGTTGAAGAGGTTTATGTAATGCTCGGTGTTGAAGCTGTTTTCATAGAAGGTCTCTCCGTCGTCTGAAATAATATAGCCGTCGTCAACGGGATAAATATACAGCCTGAGCCGCTGATAGTTGAAGTCGAGCACCACGGGCAGCTCTATCCAAAAAGCCTCGCCGTCCTTTATGCTCTCCCATTTGCATATTTGCAGCTGCTCCTCGAGCTTCTTGCTGATTTCCTTTGCGGTGTAATACGTTGCCATAATTCGTCCTTTCTGTTTAAAAAGCTTTGCCACACGGGCGAAGGATATGAGATTTATTTCTTTCTTAGGGTGAGTTCGAGACATCCTCAAGCACGTAGAAAAATTGCTCGGGTCCTGTATCCTTCATAAGTGTTTTCTTGCCTCTGAATTTTAACAGAAGAAGATACAGGACATAAATATCTCCGCTACATCCTCCGAGATGAAGTCCGAAAATAAAGGAAAAAATCAAAAAATAAATAGGGCTGCAGAAGAAAAGGAGGATGAGAAGAGGAATGAAAATTAGCGTAAAAATGACAAGCGGAGAAGCAACGGAAATAACAGCAGCCTTGCGATATGTGTATATATGCGGAACTCCGCAAAAGGCACAGCTCCAGCTCATGCCAAAAGTCAATCTCTCTCCCGTCAATGCCTTATATGCAACGCCGTGCACCAGTTCATGCAAAACGATATAGCCTACCATGGATATAGCGAAAACCGAAAGTGCAATTAAATTATGCGGTAGCCGGGCAGGAATCAAGTCCTCGGAAGTCTTGTCGGCAGCGTCCAGGAAAACTATTGCTAAAACCATAACGACAGCCAAAACCGCAAATGATATTAAATTAAAGACAATGCCAACCAGTGTCTTTCGCGCATCTAAATGGAGAGCCTGCTTGTAGCCCGAGGGCAGCTCTCTTTCAAAATTCTTGTGCTTTGATTTGTTCATTTTAAGTATTTTCCTTTTTATGTCAAAATTAGGTGTTGTAAAGCCAAAAGGGATATTTCAAAGATCTATTGTGGCCGCGTATCCTTTCAATATCTGTTCAATTTCACTTTCGTTTTCATAGAATACGTTATCACAATCGTCAAGAATTTCGTTCAGTTTATCCTCTTGGTTATCTTTCCCTTCGCATTCTAAGTAAGCATTATAAGCGGTAACGAGGTTTTGCTTTAATACTCCATTCAAAATAGTATAAAGAACTGATATTACTTGCGGTAAGTCAGAAGTGTTTGAAATGTTATCAAAAAACTGCATATGTCCGCCATTATTGATTTCACTTTCATATGTCATAAGTTCGGTGTATGGTGAAGATGCCTTTTCCTCTGCCCACAAATCCCACATCTTATTCCATTTCAATTCTTCTATTGGTTGTTCTTTCTTTTTCTTCTTGAATAGATTAAAAAAACTCAAAAATACAAGACTCCTTTTTCTCAATATGTTATACCGTACTGCTGTAAATGGTATTTTCGAGTATTGCTCAAAAATCACTTTTGTCCCAACGATTTGGCGAAGTATAGTTCGCTATCGTGAGGTGCTACAAATTCATCGCAGAAAATATGCCATACCAGTATACTTGAGAACGGGTACAAGCTTGAGCCTCTTTAGAGACTTGTACTCCGGACCTTCTTCTGTGATATATTTCCAAAATTTTGTTGCACTCCTGCTCCGGAAGCCGTCGTTTCCTGACAGTGCTTTTGGGGGAATTGTTATGACCGGTTTCAACATAAATATTGCCACCATTAACGAATACATAGAACCACTTATAGGATTTTGAGCGAATGGGAATAGTTCGAACATCTCTGGGATGATTCATAAATTCTTCAACGATTTTTTTGTACATTTAGAGTCCTCTTCTATTTTCGTTCCGTCTTTGTTTGATTATCGAAATTTATTTTCAAAGTGTGGTTATGCGGGCAGACACGGGGCATTTAGCCGTTTTCCTTTGCGATGGTGATAGAGGCGATGAGTCTGCATCGTATCAAGCCGAAACTACATTTTAAACAGGAGTAAAACCAATAAATGTACCCCGGTTATTTCAATGTAGTGTAAATGCCGTTTCCTTCATCAATGTAAACCTTACACCTATTAAACATCGTTTCAAACGTATCAACACTATTGACGTTTTTAGATTTAAAATGACTTATCGAACCGGTGAAATATACGCTCAAGTCGGGCGGCATATTATCGCCGAAACAATGCGGAGATATGTACGACACGGAATCGGATAGATAAATCTCCTTCAAAGACATGCAATTGTTTAAAGAACAGTAACCAATATATCTTACCGACGAAGGTATTTGAATTTTTTCCAGATATTTGCTATCCATTAACACAAAATCGTTTATACTTTTTACTCCCTCAGCAATTTTCAATTCCTTAACTACGCTGTGATTTGGATGAGCGATGAGAGATGTTTTTTCGCCGTTTTCGTCTTTAGAGTAAAGGGAGCCGTCTGCGTCGGTTGTAAAATACAAATTATCATCATCTACTGTGATTTCCCTGTAACTGGCATTTGATAAAGCATAAAAAGAAATTTTTTTCAACGTCTTTGGCAAATGAATGCATTTCAGTCTTTTACAAGCATAAAAAGCAAAATCGTTAATAACTTCAACGCCTTCAGGAACAACTATCCTTTCGATGTTTGGCCCGGAAACAGCGTTTTGTTGTATGATTTTTAAAATTTTGGTATGTTCATCTTCAATATGAAACTCTTTCCCGTCAGCATCAAAATAGGATACAAGACTGTCACCTATTATCAAATAATTTGATGATACAATCACGTTGTTTTCGCTTTGATCCAACCAATTATTCTTTAAGCACCCGTTTTTTACAAAGAAATCAAAGACTTCCGGTAATTGTATAGAATTTGATGCCTTCTCAAAGATTACATCAGATCCAAACAAAGTGTGAATCATAATCATTCGTTGACTTGTCATTAGGCTCATATCACTCTTCTGCTGAACGTCAAAAATATTGTCTCCATCAACGAGAATAACATAATACGGAAAGAATCCGCCTTGAGAAGATTCTTTTTCCTTTTGATTTCTTCTTATGTAGCATTCGCATTCAAAGTGTACAGCATCGCTAACAATAGAGTGAGAAGACACGTAAAAAACAACACCGCGGCATTTGCTATCATTCTCTATTCGCTGCTGGACAATCTGACGCCATGTACCAGAATTTCTTTCATATTTAATCTCAGCATCAAACCAGTAGTTTGCGTTAGAAGCATACAAACGCTTCAAGTCTGCCATAACGACTTTTTTGTCGTGGTGAGAATATGAGATAAAGATGTAATCATCATTATCACAGCTAGTATTGAATCTTTCGGATTTGAGCGGTGCAATCTCGGGATCTTTTACTATTTTGCTGTGCAAATATTTGTTATCCTTCATAATACCTGTCTCTTTTCGGCTTTTTCATATCGTTATATATCTTTCTTTTTTTGTCGTCTGTGAGTTTATCAAAAGACTTATTTATAGAAGTAACTACCGCTTCGCATCTAATCATCTGAACAGGTTTTGTGCAATAAATGTAAACAATATCGCCTGTTTTATATCTTGCTGTTTGATGTCAATCGATATATTCATTTTTCATAAATGACGAATAATGGTCATATACAGATGCATTGGCAGATATTAATCAAATCATAATTTTTCCTTTGTTTTCTTCGATATGTTATACTAAACAGCTGTAAATGAGTGTTTTGAGTTTCGAGAAAAATCACTTTTGTACGTTCATTTTGGACTTAACGGTGGTAATTGAAGCAATCAACATTCTTCTGATTTTACCGCACTTGTTTCGCAGAGATTTGAAAGTGGGCTCATCAATCATACCGCTCTTGAACAACACCGAGAGCCAATTTTCTGATTCGTTTGCTTCTTTTTGTGCGATTTCGAGCTTATGAACAAAGTCCGCGTTGCTTTCGGCATATTTTGCTTCGGCAATGTTTGCGCTGATCGAAGAAGCACTGCGAATAAGTTGCTTTGTATATTCGGGTCGTCCCTTTATTTTTGAGCATAATTCGGTAATCTCAACTGCGAATTCAATCGCGAGC
>JAFQOP010000003.1 GCA_017403155.1 Clostridia bacterium | reverse complement strand
TGCTCCCGCTGGTCGCAGTGATATTCTATTCGCCTCTTTCTTCCAACGCGCGTAGCGCATATCACGTCCAAAGGACATATCACGCACGAAGTGCATATCACTCGCCGTAGGCGAATAGAGTTGGCGCACCTGCTTTATCGCTGGTGCCCCGAGGCTCTCCTTTTTTTGCTTTGTTATATTACTTTTAGCTCTTGCCGTCGGCACTGCCCGTCGGGCAGGTGACTATTTCCGTCCAGTCGCTTGCCTTGCAATTTTCCTTGTCAGACGGAATAGCGCGGACGCGGTAGCTGCCGCCCCTTGCGCCGCCAAAGCTCGTGCCGTCGGTTTCTACTGTGAAGGTATCGCCCCACTCGGTGCATTCTATAATATATTTTTCTGCACCGTCAACAGCGGACCAATATACAGCGCAACCCGAGGTTGTATAAATAGTTTCGGGTGTGGCGAGCTTCGTGCGAGCGTCGGTGCAGGTGTACTCTGCCCAATCGCTGTCTGTGTACTCGCTGCCCTGTGCGGCAACCGCCTTAACGCGGATGACGTCGCCGTTTTCCAGAGGAACGGAGACGTTGGTTGCGGCAACGGATATCTCTGCGCCGCCGTTTACCGTATAGACGAAGCCTGCGCATTCACCGTCGTTAACTCCCCAGCATGCCTGACCGAATTCGTCGTAGTAGATTTCGGGGGTATAGAGCTTTATTCCCTCAAAGATATACCACTGCGACCAGGCTGAGTCGGTGTAGTAGGTGTCCACACCGTCGCGCACAAGCGCTCTGGCTCGAATCTTATATCCAAGGGATAAGGGATACTCAAACATATTGTAGTCAGTGCCGAGGTAAACAAGGTCGTCTTCGGCATTTCTGAGCTCGACCTCGATATCATAATCCCAGAAGTCGGAGATCTCTATACGCATCTCTGCGTATATACGCTCAACGTAGTTTACCTCGGGCTCGGGAAGAGGTCCCGAGACGGTAAGCTGACCGCCCCAGTACTTGCGGTAGTCCTCTCCGTCGCTCTCATAGCGGTAACGAATACCGATGCTGTATCTGCCTGCGTCGAGTCCGTCGGTATCAACCGTGACGGTTACGGGGAGGTAACGCCCGAAGGGATAGAACTCGTAGAAGTCCGCAAAGGACATAATACGGCGGTAGGACTCGCCCCAGTCTACGTCGGGGGTGATGGAATTTTCCTCGATGTAGTTCTCTACCGCAGCCTTGAGACCGAGGAAGACCTCGTCGGTTTCGGTGCCGTACCATCTCATATAGTGGTAGATGCCGCTCTCGACGGAGTCAATAACGCTTATAACAGTGCTGTTGAGAGCGCCCGAGATAAGTGCCTCGAGCTTCTCCCCGTCACTGTCAAGTCCTGCGATAAGGTCGTAATAGTATCTGTCGTACATAAATGCCTCGAGCATCTGGGTCTTGAGGCTGTACTCATAGGTGTCGGGGTAATCGTATGCGAGGAGGGCGCGAAGAAGCTCTCGCTCAGGGAGGTTGGCGATATTCTTCTCGCCTGCTCCGCCACCTGTGACGGTGCCGCCCGTCATACCGTCGGTAACGGTGCCCTCGGTGACAGTGCCGTCGCCCGAGCCGCCTATATAATCAGGCTCTGCCTCAAAACCGATGCCGCCGATAATCTCAAATATTGCGCGCCAGCCGAGGAGGGCGATGATGTCATCATCATTCTCGGGAAGGATAGCCTCACCCTTCATTGCCGCGATATACGCGTCTATCCACGCATCCTCGTCAAGGCTTTCCCATGCAAGCTCGCGGGAGACGTAGATTGTTCTGACAAGCTCGTTGTAATTGTTATACAGACCTATCTCGTATCCTACGATTGCGAGGTCGGTATCCTCGTAATTTACGCGAGCCTTGGGCTTTACGGTAACGGTATTGCCGTCCAGCTCGATGTCAAAGGAAACGTAATTACTCTCGCTGTTTATCGGATTTACGTTGTTGATATTGCCATCAGCGAGGATCTCGCTAACAAATCCCCTGCCGTCCTTATAGTTGACGGAGGCAGTAATCTCATAGGAGCAGGACTCACCGAAGGTCTCGAAGAAGTCGCGCACTACAAGGTAGGTTGTGCCGTTATTGCAGAAGAAGTCCCCGTCTCCGAGGGTGTAGCTTCCGGAATGGAGGGCAAAGAGGCTCTCCCACGCGGCTCTGTCATAGCCGTTTGCGGAATACTCTCCGTCATTCATCAGCCAGCTCGCATATTCGAGCCAGTAGAGCTGTTCGTGGTAGATGATATTTGCGCTGCCCCAATCGTTGTTTGCGATAGCATCATCGTATCTCTGCTGTGCCTCTGCATAGGCATCGGGGTTGTCGCAGAGGTCGAGAATAAACCTGGCGTATCTCAGCTCCTCGATTTGGTCGTCATAAACACGGACAGCGACATCCTTTGCAACGGCGATTCCGTTCCATCCGTTTTCAATGCCGTCGAGGGTTACGGCAACTGCGCTGATGAAGGAATACTTATTCTGAAGCTCTATCCGAGGCTTCTCGAGAGAGCCCGTGGTTACGTAGTCCTCAACGTAGTGCTCCGTGTACTCGGCATCGGAGTAATATACACGGACGCGATAGGTTGTATTTGCAAGGAGGTCGTCGATAGTCGTGTAGCCGTAGAACTCCTCATCGGTATATATAAGCTCGTCATCGAGATAAAGCTCGAGGCGTTCGTAGGTTGCGGTGTCGGTGCCAAGCCAGAGGCTGATATTCAAGTTGAGTCCGCTGTCGGGCTCCATATCATCAAGCCCGGGATTGGCAAAATATCCCGCCTCCAGATTAAATTCCTCGACTGCGCTCTCGGTCACGAAGCTATACCAGAAAAATGTATGCACCGCGACGCCCTGTCCGTCGTGGAGGTCACCGTAGATATACGCGATTACGGTATACTCCGTGTTCTCGGCAAGTCCCGTCACGTCGACGGTGTTCGCTCCTGCCGCGATTGCCTTGTTTGCTACGACGTCATAGCCGTCGTAAACCGAAAGACCCAGCCAGCCTCCTGAGGTGGTGGCAAGAGTAGCATCGGAGAGGTTGAAGGTCGCGGATGCGCTGTTTGTGGTAAGAGAGGTAGGGGTGAAGTCGGTAACGGTGAGAGCAGGTGCGTTGTATGGCAGACCGATGGAGACGGTATCGTTGTCGTTCATAAACTCGTCGGTGCCGTCTGCGTTGATAAAGGTGTCTGCTATGTACTCGATATCGGTTACCGTGTATTCAAGCTCTGTGTGTGCTCTCTCAGGTATTCTCACCGCAACGTAGACACAGTTGTAGTGCTCCCCACCCTCTTCAATAAAGAAGGAGGAGAAATCGCCGCCAACCTGGTACTTGGTGCCGTTGAGTTTGAGGGAAAGAATGGTGTGCTGCTCGGGGTTGTTGAGCCATATCTGAACGTAAACAGTCTCCCCTGCCCTGCTATACGCATCGTAGTCGGAGGGTGTGGGCAGAGTCGCGCTCATATGGTTTTCCGAGTCGAGGAAATACTCGACGAGTGCATCGGCGAAGCTGCGATAGCTGCCCGAGCGGAGCGAGGGTCTGATTGTCGTGGGGATGCCTCCCTGCACCGTAGGTTCAGTGTTTGAGGCGATGATGCCGAGATACTCGGGCTCGCCCTCCGGCGAGGGGTTAGGGGTCGGGTTGGTGCCGCCGGGTGTATCATCACCGCCGCCGGGTGTATCGTTACCGCCGCCGGGTGTATCGTTACCGCCACCGGGTGTGTCGTTACCGCCACCGGGTGTATCGTTACCGCCGCCGGGTGTATCGTTACCGCCGCCGGGTGTATCGTTACCGCCGCCGGGTGTGTCGTCACCGCCGCCGGGTGTGTCGTCACCGCCGCCGGGTGTGTCGTCACCGCCGTCTTCGGGCGCAGTATAGGTCACACTGTTGCTCCAGTCACTCGTGGTGTAATTCGTGCCGTCGCCTACGGCGCGCACCTTTAAGGTCTCGCCGTCATTCAGTTTTTTGGTTGTGACGGAATTTTCAAGATACGATAAGCTACCGTCGATGCTTATCTCGAATTTATCTGCGTTTGCATCCTCTGTCCAGCTTGCCACGTTGCCCGTGAGGGTAACTGTGGGTGCGGTGAGCTTCGTGGGTGTGGTCGGGGGCTCCTCGGTTTCACCGCAGGCGGCAAGGAATACCGTCACGGTGAGGAGCATACAAGCCGCAAGAAGCAGGGATAGAATTCTTCTTTTCATACACGTTCCTCCTTATATAAAATTTAAAAGGGCGCCAACCGAAGTCGGCGCCCTAAAAAACGCAAACTCCGATTGTCGCTAAACTAACCAAGATCAGAACGTAAGTAAACCGTCATCCCATAGGTGGAATTTGCATTTTTGTCAAGAGACAAAATGGGACGACAAAAAGGGTATAATATTCCCTTGCGAACGTAATTACACCTTTTCTGATCTATTCAGTTAGTTTAGCAAGAATATTATACCACAAATGTGCGCGCAATGCAAGAAATTTCTTTGTATGCAATGTAATATATGTAATATTAACAAAATTTAAAGAGGCATTATAGCAAAAACCCATAATGCCTCTTTTTTCAATTATTGCTAAATGAAAGCAGTCGTCATCAGAGGACAACAAAGCATACCGCAACAGCCACCGCAGCCGAGAACACGCCCGAGAGGAGGTTAACGACGTCGTTGTCAAAGAAGGCGAAGCCCTGTACGTGGGTCGTTGGCTTGTCGCAGTGGACGTGGCGCTCGGTTATCTTTCCGCACTCGGAGCACTTGAACTTTATCTGGAAGAGGGAGCCGAGGAAGGAGTCGAACACAACACCGAGGAAGGAGGCGGCGAAGGAGATGAGGAAGAATATCCAGCTCAACCCAAGCCCAAGAGCGAAGAGGTAGAGGGAGAGGAGCGCCGAGGCTATAAGCGAGGAGAGGGTGCCGACGAGGGATACTCCGCCGCTTATGCCGCACTCGCATTTTCTCATTTTAAATATATCGTAGGTCGTGCGCGAAAATACGCCCATACCCGAGGCAACCGTATCGGCAAACGCCTCGGCAAGGGAGGCAACAAATCCAACGAGGAATGCGGGGTGCTGCCAGAAAATGAAGATGCTCGCCATGGTCATGGGAACAAGACCGTTGGCAATAACCTGGATGAGGTCACGGGTGCCCTCCTTCTTCGTTATTGTGTCCTCACGGCGTCTTGCCTTCTTCACCTTATCTACGGCAAGTGCACCGACGAAGAAGGAGATGAGGACGAAAAAGCCGAGATTGCCGAAGGCGAGAGCAGTTACAAGGTCGAGCAGGAGTGCGGCGAGGAGTCCGTAGGCGGTGAGGGCGCGCTTCTCTATCACAGCAGCAACGATATAGGGCGCTATGATAATGGGGGCAACGTAGCCCACGGTGACGGGATAGGCGATAAGCGCGTAGGTGAGGGCGGCAGTGCCGAGGGTGATCATAAGATTGTCAAGCCCGAATGCACCGATAAGCTCAAGACCTGCGGAGAATATCGCGATATAGAGGCAATGGAGGAGAGTGAGGCTCTCCATTGCATAGATATACTTAAATGCCACGGCAACACCGAAGGAGGTAACGAGGTTAGTAAGTGTGCCGAGGAGGGATTTGCCCCTGAATATTCTGGGATTATGCTTTTTTACAAGCTGCCCGACTACCCCTGCGAGCCCGTCACCGAGCGAGGTGCAGAAAACACCGATGCCGAAGGGGAGCATCATCTCGGGCACAAACAGGCAGACCGATGCCATGACCGTCATTGATATGCCGTAATACACAGTACCCGGGTCGTTCTCTCCGTCCGAGGACATTGCAGGCAGAAGATGCTTGAAATAGGAGAGGGCGAGGGCGGCAGTGAATACCGCGCACACAATCAGGAAGTGGTAGCTCGCGCCCATAAGCTGCGAAAGTATCACCCACTCAAAGCCGACGAGGATATGTACAATTTTTCTCGTATATTTTTTGGAAAGTCCAAGCTTGTAAAACAGGAGCGCTATCCCTATGGCGAAGAGGACGTAGGCAACCGCACCGAGATAGCCCCAGAGTATTTTTGTCTGTTCAGGTGTCATAACTTTTCCTCCGAATTTATTAACTTATTTATTCTAGCACAAAGTACGGGAGTAGTCAAGCGAAGAAAAGAAAAAGGAGGCGATGCGCCTCCTGAAGTTAGTTGGTCAAACCCTTCCACCGCAAAGCGGTCCCCCTCCCCTTACTAAGGGGAGGCTGTTTATTCTTCGGGGTCCTTGAAGCGTGGGTCCTCGTCGTCGCCCTCTCTGGTGTCCTTGCCCGGGATGACGATGCCGCGAGTCATTGCGCGAAGGTTCTCCTCGTTCTTCTTGTCCTGGATTGCCTGCTTCGCCCTCTTCGACGCCTCTACCTCGCTCTTTATCTCGTCGGAAACACTTCCGTCAGCGAGAGTGAGAAATCTCTCGAACACATCGGGATATACGAACGTCTTATCTGCCGCACCGAAGCGCACGGTAATGTAGCTGCCGTTCTGCGCTATGACGAGTCCCTCGCCAAACGCCTTATGTCTTACTGCCATGTCAACTAATATCATTACTTTTCTCCTTTGCGCCGCTCGGCGCATCTATCTAAATCTATATCATTTTATTTAGCCCGTGGCAGACTTGCTACCACACAGAGCGAATGACATTATAATAAACAAATATTACGAAAGTATGAACAAAGCGCACTTTTTTCAATTATTCTATATTTTCGTACGAATAGACAACTTTTATGTGCTTTTTTGGTTATTATGAACAGCAAAAATAAATACAAAAAGCAGAAGGCAGAATTCAAAATTGAAAAAAGATAGACACACTGCACAGAAAGTCCTTGCTTTGCGATAAAAAAGCTGTTTACTTTTGTTGCCTATTATGATAAAGTGAAGATGTGAGAAGATATACTACCATTCAGGAGGTATGAAAATGAGAAAACTGCCTTGGACTTTTTTTACATTGATATTAGCCTCGGTCTTACTCCTTGCGCTTGTATCCTGCGGCGAAGTATGTCAGCACAGAGATGCTGACGATGACGCACGTTGCGACAAGTGCGGTGAGGCATTTACAGACGGGGAGGATATTACTCCAACAACCTACACGGTTTCTGTTGACGACAGTCTTGCAGGCGCAGGCACTGCAATCGGCTGCGGTACGTATAACAGTGGCGAAGCTATTGTGCTGAGCGCTGAGGCAAATCTCGGCTACACCTTCCTCGGCTGGTATTCGGCTGATAGTCTCGTTTGCGAGGACGAGGAGTATAGCCTCATCATTGATAAAAATCTGGAGGCAAGGTTTGGCATAGCTCCCGAAATGCAGGGCTTCAGCTTCAGTTCAAATGCCGACGGCTTTGTTATCACCGAGCTTGCAGATAAAACTATATCAAAGCTGGAGCTCCCCGAATACGTGACGTCTATCGCGGACGACGTTCTCAAGGATTGCGAAATTACGGAGGCTACCGTTCCGGTCAGTGTGCTTTCTTCCCTGCCGAGGAAGATTCTGAAGGGAACTCTGACTAAGGTTACGATAATCGGCTCGGGAGAGATTCCGCTACGTGCATTCTATAATTATGATAAGCTCGCAGACGTTACAATCGGTGACGGAGTAACCGCTATAAACAAAATGGCTTTTTACAACTGTCCCTCCCTTACCGACCTAAAAATGGGAAACGGCGTGACTCTCATTGGAGAATCTGCATTTGATGAATGCAAAAAGCTCGAAAGGTTTAACCTGAGCAATAGCATAGAAACCATTGGAACGCGTGCATTCAGAAACTGTGAGCTTATTAACAGCATAGTTCTTCCCGCAGGAACGACACGTGTCCTAACTGATGCTTTTAGCGGGTGCAAAATCGAGGAGGCAACGTTCCCTGCCGATCTAATATCCTCTATACCCAAGACTGACCTGAAAAAAGCTATCATCAATGGCGGAAAATTCATCAGAGACCAAGCATTCTTGAGAGTGACTACTCTCGAAACAGTTATAATCGAAAGCGGTGTTAAAACCATAGGCAAACAGGCATTCTGGGGCTGCACAAGCCTCACAAGCATAGCAATCCCCGACAGTGTGACGGCGGTCAACGGCAATGCATTCGAGGGTTGTACAAGCCTTAATGCAGTGCATATCACAGATATTGCTGCATGGTGCGGCATAGAGTTTTCGAGAGCGACGGATTACGGCATGAGCTACGAATCATCATACTACTATTCCAGCAATCCTCTTTGCTATGCAAACAATCTCTATCTTAACGGAGAGCTGGTGACAGAGCTCGTGATTCCAAGCGGTGTGTCAGCCATAAAGCCATTTGCATTTGAGGGCTGCGAGAGCATTACGGACGTTACAATAGGTAATGACGTGACGATCATTTATGAACTTTCATTTCACCTCTGCACCAGCCTTGAGCGCGTTACCGTCAAAAACGGCGTCGAAGCCATATTTGTATATGTGTTCCGTGGGTGCTCGAGCCTTGAAAGCATAGTTATCCCTGATAGTGTTGCCTTACTTGGACGGGCATTTGCCGACTGCCCTAATCTCACAATCTACTGCGAGGCACAGAGCAAGCCCGACGGATGGACTTCACTCTGGAACGACGAGCGCCCTGTTGTGTGGGGATATACGGAAGAAGAAAATTAAATACAAAAAGCAAAATCGAATTATTTAAATTGAAAACGGAGACACTGCGAAGGCGGTGTCTCCGTTATTTTTTCCGTTGTGCCCGAAGAGGCTACGCTGCGAGAGGGAGAAAACGGCGATAGAGCAATTTTATTGCTCGGTTATGCCTGAAGAAGATGTGCTGCGAAGGGCTCGTTTGTTTAGAGCAGAAATCGCCGCTTTCTTCCCGAAGCTGTAGAAGCCTACTGCGAGAGGGAGAAAACGGCGATAGAGCAATTTTATTGCTCGGTTATGCCTAAAGAAACGAGTCCTTTAGATTTCAATCATTGATTCGTCCCAAACCTCTGGTGCCTCGTAGCCGAGCATGTTGACCGTGGTTGCCGCGACAGCGGAGAGACCGAAGTCCTCTCTGCCGAGCTTTACGGTGTATTTATCGGCGGTGAAGTTGTCGTAGATAATGAAGGGGACGGGGTTGAGGGTGTGGCTGGTCTTTGCCTTGAAGGAGCCGTCCTTGCCAACCTTGGGAGCCTTTGTCTTCTTGTCTATCTCGTACATCTCGTCGGCGTTGCCGTGGTCGGCGGTGATGAGGGCGGCACCCTCAAGCTCATCGACTACTGCGAGGATTCTGCCGAGGCAGAGGTCGAGCGCCTCCATGGAGCACTGGGTAGCGGCGAAGGAGCCCGTGTGGCCAACCATATCACCGTTGGGGAAATTAACGCGCAGGTACTTATACTCGCCCGAGCGAAGAGCCGATATAAGCTCATCGGTAATCTCGGCGCACTTCATCCAGGGTCTTTCCTCAAAGGGAACGACGTCGGAGGGAATCTCGATATAGGTCTCGAGCTCCTCGGAGAACTTGCCCGACTTGTTTCCGTTCCAGAAATAGGTTACGTGGCCGTACTTCTGGGTTTCGGAGATAGCGAGCTCTCTGATGCCTGCACCGACGAGGTACTCTGTCATGGTGTTGGTGATGGTGGGGGGAGAAACGAGGTAACGGGAGGGGATGTGGAGGTCTCCGTCGTACTCAAGCATACCTGCGTAGAGGACGTCGGGCACTCTCTTGCGGTCGAACTTGTCGAACTCGGCACCCGACTCAAACGCCTTGGATATCTCGATGGAGCGGTCGCCGCGGAAGTTGAAGAATATCACGCTGTCGCCGTCCTCAACAGTGCCGACGGGCTTGCCGTCCTTGGCGATTACGAAGGGAGGAAGATCCTGGTCGATAACCTTGGTCTCGGCGCGGTAGGCGGTTATTGCCTCCTCTGCGGATGCAAACTGTCTGCCCTCACCGAGGACGTGGGTCCTCCAGCCTGCCTCAACCATAGCCCAGTTTGCCTCATATCTGTCCATGGTGATCTGCATACGTCCGCCGCCCGATGCGATAGCGATATCAAAGCTATCCGAGCGAAGGTCCGCGATAAACGCCTCGAAGGGGATAACGTAGTCGAGCGCGCTCGTTTCACCGACGTCGCGTCCGTCAAGAAGGATGTGAACTCTTACTCTCTGTACACCTGCTGCCTTTGCCTCAGTGATGAGAGCCTTGAGGTGGTCGATGTGGGAGTGTACGTTTCCGTCGGAGAACAGGCCGAGGAAGTGGAGGGTGGAGCCGTTTGCCTTTACTCTGTCGACGAGGGTGCACCAGGTCTCGGACTCAAAGAGCTTGCCAGTCTCGATAGACTGAGAGACGAGCTTGGCACCCTGGGCGAATACCTGACCCGAGCCAAGCGCGTTGTGACCTACCTCGCTGTTACCCATATCGTCGTCAGAGGGGAGTCCGACCGCGGTGCCGTGCGCCTTTATGGCGAGGGTGGGATAAGCCTTCATAATTCTGTCGAGGTTGGGGGTGTTTGCCCTTGCAACGGCATTTGCGCCATTGTCGGGAGCGATACCCACACCGTCCATAACAATGGTGAGGAGGGGGCCCTTCACGCCCTCGAAGGTTTTGGATTTTTTAAGTGTTGCCATTTCTTTATATACCTTTCAGTTTTTTATCGTGTTAAATATCTGCGTCCTTGATATAGAGGTGACCGAAGTCGGTTATGAACTTCTTTCTCTCCTGGAGGGCGTCACCGAGGAGGACCTCAAACATCCTTGCCGTTTCCTCGGCATCGGTGGGTGTCACGGCGATGAGACGGCGGGTGGCGGGGTTCATCGTGGTGCGCGACATCATCTCGGGGTCGTTTTCGCCAAGGCCCTTGGAGCGCTGGAGGGTGTACCTTTTGTCTCCCAGCTTGGCGAGTATCTCCGCCTTCTCGGGCTCGTTGTATGCGAAATAGGTCTCCGAGCCTGCTGTTATCTCATAGAGGGGAGACTCGGCTATAAATATCTTTCCCTTCTCTATAAGGGTGGGAAGCAGACGGTAGAAGAGGGTGAGCAGGAGCGTCCTTATCTGGAAACCGTCCTCGTCGGCATCGGTACATATGATTATCTTGCTCCAACGGAGCTTGGAGTAATCGAAGGTGGCAAAGTCGTTTCCCGACTTTTTGGTCTTGACCTCGACACCGCAGCCGATTACCTTGAGAAGGTCGACGATGATATCGCTGGCGAAGATCTTCTCATACGAGCTCTTCATACAGTTGAGGGTCTTTCCTCTTACGGGCATGATTGCCTGGAACTCGGCGTTTCTAGCGTGCTTACAGCTCGACATTGCCGAATCTCCCTCAACGATGTATATCTCGGAGAGCTCGGGGTCCTTTGAGCGGCAGGGGACGAACTTCTCAACGCTGTTCGACACGTCGACCGTGCCCGTCAGCTTTTTCTTTATATCGAGCTTCGTCTTCTCCGCAGACTCGCGTGCGCGCTTGTTGGTGATGACCTGGTCGACGATTATGCTCGCGGAGCTCTTGTTCTCGGTGAGGTATATCTCGAGGTTGGTCTTTATGAAATCTGTCAGCGCCTTCTGGATGAAGGAGTTGGTTATCGCCTTCTTCGTCTGGTTCTCATACGAGGTCTCGGTAGAGGCGGAGTTGATTATGATACAGAGGTTGTCCTCTATATCCTGGAAGGATATCTTGGAGTCGTTCTTCGGTAGCTTTACGTTCGCGCGTGCATACTTCTCAACAACGGCAGCAAATGCGTTTCTCACCGCGTTCTTCGGTGCTCCGCCGTACTCGAGGAAGGAGGAGTTGTGATAATACTCCGCCATACCCGACTTGGCAAAGCAGAAGGTAATTTCCGCCTTGAGCTTGTACTCGGGCAGGTCCTCGCGGTCACGTCCCTTGGTCTCAAAGCTCCAGAGGACGGGCTGGGTGAGGGTGATGCCGTCGGTTATCTCAGCGATATAGTCGGCAATACCGTGCTCATAGTAAAACTCGCTCTTCTCAAACTTGCCTGCGCTCTTCTCTACCTCGAGGATGAACTTGATGCCCGCGTTGATGAATGCCTGGCGTCTGAGGGTTGCGGCGAGGAAATCGGCAGGAATGTCAATCTCCTTGAACACCTTGAGGTCGGGGCGCCACTTTATTATAGTTCCCGTTCTCTTGCAACCGGGCTTTATCTCGATGTCAGCGACCTTGAGATCTCCTTTCGGGTTACCCGACTTGAAGTTCATCTCGGAGACGGTCTTGCCGTTGTAGGAGCGGACGGACATATACTCGGAGGTATACTGCGTTGCGGTGGCACCGAGTCCGTTAAGTCCGAGAGAGTATTCATACGCGGCATCACCGTCGTTGTTATCGTATTTACCTCCTGCATAAAGCTCGCAGAAGACGAGCTCCCAGTTCCATCTCTTCTCCTTCTCGTTGTATCCGAGGGGGACACCGCGGCCGTAGTCCTCTACCTCAAGGGAGAGGTCGAGGTATTTCTTAACTATTATTTTATCGCCAAAGCCCTCGCGAGCCTCGTCGACGGAGTTGGCAAGTATTTCAAGAAAGGTGTGCTGGCAGCCGATAAGGTCGTCGGAGCCTAGAATTGCGGCTGGGCGCTTGCGGACTCTGTCCGCACCCTTCAGGCTCTTTATGCTTTGATCGTCATAGGTTTTTTTACCGTTTTTTATCGCCACTGTACTTCCTCCATTTTTTCTTCAAAAAAATCCTTACAGAAAATTGTACCATATTTATAATAATTTGTCAAGAGAACAAATATGTAATATATAACGAAAATAAGCGGTCGAGGCGCATATGAGATTGTTAAGATTTATTTACAAAAAAGGGGTTGGTGCCCTCTTCTGGCTAGCGGTGATGCTGGCATTCGACTCCCCCTTCATCTGTATTCTGACGCTTATTGCGGCGGCGATACACGAATGCGGTCACATTATTGCGGCGCGCGCTCTTGGCAGGGGAGATACAGGCGCGCCGAGAGCAACGCTCGACGGGTTTAAAATTGACACGGGTGCCACCATGTCATATAGAGACGAGGCAATTATTGCAGCGGCGGGTCCATTTTGCAACCTGCTCACAGCCCTCGTCTCACTTCCCTTCTGTCATAGCGGCTATGCCCTCACCTTTCTTCTTATCAACCTTCTTTCAGCCATTTCAAACCTTCTACCGCTTACCTCCTACGACGGTGGTCGAATAATCGGCGCACTGCTCCGCTCCCGCCTCGACGAGCACCGAGCCGCCTCCGTTACAGACGCCATCTCGCTTGCCCTCTCCTTCCTTCTCTCCCTCCTCACACTTATGCTTATTATGTATCTCGGGGAGGGATACTGGCTTTTCGGCATGTTTTTTGCTATTTTTCTGCGGGAAATTCTAAAAAAGCATTAGGAATGGCAAAACGCGAGATTTTAAGAGTTTTTGCGAGATTTTGAGAGCAATTCGGAGATTTCTCGTATTTTTACCCCGAAAAATTCGGGATAAAATCGATTAGTCGCGCCTAAATGCGACTAATTTTGAAATAAAATTTAAGAAAGGTATTGCAAAACAGGTACGATTTTGCTATAATACACTCGTCATATTATTTTGATGTATTAAAATATTTTTTCTGTTTTTTTGCGCGCACACTCTTGCGCACATGGAAAGGATTTTAGAATGGCAAAGCTGGTTGAAATCAAAGGTACATCCAAGTCATACGACGGTGCAAAGGTCATAGAGCTGAAAAACATATCGAAGTCATACGACGGAGAGCGCGTGCTCGACTCGGTGAGCCTTTACATCAGAGACGGTGAATTCGTTACGCTGCTCGGCCCGTCGGGCTGCGGCAAGACCACGACGCTCCGAATTATCGGCGGCTTCGAGATGGCAGACGAGGGAGAGCTCTACTTCGGTGACACCGAGATAAGCGACGTCCCCGCACATAAAAGACAGGTCAATACCGTCTTCCAGAAATATGCACTCTTCCCCCACCTTAACGTATATGAAAATATTGCCTTCCCCCTCAGGCTGAAGAAGGTACCCGCAGACACAAAGCGCGGCACAAGAAAGCTCACGGAGGACGAGATACGCGACAGAGTTACCGAGATGCTCGCTATGGTGGCGCTCTCGGGCTTTGAGAACAAGAGCGTCAGCACACTCTCGGGCGGTCAGCAGCAGAGGGTTGCTATCGCGAGGGCGCTGATATCTCACCCCAAGGTGCTTCTGCTCGACGAGCCGCTCGGAGCGCTCGACCTCAAGCTGCGCAAGGATATGCAGAACGAGCTCAAGGCAATACAGCAGGCTATCGGCATTACCTTTGTCTACGTAACGCACGACCAGGAGGAGGCTCTTTCGATGTCGGACACCGTTGTCGTTATGGCGGACGGCGAAATTCAGCAGATTGGCACCCCCACGGATATATACAACGAGCCTAAAAACGCGTTTGTTGCTGACTTTATCGGTGAGAGTAACATCATCGACGGCATAATGCTCGAGGACAAGCAGGTAAAGTTTGCAGGTCACGTATTCGAGTGTCTGGACGGTGGCTTTGACAAGAACGAGCCCGTTGACGTCGTTGTAAGGCCCGAGGACGTGGACGTCGTTCCCCCCGATAAGGGTATGCTCCGGGGTCAGGTTACGGGCGTTACCTTCAAGGGTGTGCACTACGAGATCATAGTTGACATCAAGGGCTTCAAGTGGATGATTCAGTCCACCGACTACGTCGAGCCCGACGAGAATATCGGACTTTACATAGAGCCCGACGCAATACACGTTATGAAGAAATCGAAGTATTCGGGCAAATTCGGTGATTACTCGTCCTTCTCCGACGAGATAGACCAACTTTCCAACGCCGACACGGCAGAGGAATTCTGATTTTATATTACTTATGAAAGCAGTGGGAGTCCCCTTCCCTTTGGTTTAGAAATGAAAAAGAAAAACTCAATTATGCGCTCGATTGCGGCGGCGCCGCATATCTTCTGGGCTGTGCTGTTCATTGTGTTGCCTCTTATCATAGTCGTGTACTATGCCTTTACGGACGAGAGCGGCGCCTTTGCCCTTGAGAATATCGCCAGCCTGCCCAAGTACGCGCCCATATTCGGTCTTTCGATAGAGCTATCGGTTATAGCAACGGCGATATGCCTCCTTATCGGCTATCCTCTTGCCTACGTTATCTCGAAGGCAAAGCCTGAGCATCAGAAGATACTCGTTATGCTCCTTATGCTCCCTATGTGGACAAACCTCCTTATCCGCACCTACTCTATCATGGCAATACTCGACAACGGCGGCATAGTCAGCACCCTTTTCTTTGACAAGTCGCTCCGCCTTATCGGTACGAAGGGCATCGTTATATTCGGAATGGTTTACGACTTCCTTCCCTATATGGTGCTGCCCATCTACACCTGCATCTCCAAGATTGACAAGAGAATGTGGGAGGCGGCGGCAGACCTCGGCTGCAACACCTTTATGACTCTGTGGAAGGTAATTCTGCCCCTCTCGCGCTCGGGCATTATCTCGGGCGTTACGATGGTGCTCGTGCCCTCTATCAGCACCTTCTATATCTCGCAGAAGCTGGGAGGCGGCACCTTCGAGCTTATCGGTGACACCATCGAGCGTCAGTTCATCTCAGGCACGCTCAACACGGGTGCGGCGATATCCTTCGTTATGATGCTTCTGATACTGCTCTCGCTCACTGTGATGAACAAGTTTGCGGACCCCGACGACGGAGGTATAATAGTATGAAAAAGTATGCCTCCCGTATTTATATGTGCATAATCTTCGGTGTTCTCTATATACCGATTCTCACGGTTATACTCTTCTCCTTCAACGCAGGAGAGAGCACGGCGGAATTCGAGGGCTTCAGCTTCTATTGGTACGGCGAGCTCTTCCGCTCTCCCGACGCGTGGGTAGCCCTGCGCAACACACTCATCCTTGCGGTGAGCTCCTCCCTGCTCGCAACGGTGATAGGCACTGCGGCGGCAGAGGGCATCTACAAGATGCGCTCAAGGCTCATAAAAACAGCGGTAAACTCGGTTACCAACATTCCGATGATGAACCCCGATATCGTAACGGGTATGTCGATGATGCTGTTTTTTGCGGCTCTGGTCGGCATTCTTGGCATCGCGGATTACAACGACATCGGCTTTTTGGCTATGCTGATATCACACACAACCTTCTGCCTGCCCTACGTTATCCTCTCGGTGCTTCCCGGCATAAACGAGCTCGGCGACACCCTCTCCGAGGCAGCGCTTGACCTCGGCTGTACCCCCGTCAAGGCATTCTTCAAGGTTAAGCTGCCGAACATTCTCCCCGGAGTTATCTCGGGCATGGTAATGGCATTCACCCTCTCGCTCGACGACTTCGTTATATCCTACTTCGTTGGACCGTCGAACTTCCAGACCCTTCCCCTGCTTATCTATTCGATGACGAAAAAGACGGTGAAGCCCGATATGTACGCGCTTTCAACCATCGTCATCGTTGCGGTATTCACTCTGCTTATCATATCCAATATGCGCTCCGCGAAGAAGACGGCGACTCCCAAGAGAAAGGGGGCACGTGCAAAATGAGAAAAAGACTTTTTCGTATGATTTTAGTCCTTACGGTAGCGCTTCTCTCCATTCTCGCGCTTGCGTCCTGCTCCGAGGGGGGCACAGAGGAGGGTGAGACACCCGTCTACAGGGACGGGGATACCGTGTATCTCAACGTCTACAACTGGGGAGAATATATCTCCGACGGAGGAGAGGGCTCGCTGGACACAAACCGCGAGTTTGAGGAATACTTCAACACCTACCTCAGCGCCAAGTACGGCGGTGTTAAGGTAAGGGTGCAGTATTCGACCTACCCCACCAACGAGGATATGTATGCAAAGCTCAAGAACGGCATGGTAGCATACGATATCGTTATTCCCTCCGACTATATGATTGAGAAGATGATAGAGGAGGATATGCTCTATTCCTTCGACGTCACCTCACTCGAGAATTATAAGTATATCACCGACATCTTCCGCTCTCCCTACTACGACCCCGACAACAGATACTCCGTGCCCTACACCTACGGCATGCTGGGTATCATATACAACCGCACCGTGGTGGACGAGAGTGACCTCGGCTCCTGGGAGCTGCTCTGGAACGAGAAGTATGACGGAGATATACTCCAGTTCAACAATCCTCGCGACGCATCTGCCACAGCGATGTACTACCTCGGCATTGACGTAAATTCGCGCAACCCCGAGGACTGGATACGCGCCATCGACAAGCTCAAGGAGCAGAAATCCCTCCTGCAGGGCTACGTTAACGACGAGATATTCAACAAGATGACGACCGAGTCGGCGGCTATTGCCCCCTACTTTGTCGGTGACTTCCTTACCATGGTGTCAGAGGAGGAGAATCTCGACTTCTTCTACCCGAAGGAGGGCGTAAACTACTTCGTCGACGCAATGTGCATTCCTAAGGCATCGAAGAACCCCGAGATAGCAAAGGAATACATCAACTTTATGCTCACCGAGGAGGTAGCGGTTGCCAATGCCGAGTACATCGGCTACGCCTCCCCCAACTCCCTCGTTATCAACAGCGACGAGTACCGCGAGTATATGAACACCGAGTACCTCGCCCCCACCTATGACGATGAGGGCAATATGATTACCCTCGGTGCCTACGAGCTTCTCTACGACAGAAAGCCCGAGGAGGTCAACGCGGCATACAATGCCCTCTTCCCCGACAAGCAGTCCCCTGCCTGCTACCGCAGCTATACCCCCGAGATACAGATCCTCTTAAACGACCTTTGGGAGGAGCTCAAGATCTACGACTCCACCGAGACGTGGATACACGTAAGCTCGGCAAGCATAGTTGCCGTAGTGCTCGGCTTTGCGGCATATTCTATCTATATAAAGAAGAAGCGCTCAAAGCATTACAGGAAAAAGAAAACCAAATAAGAAAAAGAGGAACAGGTTTCTGTTCCTCTTTTTTAATGCAATTCTGTGGAATTGATGATTTCCAAAGCCTGCGGCTTTAATGATATGCAAAGCCCAACGGGCTTTGGTGATGTGCGGCACCTCGTGCCGATGATATACGGCGACTGCGTCACCGATAAAGGGCTAAACGCCTGTCAAATCAAAGGGCGGGATAAAGCTCTCGCGGGCGGCACCGTCCTCTTGGATATACGCGTTTTTCACGCCCTTGCGCAGGGCGTAGGCTACAAGCTCGTCGTATTCTGCCGCCGTTACGGGGCGGTCAAGAGGTGCGGCGACGCCCTCCATCGGGGTGTACTGGCTCATAAGGCTCATAATTATGCTATCGCCGTAGGTCTCATAGAGATACTTCACCGAGAGCTTTGCCTCGGCAACGTGGGCGGGCAGGAGAAGGAGGCGGACGATGACTCCGCTCTTCATAAGCCCGTCCTCTATGGTTGGCGTCGGCCTCTGGCGCACCATCTCGGCTATTGCCAGACGGGCGGCGGCGGTGTAATTTTTTACACGGGTGAGGGCTTGGGCGGTTTTTTCGGTGTTATACTTATAGTCCGCGAGGTAAATATCGACGTAGCCCTCAAGCATGCGGAGGGTGTCGGGGGTGTCTATCGAGGAGGTGTTATATACTATCGGCAGGGTGAGCCCAAGCCCCCTTGCGCGGTCGATGGCGCGGATTATGCTCGGCACGTAATGGGTGGGGGTAACAAGGTTGATATTGTGTGCGCCCCTCCCCTCAAGCTCGAGCATTATGTCGGCAAGGCGGTCGGTGGTGACAGTCTTGCCTACCCTGCCGCCCGAGATTTCCCTATTTTGGCAGAAGGAGCAGCCGAGAGAGCAGCCCGAGAAGAAGATAGTGCCCGAACCGCGAGTGCCCGATATGGGAGGCTCCTCCCACGCGTGGAGGGAGGCACGGGCAACGAGCAGCTCGCTCCCGACACCGCACCCACCGTTGACTCGCGTGCGGTCAACACCGCACTCCCTTGCGCAAAGGCGGCAGGAGGAATAGTATATATTCTCGTTATCTATCACAATTATCCCTCCTTTACTGTTGACATAGTATGAAAAGTGTGGTAAAATTAGGGTTATAAAAGGTATGTGAGGTTTTATGCTATGGCAGACAAAAGACTCGATTACATAAGCTGGGACGAATACTTTATGGGTGTTTCCCTGCTGGCGGCACAGCGCTCAAAGGACCCGAACACGCAGGTCGGTGCCTGCATCATCGACGACCAGAACAGAATACTCTCGACAGGCTACAACGGATTCCCCCACGGATGCTCGGACGACGACTTCCCCTGGAACAGAGATTCCTCCCTCGGTGAGACGAAGTATCAGTTTGTTGTTCACGCAGAGCTCAATGCCATACTGAACTCGCGCGGCAAGAATCTCTCGGGCTCGAAGCTGTACGTCAGCCTCTTCCCCTGCCATGAGTGCGCCAAGGCTATCATACAGTCGGGCGTTACCGAGGTGGTTTACCTCTCCGACAAGTATAACGGCACTCCCTCCGACGTAGCATCCAAGCGTATGCTCGAGGCGGCAGGCGTCAAGCTCACAAAGCTGAAGCCCACCAAGGCACGTCTTGTGCTTGATTTCGATATCAAATAAAGTATTTCTTTATTTCCTCGAGCTTGGCAGAGAAGCCACCCTGCACCATAAGCGAATTACCACCGCCCACACCAAAAAGGGCGGTGTTTATTTTTTTAATCTCGCCTCTCATATCTATGCTATTTGAGGTTATTACGTAATTGTAGTCACCTTCTGTGCCCGAAAGGAGGACGAGCATACCCTCGACTCTGTCGCGGGCGAGGTTTGCCAGCACGCGAAGCTCCTCATAGGTTGCGTCGGGGTAGTCGAGAACGAGGTTCTTGGGGGCAGGATGTATAAGGGTAGCCTCCCTCTCAAAGTAGCTGACCCTCGCCCTCTTATATGCGGCACGCCAGCTCTCGAGCTCGGACAGGGTGCGCTCCACTGCCGCCGCGCACTCTAGCTTGGGGGCGGAGAGGGCGCGAGAGATTTTTGTAAGATTTTCGTACATTCCTCTGTAATAGCGGAGGGCTCTCTCGCCTGCGGCGATATGTATGCGAAGTCCGCCGCGCAGCTTCTCAAAGTCGATAATCTTGATGCTGCCGACCTCACTCGTCCTCCCGACGTGGGGCGCACAGCAGGCGCAGGAGTCGACGTCTCCGATTTTCACTATTCTTACATCCTTGGTAAGCTCGAGCTTCGAGCGATAGGTGAGCGTCGGGAGCTCTTCGGGTGTGGGAAAGAAGGCGGTAACCTCAAGGTTATCGAGCACGGCGCGGTTGGCAAGCTCCTCAATCCTCATAAGCTCGTCGTAGCCCAGAGGTGCGCTGATATCCATTGTTACATCCTCGGCTCCGAGGTGAAATCCGACGTTGTCAAGACCGTAGTGCGTGTGAAAAAGACCCGATAGTATATGCTCGGCGGTATGCACGCGCATCTTTTCATACCTTTCCTCAAAGTCGATAACGCAGTGTACGGTGGCACCGACCTCAACAGGCACGGGAAGGTGATGATATATCACTCCATCGCACTCACGCACGTCGGCAACTGCAATGCCGCCAATCGTGCCGTTGTCGGCATACTGTCCTCCCGCCTCGGGGAAGAAGGCAGTCCTGTCGAGGACGACTACGTACTCATCCGACTTGCTCCTTACGGAGATTACCCTCGCGTCGAACTCCTTTATATATGCATCCTTATAATACAGCTTTTCAGTCATTATAAACTCCTTTTCATATGCCTCTTTTGAGAAGAGCGACCACGGATAGCTCTCAAGGTCGGGAAGGACACTGCACCCCGCCGCCCTCTTGCCGAGGGGGATGGAGAGCCGAGTTGAAAATAGCGCTGGCAGGTGGGCGCGGTTGTCGTGACTGCCGTACTTACCGTCACCTACTATGGGCATTCCTCTGTGAGAGAGCTGCACGCGTATCTGATGGTATCTGCCCGTATCGAGTCTGACACGGACGAGGGTATATTCTCCCCTATCCGTCCTTACGCACTCAAGGGGGATATACTCGAGCCGCGCCTCCTTTACCCCTGAGCGCTTGCGGTCAACGACAAACGCCTTTGCCGCCCTCGCATCCTTGTATATCAGGTCGGTGAGAGCACCGCCCTCGGCACGCCCCTCGACTACGGCAAGATATTCCTTCCTTGCCGTTTTATCCGAGATTAGGGCGCTGAGGCGCGCGGCATATTCCTTGCTTCTGGCAAAGACCATTACTCCACCGACAACGCGGTCAAGCCTATGGACGAGCCAGAGCGCATCCCTCTCGCCGCACGCGGAAAGCTCCGCTGACGTAGCGCTCATAGCATCCGTGTCGCCCGTCGGGTCGGGCTGGCTGGGCATACCTGCCGCCTTGTTTATAAATACGATATCCTTATCCTTGTAGATTATCTGCATTTCAAAAATCCCTTTTAAAAAGCCGCAGTCGGCAAAGAGACGACTGCGGCATTACTTTTGCTTAAAATAATTCTAGCATTATTTTATATTTTTTTCAAGGCTTTTCTTTATTTTTCTCCGTCCGCGGTGCCAACATAGTGCCGACGCGGATAGCCTTGCCACCCGAGAGGGCTATCATCTTTACCGCCGAGAGGCTGAAGTCGTTTGCATATACCTCAAGCGGCTTGTCGATTATACCGCGGGCGAGCACCTTGATATATGCGGTGTCATACGGGATAAGGCTCCTTCGCTTCAGGATATTGACGTCTACCCTATCCCCTGCCGAGAAGGCGCGCGAGAGGGTATCAACGTTTATTATTCCGCGCCGACGCCCTTCGGTGACTATCACCTCGTCCCGTCTTATGAGATCCTTGGCAAGCGAGTCGGAGATAGCTCCGTCAGCATACTCGACGCTGATAGCCGCGACCTCGCTCACCGCGTCCGCATCGGTGTCCTCCTTTTTCTCCTCTTCCGTCGGAGGCGGGGGAGGCGTGGGGTCGGCAAGCTCGGCTGTGGCTCCGAAAAGACGGGAGCGCACGGAATAGTATGCGTATGCTCTGTGGCGCAGGAGAAGATAGACGATTAAGAGGACGAGAAGCAGCAAAAGAAGCGAGAAGATTATGATACCGAGAGCTCTCGGGGACAGCGAGCGCGTATGCTCGAGGGTGCCTGCGATAACGGTTATATCATAAGAGGGGCTGTCGAAGCGGGCGTATATCCGTCCGTCTCGCTCGGTGTAGGTGGGAGTGAGGGTGTCGGAGCCGACAAGGGTGCCCTCGGTTATTACAAACGAGGGGACGTAATCCTCCTCAAAGAGGCAAAGACGAACGTCCGCTACCCTCACCGTTATGGGGCGGCGAGCTACAACGAAGTCAACCGAGGCACTTGCCGCACCCGTCGGGAAGGCATAGTTTGCTCCGTCGGCGAGGGTGAGCCTGACGGGATAGTGCCCTGCCGCTCTCACCCCATCAGCAAAGGAGGCTGTATACAGGGCACTCTCGGGCACCTCGGGCAGGTGCCACTCTCCGTCATAGACAACCGACTCTATAATCGGAAGAGGCACTATGCACCTCTCGATAATCATAACTCCGCTCGGGATTTTTGGCGGATTGTAATTCTCGCGGTCGTAATCGACGGTTGCCGCAAGGGGATACCTGCCTGCCGCGGTGGCAGAGCAGGAAATATATTCTCTGACCGTGACACCCTCGGGAAGCCCCGAGAGATACGCCACCCTCTCGCTCCCGTCAAAGACAAGCAGGGTGTTCTCCCAGCGCACGTGGCTCATATCGTAATCTGCGCGACCGACGCTTATGGGAAGGGTGACGGCAAAGCCAAGATAGGAAACGGTGAGCTCGGTGTCCGAGTGGCGAAGGCTCTCCCCACTCTGGTACTGTATTTCGGCAAGTCTGTGCGGCACCGGGGAGCTCGTGCCGTCATTATAATGGAGGAGAACCGTGATATCCTCCTCGCCGAGAGAGGACATAGCGACAAGCGGCGTGCCCGTGAGGGAGGCGCTTACCGAAACGGGAACCACCGCGATTACAGAGAAGCGAAGAGGCTCTGACGATATAGGCAGATAATTTCTATCTCCCTCGCTCGAGAGGACGAGGATATACTCCCCCACCGCCCTTGGTATTTCGGCAAGCGGCTCTCCCGACGCGGCTGAATAATAGGCAGGAACAAGCGCACCTGCGATGCACGCGCCCTCGGGCGAGGGTAGCCTGCCGTAGAAGACGTCGGAAACGGAGGGCTCTGCCGTCCATGCGTTTTCTGCCCTCAATATGCTGAAGGGGAGCTCGCAGTTTGTGACGAGATAATCGGGGTTATCCGAGGTGGCGCGGGCGATATAATCCCCTGCATCAACACCGCCGCCCGTAACCGTTACGGAGGTATATTCGCTCACTGCGCTCGGCACTGTGTAAGCGGCACAGTAAACGAACTCACTATTCCCCCACTCGACACTTATCTCCATAGCAGATACCGTTACAAAGGCAACGAGGCTCGGGGGTGGATTGTAGTTACGGCTGTCGGTGGAGAAGACTACGGTGACCGCCGCTCTCCCCTCTGCGACGTGGCAAACACCGCGCGAGAAGGTATAGCTAGGCACCGAGCCGTCAAGCCCACAGGGCATCTCACCGACAAGGGTGGGATAATGCACGCCCCCGTCGTAGGTGACGGCAAGGTCGGCAAAGTGATAGCCGCCGCTCGGGTATTCTGCGCGGCAAACCTGCCACGCAAAGTCGGGCACCGTCGGCGGATTGTAGTTGCGCGCGTCGTAGGAGAGGGTGGCGCTCGCAACGTAGCTGCCTGCCAGTGTGGCATCCGCATTCAGGTAGCCTATTACACCGACCCCGTCGGGTAGCCCTGTGAGGGTGACCGAGTGAGAAGAGCCGTTATAGACGAATTCTCCACCCACCCACACAGCGCCCGAGAGGTCATAGTCCGCCTTCAGTACCGTATATTCTGCCGTTGGATTTTTCAGAGTGTAGTTTGGATTTTCACTGCGGACTGTGGCGGTATAGGTGCCTGCCAGGCTATGCCTCCCCTCAACCGAGAGGTCGATACGCCTGCCGTATATATCGGTATAGAAGGCACTCGGCAGCTTCTCCCCTCCGTCGTATACGAATTCTCTCGCTCCCCACACGACCTCGCACTCTCTCGGCAGGACGGTGAGGGTGGCGCTTATCGGCTCGGGGAGGGTGTAATTTCGGCTCTCGCTGTAAAAGGTGAGTATCACGGTATAATCTGCCGCATCGGTGCCGCCACCCGACACTGTGGCGCACAGAGGTATGCCGTCAAGTCCAACGGGCAGCCCCGTAGGCTGGGGTATAGTTTTCGGCTCACCGTCAAAGGTAAGAGTCAGGTCGGAGAAGACGACGGAGGAAATGTCGTACTCTGCTCGACCGACAGAGAGCGGGAGCATAACCGACGCACCCATATAGCTGACGGTGACACCGCTGTCTCCGTAGCGGAGCGAGTCTGCCCCCGACGTCTGATAGGAGAAGGTGAGGCTATCCGAATAAAGAAGGGCACACCTTTTGCTGTTATATACAACCTCAACACAAATCCCCTCGGGGTCTATCCTCTCAAAGGCGGTATAGCTCTCTCTTGTCGGCGGTATCTTCACAGAGATGGCGAGTGGCACTTCGAGGATTACCTTAAACGCTACCGTCTCACTCTCAAGAGAGGTATAGTTTTCCGTGCCGTCGACGAAGGCGCGCACAAGATACTCCCCTGCCTCTGTCGGAGGCGAGGAGGAGAAGAGCCCGTCCGCCGCCGATGCATAGAGATATCTAACCTCACCGAAGGCAGCACGGGCGGTGGGAATCGGCGCACCTCCCGTATAAAAATCGGAGATGGCAAGAGACTCTGTCCAGCTGTTTTCTGCCCTCTTTATCTCAAAGTCGGAATACGCGTGCGCCTCCAAGGTGCCAAAAAAAGAATTGTTGGCAGGGTCGATAAGGGTGAGGCGGACGGGATATATGCCAACCTCCCTGCCCGTGACGGGGGCTGCCGTATATATGCCGTTTTCGGCTATTTCGGGGCTCTGGTGCTGCCCCGTGTAAAATTTCGAGGGTATTTTCGGGATATTGACAACCCTCTTCGTTATTCTTATATCAACGCTCGGTGTGCTTACCGTTACGGTATCTGTTCCGACGGTGAAGGTTATCCTTGCCTCATATATTCCGCTGTCCGAAGCGTATCTTATGGGGTGAGTTTGCGTGTAGGAGGAGAGGGGGGCACCGTCCTTGTACCACTCGAAGGAGAGATAGCCCGACTCAAGGAGAGGGTGAGTGATATCGGAGATGGAGATATACCTCTCCTCACCGTCGAAGGCAAAGCCCTCGCCGCGCATTCTGAAGGTGGGTGGCAGGAGGGAGTAGGTTGCATAGACCGTTACGTCCCCCTGCACCGACGCACCGACGTCAAAGCTCTCTCCGTCCGAGTAGCACCAGCCCGTGTGGGCATAGCCACTCACCGAGGGAGGTGTTGGGGGTGTGACGGTATCGGAGGACATGCATTCAACGACCGTCTCTCCCCCTCCCTCACGAACAAAGGTGACAAAAAACGGCAGCCATACTGCGCCCGTCCCCTCGTCGCACCCGTACTCTCCTGCCTCAAGGTATCTGAGCGTCAGCTGCTCTCCGAGGGTGGAGTAGAGGGATATGCCCGAAAGAGAATCGGCACTCTCTGTATAAAAGGCTGCCTTGACGCGTCCGCGCTCTACCCCGTAGAGCAGCTTTGTGCGGGCAGAGCCGCGAAAGACAGCATTTCCCTCATAAAGGGTAGCGGGAGAGGAAAGGGCAATATCGTAGGAGGCACCGACAAGCTCGGGCGCACCGACAAGGGTCAGAGTGGAGGAGGAGACCACCGCAAGGTCGCTAAGAGAGCAAATCCTGCCTCCTCTCACCGTGGCACTGCCCTGCCAGACCGAGAGAGCAACCCCCTCTGTCGAGGTGATGGCGCCGCCCGTCTGTATATACTCGGCAGATGCGGCGAAATCGAGGACAACAGATGCGCCGCGCGCTGTGATGCTGCCACTCTCAAGGGTAAGTGTGCCGCGCTTTATTCTGACAGCCTGCCCCTCGGAGGTGAGAGTGACGGCGCGAAAAGTCAGATTTCCTCCGTCAAGAGTAAGTGTGGCTCCGCCCGTCAGCGCGAGGCTACCCGTCAGCGTGAGGGAGGGGTGGCTTATAAGTATGCTCCCGTCGCTCGAGAGCCCGTCGAGGGTGACGGTGGAGCCCTGCGGCACCTCGGCAAAAAGCGAGGTGAGGCTGTCCGAGCGCATCTCGCCATCGCCGCACACGAGCACGTACTCTCCACCATCGGAATATATGCGGCAGGGCTCGCCTGCCGCCTCCGCGGCACTGACAGGCATTGCAAAAAGCAGCGATAAGGTAGCGAGGGCGAGGAAAATTACAGTTTTTAGCAGTCTTCTCATTTCAATCTCCCGAAAGATAAAGCGTATTACGTAAATTCTATCCCCGAGATGATAAGTATGCAAGGTTTAAATATAGCAAAATGTGACGCGGGTGGCACGAAAAAGCCCGAAGCGTGATGCTTCGGGCTCTGTGGTGGGTATTTCCTGCGATTTATTATCTGTATTCGTTTATGAGATTCTCGAGTGTTTGCTTCGGGACATAGCCGACGGACATATCGAGGAAGGTGTTGTCGCGCACGAGTGCAATCATGGGTATGCTCGTCACCTTAAACATCTTTGCTATCTCCATCTCACTGTCCACGTTCACCTTGGCAAACTTGACGTCGGGCATCTCGCGCTCGAGAGCCTCAACGGTGGGGGCAAGCATCTTGCACGGACCGCACCAATCGGCATAGAGGTCGATGACGACAAGACCGTCGTGCTCCTCCACCTCGCTCTTAAAATTATCCTTTGTAAGCTGTATCATTATTAGTACCTCCTTTTGCCCTTATTTTACCACACATTTAGGGTCTTGTCCAGTATATTTTAATTATTTACATTTTTTACTTGAAAATTCCTTGCATGAGGGGTAAAATATAGTCGGTAAAAGGAGATGTATGCTATGGAATACTATAAGAAGGAATTCGAGGTTGATATCCACGACGTCGACTTCAACGGCGTTGCAAGGACGAGCGCGCTTATGCGCCTTATTCAATCGACAGCACAGTCGCAGCTCACCGAGGGGGGCATGTCCTACGACAGCCTCAAGGACAAGAAGCGCGCCTTTGTCCTCTCGAGGATAAGGATGGAATTCACAGAGGATATACACGCGTATGAGCGTCTTGTTGGCATAAGCTTTCCCTGCCATAGCCGCGGATACAGCTTTCTGCGCTGCTATGAGCTACTACGGGACGGAGGAATTGTCGGTCGGGCGGCATCCGTGTGGGCACTCATAGACACCGACACGCACGCACTTGTCAAGGTGAATGACTTTGAGCTCGGGCTTACGACCTTTGACCCTCTCGACTACCCCATATCGAGAATAGTGATGCCCGAGTCAATGACTCTTGTCGGCAAATATGAGGTTACCTATGACTCGGTAGACCAGAACAGACACATGAACAATACGAAATATCCCGATATGTACTCCAACTTCCTCGACCTCGAGGGAAGAAGAATTGAGGAGATAACGATAAATTACCGGAACGAGGCTCCCGCCGGCGACGTGCTCACGGTTCTGCGCGGTGAGAGCGAGGGCAGATACTATTTTCGCACCTTCCGCTCCGACGGCAGGATAAACAGCGAGGCGGAAATACGCACTGTACCGCTGGATTGCTAAAATTTACCTCTCCGTTCAATCAGGCAGATTCTGCAATTATTTCAATTTTTTTGACTTAAAGTCAGTGCAAAAAGCATCGTCGAAGGCACGCGCACTCCACTGCCCGTCCCGTCGGTGCTTTTTCTTTTTGTCGACTTGTGCATATATCTGTCGGGAAGAGACAATTTTGGCAATGCGGGACAGACTTCGACGGCTATCGAGCATTATTTTGCCCCATATCTTAACAACTTTATTTTTTTATTTATGATATAATATTCCCGTAAATACATAAGGGGAGAAAACACGAATGACCGAGTGCATAAGGCAAAGGCGCCGCTGCGAGGGTGGCGACACCTATATCTATGAGCTTATCTACAACACCGACACCGTCACAACCACGGTAGGAATACCCGTCTATTCCCTACGCGTGCGGATGGAGTGCGGCAGGACGGGAAAAGTCACCGAGGCGCACACGGGCGGCATCTTTGCCGACGAGAGGAAGGCGGAGCGCTTCTTCGACAAGCTGTGCGACAATCTGGCAACACCGATTGACCTTGCCTACGTTGTCGAGGACGAGCTCGGCTAGGTCCGTACAAAAGGCGCGACGGTGACACCGTCGCGCCTTTCCTTTTTACACTGTTATCTCGCAGTGCTCTCTGCCATCAACGTGAGGGATAAGGACGGTCGGGAGGTGGAAGAAGCGGTAGTGGTTTATGCGCCATATCTGTGGCGACTTATAGAAGGCAACGCCGCCGCCTGCCTGCGACATCATCGTGTGAAACGAGCCGTTTGAGAAATAGTTCATCCACGGGGTGGGTGTTCTATGGCTGTCAAAGGTGATCTCCTTTTTCTCATTGTTAAAAGAATACACTCGTCGTCTCCTTTAGCTTTTTTCTCTTTTCATTTTACCGAAGGACGCACCTTTTGTCAAGACTCACGCGCGTGCGCGCGTTTTTTTATTCATTATTGCCTAAAGAAGTATAGGGTTTTTTGTGAAAATGACGTATTGCTTTTAGCAAAATATAACTTTATAATATTATTGTAAGAATAAAATATTTAAGAACGGCTCTTCGAGTCGCTCACTGCAAGGAGGAATTTCTTATGGCAAAAAGCAGACTTATCGGCGAGTATCCCGTTATCGGTATCCGCCCCACCATCGACGGACGTCGCGGTGCACTCGGTGTGCGCGAATCTCTCGAGGTACAGACTATGAATATGGCGAAGAGCGCGGCAAAGCTCTTCAGCGAAAATCTCAAGTATTCCAACGGCGAGCCCGTTAAGGTAGTTATAGCAGATACCACCATCGGCAGAGTTGCCGAGGCAGCTGCCTGCGCAGAGAAGTTCCGCCGCGAGGGCGTTGACATCACCCTCACCGTTACTCCCTGCTGGTGCTACGGCTCGGAGACTATGGATATGGACCCCCTCACCATCAAGGGTGTGTGGGGCTTCAACGGCACTGAGCGCCCCGGTGCGGTTTACCTCGCGGCAGTGCTCGCAGGTCACGCGCAGAAGGGTCTGCCCGCATTCGGCATCTATGGCCACGAGGTGCAGGATCTGGACGACACCACTATCCCGAAGGACGTAGAGGAGAAGCTGCTCCGCTTCGGTCGCGCGGCTGTCGCTGCGGCCACGATGAGAGGAAAGTCCTATCTCCAGATAGGCTCGCTCTGCATGGGTATCGCAGGCTCGCAGATAAACTCCGACTTTATCGAGGACTACTTCGGCATGAGAGTCGAGTCGGTTGACGAGGTTGAGATCATCCGCCGCATGACAGAGGGCATCTACGACAAGGACGAGTTTGACAAGGCTATGAAGTGGGCGAAGGAGAAGTGCATTATCGGCTTTGACAAGAACCCCGACTTTATCAAGCACTCCGACGAGAAGAAGGAGGAGGAGCTCGAATTCTGCGTTAAGACCGCTATTATCATCAAGGACCTTATGAACGGCAACGACAAGCTCCCCAAGGGCTGCGAGGAGGAGAAGGTCGGTCACAACGCTATTGCGGCAGGCTTCCAGGGACAGAGACAGTGGACTGACTTCTACCCCAACGGCGACTTTGCCGAGGCAATCCTCAACTCCTCCTTTGACTGGAACGGCATCCGTGAGCCCTACATACTCGCAACAGAGAACGACGTGCTCAACGGCTTCGGTATGCTGTTTATGAAGCTGCTTACCAACCGTCCCCAGATATTCGCTGACGTACGTACCTACTGGTCGGGCGAGGCTGTTAAGAGAGTTACGGGCTATGAGATAGAGGGCAAGGCTGCCGAGGCAGGCGGATTTATCCACCTTATCAACTCGGGTGCGGCTTGCCTTGATGCAAGCTGCCAGGCAAAGAACGAGGCAGGCGAGCCCGAAATCAAGAGGTGGTTCGACGTTACTGCGAAGGATGCCGATGCAATTATGGCAAACGTAGAGTGGTGCCCTGCTGACAACGGATACTTCAGAGGCGGAGGATTCTCCTCTCGCTTCCTTACCCGTGCTGAGGTTCCCTGCACTATGATAAGACTCAACCTCGTAAAGGGTCTTGGCCCCGTGCTCCAGATAGCCGAGGGCTGGACGGTTGACCTTCCCCTCGAGGTTACCGACACACTCTGGAAGAGAACCGACTACACCTGGCCCTGCACCTGGTTCGCACCCAGATGCGACGGTGTTGCAGGCTCTCCGTTTGAGAATGCATACTCGGTTATGAACAACTGGGGTGCTAACCACGGCGCTATCAGCTACGGTCACATCGGCGCAGACCTCATTACCCTCTGCTCGATGCTCCGCATACCCGTATGTATGCACAACGTCTCTCCCGAGAACATCTTCCGCCCTGCGGCTTGGAACGCCTTTGGCGCTGATAAGGAGGGTCAGGACTACCGCGCTTGCGCAGCCTACGGCCCCCTTTACAAGAAGAACTAATAATAAATGATAAAAATCCCGACGGAATTTTCCGTCGGGATTTTTTCTGTATTTATCAAATTCCGAAGAACTCGCGTGCTTCAAGCCCAAGAACACATTGGGAAGATATACTATTTCTCCCTTTCTTTTTTGAGGGATTTAATCGCGCGACTTGACGATCCTCTCTACTATACGAGCACAGTTATTGTTATCGTTGTATGCAAAGAAATCATCAATTTTTTTACGATATTCGTCCTTAACACGACAGCCGTTCTCCATATACTCAATAAGGAGGTCTACGGTAGTGTCATAGTCGAACGCAATCTCTCCGAATGCGTATTTATCATAGAAATCGACGTTCAACGAATAGGTGTTGGCACGCTTTTGCATTTCCTCTCGGTCAAACTGCGTATAAAGAACGGGCTTACGCAGGTATGCGAAGTCAAATACTGCCGAGGAATAGTCGGTAAGAACCAGCGCGCTTCGCGCGTAAATTTCGCGGTAAGAGGTCAGTGGGTCGAGGAATTCGACGTTCTCGTTCTTATCAAACAGATCGATATGCGGAGCAAGTATCGGATGTGGCATAAACTGCAGACTATATCCGCTCCTCTGTGCTGCCTCTATCAGCCGCTCATCATTCAGCAGATTATTGTAGAAGGTATAGAACGACGAATCCTTAAAATCATCGTACAGCTTCCAAATTCCGGTCTCGTTATCCATACCTGCCGCAAGATAGCTGCGCCAGGTAGGCATGATTGTTACAACCTTCTCGGTTGCATCATACAAGCGGTCAAAGCGAGCAAAGCCACTCAGCCAGATGTTGGAATCTTCATACATATATTCCGTCCGGGAAATGTTCTCCCTCTCTATATCGGACACTACGGTAATGCCATATATATTTTTGCTGAACTTGTTGAGATAATTCGAAATATCGTTCTGTGTTACACCGTGCTGAAGGAATACGAATTTCTTCTTCGCAGATATATCCTTGATATAGACCTGTTTCCACAAAAGGGGTCTCATTATGAAGTCATCAACGTGGGAAGATATTATGACGTCACTCAATACATAGTTAAGATAAAAGCGGCGTGTATTGTATTTTATTACACCCCTATACCTCTTTTTAAGTCTCTTGAGCTCCCCTCCGTCAGCAACGGCAAATCTTGCCTTTGCCTTTCTGCGACCCTTTTTATTCATATAATCAAAGAGCGCCTCTGCATTATCGTCTGCCTTATTGATTCTATCCATAAGCAGCCACTTCTTCTTAAATGAGAAGAGCCTGCCGACAAAATACAACCATCTGTATGCAATAATTTTGGTGCCCTTTGGATTCTTGACCTTGAGCAGACTGCGGCAATATTTCAGCTCATATGCCAGCTTACGTATTCTCGATGCCCTCTTAATCAGGAACACCTGCTTATCCGACCTTCTCATAACGTACCGACCGAAGGAGAAATACGAAGTAGGTACCGTGTTGAGGGGGAAGAATCTGCCGAATTTGTTAACCTCAACCATAGACAGACGGTTGGTAGCCTTATCGCACATTTTAAGCGAGAAGTAATTTTCCTTGTCCTTTAGCGGAATTGATACCTTGTAATACCTCTTTATGCCCGAATTGATATGAAGGTTGTAGGCGGACTCACTCTTCAAAAGTGATGCGAAGCATCTCTGCCCGTTAACCTCGAGGCAGAACTCATATTTTTCAATTGTGGAAGGACCGCTGATGGAAAAATACAAATCGGCGTGATCCCCCTTAGGCTCAAAAATATCAAATTCAGCCTCAAAGAGTCTGGAAAGGTCGAAAAGCCATTTTCTTCCGAAGAAATAGCAGTCCACTCCGCGCAGATTTCTTATCGTAAGATCTCGCTTTTGAATATCCTTCAGCACAAGAAGCATCAGCTGAGCATTGTAGAACTGGTTTGACATCACCACGTCTACATCTATCTCGTTTATGCATCTGGACAGGAGAGCGAAATATTTATTGTAGGTTTCCTCATCCTTGTCTATATACTTATTGTCCTCCCTTGCCTGCGTCAGACGCCATTTGAAATCACAAAGGAAGGTATGCTGGATGAACTGAGGAATGTATCCGTACTTCTCCTTGGCATACTGCATAGTATCCCAGAATGAGTGCTCAAGAGTGTCAAAATACCACTCGTCCTTGTTCTGTGATGAATTTATTGCCGAGGTGTTTGCTACACGTCTCCTATACATATATTTGCAGTCGGCAACAACACCGAGTGCAAGCTTCTCGAGGAGAATGTGCTGGATGTACTTAGAGTCCTCGGCAAACTTCAGCCTTGTATCAAACGTAAACTTATCCTTCATTCTGCTATGGATAAATGAGGAGGAACTGCTGAACAGGGGCGCGTATGGCTCTGCCATAAGATCTATAACGCGCGTTCCCTTTTCAAACTTTGAGTTATGGTACGGTACACCTGTATATGCCTCAAAGAAATGCATAGGGATAGTTGCAATATCGATCTCGTCCTCATGCTCCTCGAAGAATTTCCATACAGATGATAGCGTGTTGCGAGTAAGAAGGTCATCAGGATCACAGAAGTTATAATACTTTCCCTCTATATTCTGCAGACCAATATTTCTCGCAGAGGAAACTCCGCCGTTAGCCTTGTGAATGACCTTTATATTATCGGGATACCTTAGGGCATATTTATCGCATATAGCGCCGCTACCGTCCTTTGATCCGTCGTTAACCAATACTACCTGGACGTTCTCAATGAAGCCAATATCCTGCGAAATAAAGCTCTCAAGCGTTTCCTCTATATAGTTTTCTACATTGTAAACCGCACATATCAGTGTGAATTTGTATTTGTACTCTTTGCTACTGAGAATCGGCTTATCCAATTTCCTTTTTCTCCTTAATGCTGCTTTAATTAAAGATTAGTCGGTAAGACCTTGGTTTTGAGGAATTCCTCGTATGCGTCGCATATACCGTTCACGTCATCGCCAAAGGTTATCTGCTTGCCGTGGTCGAGCCAGAGAATCTTGCTGCACATCGAGCGCACCTGCGGAATCGAGTGGGAGACGAGAATCGTTGTGGCTCCGCCGTTTATTATAGACTTCATCTTTGCCTCGCTCTTCTTGCGGAAGGCGCCGTCACCGACCGAGAGAACCTCGTCGAGGATGAGGATATCGGGGTTGACGAGAGAGGCAATTGAGAAGGCGAGGCGGGATTTCATTCCCGAGGAGAGATGCTTGAAGGCTCTTTCCTCATATTCCTCAAGCTCAGCAAAGGCGAGTATTTCCCGATATTTCTCGTCCATAAACCTTCTTGTGTAGCCGAGCATGGCACCGCGAAGATAGGTGTTCTCACCGACGGTGAGGTCTCCGTCGAAGCCCGAGCCGAGCTCAAGCAGGGCGGCTATCTTGCCGTTGCACCACACTGTGCCCTCGGTGGGTCGCATAATGCCGGAGACCGCCTTGAGAAGTGTGGATTTGCCCGCACCGTTGGTGCCGATTATACCGAGCATATCGCCGCGGTTGATGGTGAAGGTGACGTGCCTGTCAGCCCAGAACTCGGTCACCTTGTACTTTCCCGTTATCTTACGCAGGAAAAACTCTTTTATTCCAATCTCCTTGAAATCTCCCGTCATATAACGGATGGAGACGTTGTCCAAGGAGAGGATAGGTTCGTGTGTCACTGCTCTTCCCTCCTCAGATGTAATAGATGAACTTGTGGTTGAACTTCTTGTATATCAGAGCTCCGATAGCGAAGAATACTACCGCATAGCCGATGGCAAGAAGGTGGAACTGAATTGACGGCAGGTAGCCCTCCAGCACCGCAATCCTGAAATACTTGATATACACGTAGACGGGATTGATGAGGAAGAGGCGCTCAAGCGCGCCGAAGCGGGCGGGGTCGTAGAAGATTGCCGACATATACATAAGGAGCATGGAGAACACGCTCCACAGATACTGCACGTCGCGGAAGAACATAAAGAGCGCCGAGAGGATAAGTCCCACACCTACGTTGAATATAACGAGGCAGATGATGGGAATTATCAGCGCGAAGAAGCTGAACGAGAAGGGTACCCCGTCGATAACACAGAAGATAAGGAAAACGATAAACGTCAGTCCGAAGTTGATGAGCGAGGATACGGTGCGCGAGAAGAGGAAGAGGTATTTAGGCACGTTTATCTTCGAGAAGATGTGCGCGTTTCCCATCAGGGAGCCCATGCCTCCGTTCGTGCAATCGCTGAAGAAGGAGAATACGATGTTACCGCAGAAGAGGTATATCGTGTAGTGCTCTATCTCATTGCCGAAGAACTTCGTGAACACCAGCCTCATGACCAGCAGGGTGAGAAGTGGGGACAGAACGCTCCACAGCATGCCGAGATAGGTGCGCTTATACTTCTTTTTGAAGTCCCTTTTTACCAGCTCGGAAAAAAGGAAGCTATTCTCTTTGAATTTAGTAAACATAATTTACTCCGTTACTTTTTTGGTTTTCGTGACACTCCGACCGTGGGAAATGTCAGACTACCGTCTGTCGTCCTTTAATTTCTCAACCTCGAGAATCTTCTCATAGACGCGCCGGCAGTTGTTTTTGTCTGCGAAGGCGAAGAAGGAGTCTATGCGCGCTCTGTATTCGTCCTTGAGACGGCAGTCGTTTTGCATATACTCTATCATTCTGTCAACGGTCGCTTCCAGGGTTTTCTCGACCTCACCGAAGCCGTCGCGCTCATAATCAAAGTAGCCCGTTTCATAGTGATTCTCCTCAAACTGGGTATAGAAGAGGGGCTTGCGAAGGTATGCGAAGTCGAAGGCAACCGAGGAATAGTCGGTGGTTATCAGCGAGCTTGTCGCAAATACGTCTCTGTATCTTGTCGCAGGGTCGAGAATTACCGCGCGACCGTCGGTGGTGAAGCGGTCCATGTAGGGGAAGAAGACGGGGTGCGGCATAAACTGAATTGTGTAGCCGTACTTCTCTGCTGCGCTGAGGAGTCTGTCGGAATTGATGAGAGAGTTGTAGAACAGGTAGTATTCACTCTCCTCAAATCCGTCGAGAAGCGACCAGGTCGAGCTGGCGGCATCATAGCTGCCGAACAGCTTTCTTAGCCAGGTCGGCATTATCGTTATCTTCTTCTCGGGGGCGTTATAAAGCGCGTCGTATCTCGGCAGACCCGTGAGGACTACCTCGTCCTCGTTGTAGCCGTAGTTGCAGCGGAGGACCGAATCGCGCTCCTGCACCGTCGAGGTGACGAACATGCTGAAGTTCTTGTGACGGCGATTTAAGCTCTTCGAGAGGTCGTCCTTTATTATGCCGTGCTGAAGGAAGATAACCTGGTTATCCTGCATAAGGTTGGCATAAAATTTAGTATTCTCAAGGAACGGACGGCTTATCTCATCGTGGCTGTATGCCGACACGGTGTGCTTTGCAATCAGATGCAATATCTTGTGGCGCCAGGACATATACGGGACGACGTGTCCGATCCTTTTAAGGCGCTTATAGTCAACCGAGCTCTTGCTGATAGCAAATATGGGGGTGCAATCGAGCTTGTCCTTATTCTTGCAAAGATACGTGAAGAATGCCTCGCCGTTATCGTCGGCGCGGTCAGCCTTGTCCATCACGAGCCAGATATTCTTCGGGTATATTCTTTTTGCTGTTTTATAGAGAATTCTGGCGACGAATGCCTTCTTCGACGCCTTGCCCTCGCCTCTCAGGAGCGCGCGCGTAAAGAGCCTGTCGCGTCGCTTTATCTCCTTCCTTGTGGCGGGTGCAATAACCATGCCCTCCGCGGAGGGAGTGAGCATATATCCTCCCTTTGCATAGTAGGAATACTCGCACTCTCCGGTCAGGGGAGCAAATTTCTCATAGCAGGGCGCGCCAAGAGGAATGACCGTGCCCGCTATATCAATCTCAAAGGAGAGGGTTGTCGGGCTTGTCAGCTCGGAGAGGGGGAGCTTCAGCTCAAAGCCCGACGAGGTGCATATTTCAACTCCTGCCGAAAGGGTGCTCTCATCGTAGCCCGTCCATCTGATGGGAACTCGCTCGCCGCCAACAGATGCATAAAGCGCGGAAAAATCAATGCCGACGGCAGGTCTGGTGAAGGTGCCCTCGACGGTCAGATTCTTCTCACTTAATCTTATAAAATGGATTCTGCAGAGCTCTCCGTCGATGGGATGGAGGGACTCGCCGTTATATGCGAAGCAGTAATGCACACCGTCCTCTCCCTTTATTACCTCGGGAGGGGTGGCACCGTGGCTTCTGTACGCAAGATATAGCTTATGGTAGACGGGAAGGAGTCTCTGACAGAAGATCACCTCGGACGGGAAGCCGTTGACAAGCGAGAAGAGCTTTGTGACGTATTCTCTCTTCTGCTCCTCGCTGATTTCGTCATTCTCTATCCTTGCGGGCATAAACCTCCACTGGAGGTCGTACATAAGCGTGTAATATATGAAATTTGGAACATAGCCGAGCTTTTCGCGGCAATAATCAATCGCCCACTCGGTGTAATGCTCAAGATACGTCAGATACCAGGCAGGCTTGGATCTGGATTTGCCAACCTGGGAATTACCGCGGCGGCGATAAAGATATTTCGCCTCGCTGACAACACCGAGGGTCATCTTTTCGGTCAGTATCTTGACAAGCTCCTTTGCATCCTCGCTGGTAACGAGCTGCTCATCCGCATCTATGAGATTAATCACCTCGCGCTTTATGTATGCGGTGGCGAGGCTCATCTGCGCAACCTGCCATTCCTCGGCAAGGTTTATCACTCTCGTGCCCTCCTCGAACTTGTCGTTAAGAGGATGGGCACCCTCATAGCCGCCAAACATATAGATGGGAACGGAGACAACGTCGGTCCGGTCGTAGTGCTTATCAAAGAACCTTACTACATTCTCAAGGGTCTCGGATGAAAGTATATCGTCGGGGTCAAAGAAGGTGACGTACTTACCGACAGTGAGAGGGATGCCGTCCTTTCTCGCTCTTGAGAGCCCCTCGTTCTCCTTGTGAAGAACGACGATGTTATCGGGGTACTCGGCAGCATACTCATCACATATGGCACCGCTACTATCGGTAGAGCCATCGTCAACCATAACGATCTGAACGTTTTCCCTGAAGCCTATTGACTGCGCAATAATGCTGTCAATTGCCTCGCGGATGTAGCTCTCGACGTTATAAACAGAGCAAACAATGGAGACCTTATATTTAAAGCTGTTTATATCCGTTTGAAGATTTGACATAACATCCTCCAAATCAAGTATCGTATTGATTATATCACACACAGATGTAAAAGTCAATAATATGAACATAATATTAATTTATTATGCGCGTATGCGAGAAAAGCGCCACCGAAATAGGTGGCGCTTTGTAATGTTTTGTTTACATATTAAGCATTGCCAGCAGTGCTGCCTCGTCAATGACGGGGACACCGAGCTCCTTTGCCCTTGTGAGCTTGGAGCCTGCCTCCTCGCCCGCTACGACGTAGGAGGTTTTTTTCGAGACGGAGGAGGACACCTTGCCGCCGAATTTTTTGATGAGGGTGCTCGCCTCATCGCGGCTCATTGTGGGCAAAGTTCCCGTCAAAACGAAGGTCAACCCCAGGAGCGTGTCAAGTTTTTGCTCTCCCTTTGCCTCCGTGGACACACCGAGTGTGGCAAGACGGGAGCACAGCTGCCTTGTGTTTTCGTCCGAGAAATATTCGACGAGAGCTGCGGCGGTTATCTCACCGACATCGGGCACTGCGAGGAAGTCCTCGGCAGATGCCGATATGAGTGCGTCGAGGGTTCTGAAGCGCTCGGCAATAGCCTCCGCTGCCACCTCGCCGACGCCTCTGACTCCGAGCGCAAAGAGAAGGCGCTCAAGACCGCGGCTCTTTGATGCCTCTATTGCCGAGATGAGATTTTCAGCGCTCTTTTTCCCCATTCTCTCAAGGCTCTCGACGTCCTCCACCCTGAGGGTGTACAGGTCATCGATACCTGCTATTCTTCCGCTCGAGAGGAGAAGCTCCACGACCTGGGGACCGAGTCCCTCGATATTCATGGCTCCCTTGGAGGCGAAGTGGACTATTCCGCGCGAGAGCTGTGCCGGGCAGGAGGGATAGACGCATCTTATTGCCGCGCCCTCGCCCGATTCGTCGCGCACCGTGGGGTGACCGCAGGAGGGACAGACGGAGGGCATCTCAAAAATCTGCTCGGTGCCGTCCCTGCACTCCTTTACGCTTCCTATTATCTCGGGAATTATCTCGCCCGCCTTGCGGACGATGACCGTATCGCCTATTCTTATATCCTTCTCTCTTATGAGATTAAGGTTGTGGAGTGTGGCGCGGGAAACGGTGGTGCCCGCAAGACGCACGGGAGCGAGGTTGGCGGTGGGGGTAAGCACGCCCGTTCTGCCGACCTGGATATCTACGGATATGAGCTTGGTCTGCTTTTCCTCGGGGGGATACTTATATGCCACAGCCCACTTAGGTGTGCTGGTGCCCTCCCCTACCCTGACTCTGTCAGCAAGATTGTCAATCTTTATAACCGCACCGTCCATATCAAAGGCACTCTCCGCTCTTGCCTCACCGAGCCACCTGACGTGCTCGCGCACCGCCTCCCCTCCGACGAGGGTGCGTCTGTCGGGGAGGGTGACGAAGCCGAGGGCGGCAAGTCTGTCAAGAGACTCGGAATGTGTGGCACACTCTCTGCCGTCCATATAGAGGGAGCCCTCCTGGAGGTTGAATATAAATATGGAGAGCCTTCTGGATGCGGCGACCTTCGGGTCAAGCTGGCGCAGGGAGCCCGCAGCGGCGTTGCGCGGATTTGCCATTAGAGCAAGCCCCTCGCGCTCACGCGCCTCGTTTATTTCGGCAAATACGCGACGGGACATATACACCTCTCCCCTTACGTTGAGATACGGGATAGGCTCGGTGAGCGAGAGGGGGATATCCTTTACCGTGCGCAGATTCTCTGTAACGTCCTCGCCCACAGTGCCGTCGCCGCGCGTTGCTCCGCGGACGAAAACACCGTTCTCATATATGAGCGAGACGGACAGGCCGTCTATCTTCGGCTCTACCGAATAGGCAACGTCCCCACCGAGGGTGCTCTCCATTCTGTCAAGGAACTCGTCGAGCTCCTCATAGGAGAACACGTCGGTAAGGCTACCCATTCTTACGCTGTGGGTGAATTTTTCAAATTTGTCGAGTGCTCTGCCGCCAACCCTCTTGGTCGGGGAGGTGGGGCTGTCAAGCTCGGGAAACTCCGTCTCCAGCTCGCCAAGCTCGCGGAAGAGGGCGTCATACTCATAGTCGGAGATTTCGGGAGCATCGCACTCATAATACAGACGTGAGTTATACTCGATTATCTCCCTTAGCTCCTTTATTCTTTTTTCGGCTGCCTGCTTATTCATAACAAACTCCGTTTGCGTATTTTTTTCTCTTATATTTTACCATTTTTCCCACACTTTGTCAATCAAATTCGCACCTTTGGGAAGGAGTTTTCTCCAAATTGAATAAAGAAGATTGAAATTATTCAAAAACGGGTGAGACACAGCGTAAAAAACGGCAAAAATGAATTAATTTTGTGTATTGACATTCACTGAAAAAATTCTATAATATTGATTGTATACATTTTCTTTCGGAGGACGCTATAATGAGCAGCTTCTCAGGCTTTGGTAAGACCCAGTGGGCAAGAAGGCTTACCTATATCCTAATTTTGAACCTCGGTATACTTATGCTCACCCTGGGTATATACTTCTTCAAGGCACCAAACGGCTTTGCTACCGGCGGCGTTACGGGTCTGGCAATTATTTTGACGAGGGCACTGTCCTTCCTCGGAATAAATCAGTCAACCTACGTTCTTATATTCAACTCCGTCCTGCTTGTGCTGGGAGTTGCCGTGCTCGGCAGGCAATGCGGTCTTCTGACTATATTCTGCTCTCTTATGTACTCGATAGAGAATTTTCTGCTCGAGACGTTTCTGCCGATAAGCAATATTCCCGGGGCTGTTGCAAAGCTCAGCGAAAGCGGAGAGGTTATCGGATACACGCTTACCTCCTCACCGCTGCTCGACCTTATATTTGCCGTTATGCTGACCGGCATCGGCTCGGCTGTCATCTTCCGCTGCAACGCATCGTCGGGCGGCACCGACATCGTTGCACTCATTATCAAGAAGTACACCAGCATCAACGTAGGTACTGCCCTGCTCTGCACCGATATTATAATAGCTGCATCGAGTATATTTATATATAATCTCGAAACGGGTCTGTACTCCCTTCTCGGTCTGTTTGCAAAGGTATTTGTGGTGGACGATATTCTCGACTCTATGAATATGTGCAAGGCGTTTACCATAATAACGACGAAGGCAGAGGAGATAGACGACTTCATTATGAACAATATGAAGCGCGGCGCCACCGTCTACAACGCAGAGGGTGCCTTCTCCCATCAGGAGAAGAAGGTCATCGTTACCGTATGCCGCCGTACGGAGGCACTTCGCCTGCGCCGCAAGGTCAAGGAGATTGACCCCGGTGCATTTATCATTATCACAAAGACAAGCGAGATAATGGGCAAGGGCTTCAGAGATGCACAGTAATAATAAAACGAGCGCTCGGATGAGCGCTCGTTTTATTTCATCTTTTCGAGGGCGGCAATCTTCACCGCGAGAACAAGAATCTTGCACGCGAGGGCAAGGTCGGAGTCTGTGGGATAGGTGGGTGCTATGCGCAGATTGCTGTCATCGGGGTCTACACCGTATGGGAAGGTGGCGCCGACACCCGTGAGGGTTACACCGACCTCGCGCATAAGCTCAAATACACGCTTTGCCGTGCCCGGAAGGACGTCGAGGGATATGAAATAGCCACCGTTGGGCTTCGTCCACTCGGCAATGCCGAGTCCGTCAAGCTCGCTGAGCGCGGCAAGGGTGATGCTGAACTTGTTTCTGATATAGTCTCCCATCCTCGTCATATGCTCGCGAACAGCGTCGGGGTTGGCAAAGTAGCGGAGATGTCGAAGCTGGTTGAGCTTGTCGTAGCCTATCGTCTGCACACCGATAAGGGGCTTCATCTGTGCTAGGTTGGCAGGCGTTGCGGCAAGGAGGGATACACCGCCACCCGGGAAGGTTATCTTGGAGGTGGAGGAGAAGTAGAATATTCTGTCCTCTGTGCCGAAGGCTCTCGCCTCTGCGAAGATATCCGCGAGGGTGTCACCGTGGTCGTTGATATCGTGGACGGCATAGGCGTTGTCCCACATAATGCGGAAGTCGGGGGCGGCACACTTCATCTTGGCAAGGCGGCGCACCGTCTCGTCCGAATAGGTGTTGCCCGTGGGGTTGGAATACTTGGGCACACACCAGATTCCCTTTACCTTCGGGTCAGCGACGAGCTTCTCTACCTCGTCCATATCGGGACCCGTTGGAGTCATCCTTACTGTGAGGAGCTCAAAGCCGAATGCCTCGGTAATGGCAAAGTGGCGGTCGTAGCCCGGAGCCACGCATATCCACTTGCGTCCCTCCTCACGGCACCAGGGACGGGGTGAGCCGAGCACACCGAAGAGCATTGCGCGCGCAAGGGTGTCGTACATAAGCTGGAGGGAGGAATTTCCTCCGATAAATATATATTCCTTTTTAAGTCCGTAGAGATAGGCAAAGAAGCGCTTCATCTCGGGCACACCGTCGAGCATACCGTAGTTGCGGCAGTCGAAGCCCGTATCGTCAAAGCACGCCTCACGCGACATATCCACCGCAAGCATAGCCTGGCTGATGTCCAGCTGCTCAGCGTTCGGCTTTCCGCGCGAGAGGTCGAGCGAGAGTCCCATTGCCTTGTACTTTTCGTATTCGCCAAGGAGCTGTGCAAGAAGATGCTCTCTCTCCTTGGCACTAAGTGATCTGTAATCCTTCATTTCGATTCCTTTTTTGCATTTTTTGAAATCAAAAATTTCAAAATGCTATTCATTTATACCAAAATTCCCCTTTATTATAGTACATTTTGAAATTTATTTCAAGGGATTTTTCAAAATTATCCTTTTAAATTCAAAGTTGTTGCATATTATACATATTTTCTGCGATAAGTTATGCACTATACTATATATTATATATATTTTGAGGCTTTTGCTTGACAAAATCGAGCCGGTATTGTATAATTTGGTTATGATATTTATATCCCCGAGGAGGGGATAGGACACACGTTTTCTGACGGAGGAGGTAGAGGACCGTGGCACACAGTATAATAAGCATGCGCGCGCAGGACAACAGCATTGTCAAGCTCGAGTGTCACGACAGGATCGAATCCTGCGCCTCACTGATGCGCGACTATGCCGCCGACCCGAGCTACTCGGACAGATTTGCGGTAATAGCGGAGCAGGACTTCTCCTACGGCGGAGACACAAAGGGAATGTACATGTCACTGCTGCTGCGCCCCTCCCTTTTCCCCTCTCAGGCAGGTCTGCTCACCGCCCTTGCCACTGTGGCGCTGGTCAAGGCACTCGAGGAGCACACGACAAAAAGGCTCGGCATAGGCTGGGTCGGAGGCGTTTACTGCGAGGGCAAGCATATAGGCGGAGTCACAATCGAGGGCAAGCTCGACAACTACGCGACGTATGAATACATAATAGTCAACTTTGCCGTCAGGCTACCGCGCGAGGACTTTCCTCCGAGGCTCACCGATATGATAAAGAAGGTGTTTGAGAGCAACAACAACTCTATCGCCACCATTATCGCAAAGAACGTGCTGAACAAGTTTTTCCCCTTCTATGCGAATATGAAGACGTCGACGAGCTTCATGGCATCCTATCACAAGCGCTTTATCCTATCGGGCACGAAGGTGAAGCTCATCGAGGACGGCAAGCGCCGCAGCTGCAAGGTGCTGAGCGTTGACACGGCGACCTCCGCCCTCATTGTGGAAACAAAGAAGGACGGCATCAAGCATATCACCCGTCCTGCGAGTGTGATAATACCCAAAAAGATAAAGCTGAAGAAATAAGAGGCTTCGTATTTAAGTATAACCGAACGAAAAAGAGGCATTACGTTTTTACGTAGTGTCTCTTTTGATATTTGTGAGCGTTTTTTCTAAGGTTGAAATTCTGAGAGTAGGAGATAAAAAAGGACGAGAATTTCTCGTCCTTTTTCGTTATTTACCCTTATTTATCTGCGTTTTCCAGAGTCCGTGGCGGTTGCAATAGGCGTAGGCGGCAACGGGGATATCGCCCTCGGTGAGGGCGAAGGTGCGCTCGGGGGAGTCCTCTGCGATAAGGTGCTTGCGCGCGTCGCCCTCACGGGTGACAAGATATATCCAGCCGATGTTATGCTCCTCTGTCATCGGGTGGGGTGTGTCTGCGACGGATACTGTGACGAGGCTACCCGACACCCTGACCCTCGGCAGATGCTTCTCTGTACCCTCCCCCTCCGTGTGGGGCGCGATATTCTCCATTTCTCTGCCGCAGCAGGTGGGAATCTCTCCGGAGAAGGTGAGGGAGAGATTAAGATTGTTACACCTATTACAGATAAAGAATTTGCTCTTTCTGTCCATTTTACACTCCTTTTGGTATTATATGGGTATTATGCACCCCTGCCGCCGTATTTATGCGGTCGAATGAATATTCGCAGATGTGGGTGCATAGATTGATGTGAAAAGGAATTGGCGGAAGGAGCTATTTATGCAGAACAACTCTATATACCAGGACATAGCAAAAAGGACGGGCGGAGATATTTATATCGGTGTTGTCGGACCCGTCAGAACGGGAAAATCTACCTTTATCAGCAGGATGCTCGACGGGCTTGTGATACCGAATATCGAGAATGAATACGACAGAGCACGCGCACTGGACACCACACCGCAGAGCGCCTCGGGTCGTACCGTTATGACGACGGAGCCGAAGTTTGTGCCCGACGAGTCGGTAAGAGTCAGGATGGAGGACGGCACATCTCTTAATATCAAGATGATAGACTGCGTCGGCTACCTTGTCGACGGGGCTCTCGGCACAGAGGAGGGCGAGGTCACAAGAATGGTGCACACACCGTGGAGCGAGGAGGCGATGCCCTTTGCCGAGGCGGCGGAGCTGGGCACCGAGAGGGTTATAAGCGAGCACTCGACGATAGGTGTGCTCGTTACGTCGGACGGCAGCTTCGGAGAGATACCGCGCGATTCCTTTATCGCGGCGGAGGAAAGAGTGGCACGGGAGCTGCATGAGCTCGGCAAGCCGTTTGTCATCGTGCTCAACTCAGCCGAGCCCGAGAGTGAGAGGGCAAGAGAGCTGGCGATGAGTCTGGAGGAAAAATACTCGGCTCCCGTCGCGCTTGTCAACTGCACTCTCCTGTGCGCGGAGGATATAAAGGGGATTCTGGGGCTTGTGCTTCGGGAATTTCCCGTGACGGCACTTTCCTTCCATCTGCCCGAGTGGACCTCTCTTCTGCCCGAGGGACACCCGATATACTCTACGATACTCGACAAGATAGAATCTCTGTGCTCACGTGTCAAAACCCTAGGAGACGTGGAGAGGGTTGTAGGAGAGTATGAGGGTATAAGCACCGAATGCCTGTCGGCATGTGACGGTGTCGGGGATTTGAAAATCCCGCTGTCGAGGGAGGAATATCTCGGTGCCCTGTCCGACCTTTCGGGGCTTGATATACACGACGAATGCGCGCTTATGCGCTCTGTCATACGCCTTTCGGCAACCGAGCGCGAGTACAGCCGCATCGAGAGCGCACTGCGCGATGCTACGGAGAAGGGATATGGCATCGTCATGCCCTCGCCCGAGGAGCTTCAGCTCGACGAGCCGACACTCACGAAGCAATCGGGCGGCTGGGGTGTTAAGGTATGCGCGCACGCAGACAGCATACATATGATAAGGACGGGAATAAAAACCGAGCTGTGCCCCGTTGTCGGCACGGAGGAGCAGAGCGAGGAGGTAGTGAAATACCTGCTCGGCGAGCTTGAGGAGGCACCCGAGAGGGTGTGGGAATCCAATATGTTCGGCAAGTCGCTCTACGACCTTGTTAAGGACGGACTGCACGCAAAGCTGATGAACATCCCCGACGAGTCACGCGAGAAGCTGGCGGTGACTCTCGAGAGGATTGTAAACGAGGGGGCAAACGGACTCGTCTGCATACTTCTGTGACGCTTTTTGACAATAATTATTAACAACAAAAAAAGGTGCACCCGTGTGATAATTTCACACGGGTGCTTTTATTTTATCTCATTTGCTCAAGGAGTCCTACGAACTCCGTCTCTGCTATATCAAGGGTCTTATCGTTTGTGAAATAGTAGTCGTAGTCATAGTTTTCGACCTCGTCGTCGGAGACGTTGCCGTAAATCTCCTTGGTCATTCTCGCGCCTGCGCGGACAAGGAGCGTTTTTGCGTTGCCCTTGGTGGCACGGACGAACTTGCGAATCTCATCCGCCTCCCTTATGTGGACGAACATTATCTCACAGTCGGACATAAGGAAGGAGTTGTAGCGCTCCAGAGCCCAGGTGGTCGGGTAATCGTTGTACTCCACGGTGAGCCGCTTCAGGTCGGAGAGAAACTTGCGCGCGCGGTCATCCTTGGCACCGTTCCAGCCGCACTGCGCTGCTATCTCCTTTATCGGCGTTATGGAGGAGATATTCATTACCTTAAAGTGCTTTGCGGCAAGAGAGCAGAGGGTGTCCTTTCCTACTCCGCCTGCGCCGTTTATTACAATTGTGAGCTTCTTCATAATCTATACTCCGTATTTCAGCAAAAGATACATAACGCCAAAGGCGACCGTGATGATACCCATAACGACGAGCATAGGGAGAAACATCTGCTTTGCAGCGGTCTTATATGTGTTCCACTGCTCGCGCGCTCCTGCGCGACGCTTTCCCCTCTCGCTTGTACGGGAGCGAGAGCCGAGAATCGGGCTCGGCTTGCTCGTCCCTGACATATCGGCAATGGTTCTGCCGTCGTCGATATAGGTTATCTTTTCCTTCTTTTTCTTTTTCTTCGCCATCACTTATCTCCCTCGAGGAGGTGACATGCGGCAAAGTGCCCCTCTTCATATTCCTTATACTCGGGGGTGACGTGCTTGCATATTTCCGTGGCATAGGGGCAACGGGTGTGGAAGCGGCATCCGCGCGGAGGATTTGCGGGAGAGGGGATATCTCCCTTCAGAACTATACGGTTCATCTTGATATCGGGATTCGGATGAGGAATCGCTGAGAAAAGAGCCTTGGTATAGGGGTGGAGGGGGTTGGAGAATATATCCGACTTGGCACCGTACTCTACCATTGTACCGAGGTACATAACTCCTATTTTGTCAGAGATGAACTTTACGACGGAGAGGTCGTGGGAGATGAAGAGGTAGGTGAGGTTCATCGACTGCTGCAGCTCCTTGAGCAGATTGATTATCTGCGCCTGGATAGAAACGTCGAGAGCGGATACGGGCTCGTCGCAAACGACGAGCTTGGGGTTTACGGAGAGGGCGCGCGCTATGCAAATACGCTGTCTCTGTCCTCCGGAGAATTCGTGGGGATATCTCTCATAGTAGTAGTCACGGAGTCCGCACTTGTCCATAAGGTCAAGCACGTAGTCCTTTATCTCGGCCTTGGGCACAATCTTATGCACCTCTACGGGCTCGGAGAGAATTCCGCCGACCGTGCTACGGGGAGGGAGAGAGGAATAGGGGTCCTGGAAGATTATCTGCATCTGCTTGCGAATCTCGCGCATCTCGGAAGAGGTGGCATTCGTGATGTCCTTGCCGTCGAAGATAATCTGTCCGCCGTTTGAGGGGTGGAGCTTCAGTATAGTTCTGCCCATCGTGGTCTTGCCACAGCCCGACTCACCGACGATGCCGAGCGTCTCACCCGCCTTCAGTGTGAAGGAGATGTCGTCCACGGCAACGAGCTCGGAGAGCACCTTGCCCGTTATGGTCTTCTTGAGGGGGAATGCCTTGCGCAGATGGCGCACCTCGAGCAGGGCGTCGGGATCGAAGGGCTTCTTTTTGTCCGCCTTGATTCTCGCTGCCTTTGCCTCCTCATAGCGGCGGCGCTCCGCCTCGTCGTCCCAGGTGGGAGTCGCCTCGGAGGGAGCGGCGGTATCGGGGGTCTGTGCCGTCTGCTTCATCTCTACATCGGGAGAGGCTTCGAGGGCTTCGTTCTTTTCATTTATATCAGCCATTGTCGCTCTCCTTTCTGTCTTTGTAGAGGTGGCAGGACACAAAGTGAGTGGGGCTCACCTGCACCATACACGGGTAGTCGCCCGAGCACTTCTCCACACACTGCGAGCATCTTTCCTTGAAGAAGCAGTGGGTGGGCATATTTATCGGGTTGGGTACGTTGCCCGGAATGTTGAAGAGGGTGTCCGAGTCGGAGTCGAGCGTCGGCTTCGACTTCTGTAGTCCTACGGTATAGGGATGGAGGGGATTGTGGAATATCTCGGAGACGGTGCCCTGCTCTATTACTCTGCCCGCGTACATAACGACGACGTAGTCTGCCATCTCGGCAATGATGCCGAGGTCGTGGGTGATGAGCATTATCGAGCCGTCCATCTTGTCCTTGATATCGCGAAGCAGGTCGAGTATCTGCGCCTGTATCGTAACGTCAAGGGCGGTGGTGGGCTCGTCTGCGATTATAAGACGGGGGTTGCAGGCGAGCGCCATAGAAATCATAACGCGCTGTCTCATACCTCCCGAGAGCTCGTGGGGATAGGAGTTGTATACGCGCTCGGGCATTGCTATGCCGACGAGGTTGAGCATCTCGAGCGACTTTGCCTTTGCCATTTCCTTCGTTGCGTCGGGAACGTGGATAAAGGTTACCTCGTCGAGCTGCTGTCCTATCGTGAATACGGGGTTAAGGGAGGTCATGGGCTCCTGGAAGATCATCGCAATCTGCTTGCCGCGGATGCGGTATATCTCCCTTATCGGCATCTTTGCGATATCGTAGACCTTCTCCTCGCTCTCGTACATAAGGTTGCCCTGTGCGTCCTTCTTGTGAACGGGACGGGTAGTCACTCTGCCCTTCTTATCGGTTACCTCCTCGGTTATGACGTTGCCCTCCTCATCCTTTTCGTAGACGGGAATGGGTCTGCCCTTGTCGTCGAGGACGTAGTCGTATGCCTTGAAGCGGATTGAGCCCGAGTATATCTGTCCCTGCGGTCCCTGGAGCAGGCGCATAACCGACATACTCGTTACACTCTTGCCGCAGCCCGACTCACCGACGATGCCTACGGTGGCATTCTTCGGGATATTGAGGGAAACGCCGTTTACCGCCTTTACGACACCCTGGTCGGTGAAGAAATAGGTGTTGAGGTCCTCAATCTCAAGGATATTGGCGTCGTCCTTCATCTCGGTGACGAACTCGGACTCGTCAGCCTTGCGGTACTTGTACTTCTCAAGCTGCTTCATAACCTTGGCGTTTGCCTTGGCTATTTCCTTTATTTCCTTACCCGTAAGGTAGCTTTTTGCCTTTGCGGAGGTTTTTATTTCAAGCTTTTTATCCTTGCTCATTTTTTACCTCCTCATCTTCGGGTCGAGCGCATCGCGCAGGCCGTCGCCAACAAAGTTGAAGCCGAGAACGGCAATAACGATACAGATGCCGGGCGGGCCCCATACGTTAAAGTAGTTCTGGAGAATTTCCATATCGGTGGAAATTACGTTTATCATAGTGCCCCACGCGGCGTAGGGCGCTCTTACACCGAGGTTCAGGTAAGAGAGGGTTGCCTCATAGAGTATCATGCTACCGAGGCTGAGGGTCATCTGAACGATGAGCTGGGGCATTACGTTGGGCACGAGGTGCTTGAATATCTTACGGGGCACCGAGTAGCCCATCGCCTCCGCGGCAACCATATACTCCTGCTCGCGAAGGGAGAGTATCTGTCCTCTGACAAGACGGGCGGTGCCCGGCCAGGAGAAGAGTGTCAGATATATCATAAGCAGATATATACGGTACTTGGCATCGACGTCAGCCGAATCAAGGATAAGGCTTATGATAAGGAGGATCGGCACGCCGGGCAGACACATTAGGATATCGCACACACGCATTATCACGTTGTCGATAGCGCCGCCGAAGTAGCCCGCGATACCGCCCATAATTACACCGAGAACGGTGATGACGAATACCGAGAGGAAGCTGACGATAAGGGATATTCTGCCGCCGTACATAAGGCGGACGAAAACGTCGTAGCCCTGCTTATCCGTGCCGAGGGGATGCTCCCACGACATAGGTGCAAGTCCGTTGAAGTCGGAGACGGTCTCGATAGTCTGGCTGACGTGGATGACCTTTCCGTCCTTATCGGTGAGCTCTATCTCATAGGTTGAATAGTTAGGCTTTACGGGCTGAGACTCGTCTACCTCTATCTCTCCCCACTGGGTATAGAACAGAGGTCCGAGGAAGCTGAAGGCGAAGAGGCTTATAATCATTATAAGTCCTATGATAGACAGCTTCGAGCGGAAGAAGCGACGGACAACCATACGCGTCGGGGACATAAGGCGCACGTTCTTGTCGAGGGGCGCCTCCGTATCCTTTTCCTTCGCTTCGCTGAGGGCTTCGTTCTGATTTATAGCTTTTTTGTTTTCCATATTTTCGTCTGCCCTCCTTTACTCCAGCTTTACGCGCGGGTCTACCAGCGCATACATAAGGTCTGATAAGAGCACTCCTATAACCGAGAGGAATGCTAAGAACATATTGTAGCCCATTATGAAGGGAATATCGCCCGCGTTCATCGCCTTGAGCGCTACGTTACCGATACCGGGAAGGTCGAAGACCTGCTCGGTGATGATAGCACCCGAGAAGAGGGAGGGCAAAAGTCCCGCAAGGGTCGTTACTATGGGGATAAGGGTGTTGCGGAAGGCGTGCTTGTAGATAACCTTGCTTTCCTTCAAGCCCTTGGCTCTTGCCGTGCGGATGTAGTCGGCATTGAGAACCTCGAGCATATTCGTTCGCGTCATACGCATTCGTCCGCCTATGCTGAGTATTACTACCGTCAGTATCGGCAGGAACATATGTGCAAGATAGTCGGGCAACAGCGCAAGTCCCGTCGCGGAGCTGCCCGCATCGACAAGACCCGAGGCGGGAAACCATTTCAGCTTGTTTGCAAACAGGTCCTTCAGCATCTGACCGAAGAAGAAGGACGGAAGGGATATGCCTATCATTACGAGTATCGTTACAGCATAGTCGCGTATCGAATACTGGTGGGTTGCGGCGGTGATGCCGAGGGGAATGGCAATCATAAACTCGAAGAAGGTCGCGATAAGAGCCACCGCAAAAGACACGCCCATGTGGTCGACGATAACGTCGGTGACGGGTGCGGAATACTGGAAGCTGCGACCGAGGTCAAGTCGGAATAGATTGCCAAGCCAGTTAAAGTAGCCCGAGAGAATTCCCATAAAGCTGTTGTCACCGAGACCGTACATCTCATACATCGCCTGCACGGTGGACTCGTCGATGGTAGCACCGCCCTGGTTCATCGCGTTAATCTTGTTCTGGATGAAGTCGACGGGCATGAGGCGGACGAGGAAATATATTATCAGCGACACGCCAAGAAGAATTACTATGGACAAAAGAAGTCTTTTGATTATGTATTTAAGCATATTTCCTCCTTCCTACCTCACGAAATCAACTTCCCAGATTCGGTCAAGCGGAGACGTGTAGGGGTTCATCTCCTCGTTTGTGGGAAGGGACGCGGGGTCAATTATGTTTGCATTATAAACGTAGACGGTCGAGCGCTGGTAGATGGGAAGCTCGATGGCAAGGTCGAGTATCTTGCCCATTGCCTCCTCATACAGCTCTATTCGCTCCTCCTTGTCGGTGGTGGAGCGTGCGTCGTCGATAAGCTCACTCAGCTCGTCAAGAATCTTCTGCTCCTGGCGACGGGTCGAGCTGTTCTTTATTGAGGGGTAACCCCACGCGAGAGTGCTCGTCGCGGTGGAGTTCTTGTGATAGACCTGGTAAAGGTCGGGGTCAATCGTTGAGCCCCATGCTGCCGCCCAAACCTCGAGCGAGCCCGTGGAGAGCTTGGTGAGCGCCTGGGTGTCGGGAACAACCTCTACCTCCCAGCCGAGCTCGTTGAGAAGAGCCGCGGCATCACGGAAGGTGACGTAGGCGGGGTGCTCCTGAAGGTTGGAGCCCGCTATGGTGAAGGTGATGTCAAGCTGCGAGTCGCCCTCACTGACGCCTGCTGCCGCCATATACTCGAGAATCTTCTCCCTTGCGACCTCCTTATCGAAGAGTCCTATCTGAGGGTAGTCTCTGCCGTTGTCCTGCGAGAGCTTGCCGCTGTCGTCCCTCGGATATGCCCAGGAGACGGTAGACATCGGCCAGTAAATCTGCTCTGCCGTGCCTGCACGGTAGTATGCTATTGCCGAGGCGGTGTTCATTGCGGAGAGGATTGCGCGGCGAAGGTTGATATCGGTTATCTTGCTCGCGTTTACGCCAATGTAGCCGTAGCCGAGCTGCTTTGCAAGCAGGGAGTTCATTCCCACAGCCTCAAGGGCGTCTATCTTCTTATAGTTGTCCTGGGTAAGCTGGGGGGATACGTAGTGTACCGAGCCGGACTCGAGTGCAGACAGAGCGTTATTGGAGCTTACTACCTGATAGCGTATCTTCTCTATCTTCGCGTTGTTAAGTCCCTCTCCTACCGTCTCGAAATACTCGTTTGCCTTGAAGTAGACGACGTTATCCGAGTAGAACTCGTTGCCGTCGGGGTTGTCCGCGTTTGCGCGGTTGGTTGCCTTGTAGGCACCTGCGCCCATCGGCACGGAGATGTTGCGGTTGGACTGGACTATCTTGGTCATAAAGTCGAACGAGCCGTATTCTACACCGAACTTATTGCTTGCGACGTCAACGCCCACCTTACTTCCCTCTCCGTAGTAATGCTGAGGCGCTACGGTAAAGGCGAAGTTCCACACAGCCTTGGGGTCAACACCGTCGATGGTGATCTGCAGGACGTCGAATGCCTCGGGCTGCTCCACGGGCTTGCCATCGGCATCGGTTACGGTCTCGGGCTGGGTGGGTGTGCCGTCGTCGTTATGCTTGTCGGCAACGAGGTAGTCGGTGCCGTTTACGGTGACGGTGGTGCCCGCGGTGGTCTTGCTGTGACCGAGGGAGACGATGCCCGATATGCTGTCTACGCGAAGGTCACCGTCCTTGATATTTGCATGGAGGATAACCTCCTTTGCCTGAGCGGCATACTCGGTCATGAGCTCCTGCGCGGTTGCCCAATAGGTGAGTATGATATTAAGCTCGTTGGATATCTTGTCCTCGTAGACGAAGCTGATAGCCGCCTCCTTGGTGGTGAGGAGCGCGTCGTTGTAGTTCTTGGTGAGCTTGATTATCCTCGAGCGATCCTCCTTGTTGGTTACGGGGTCCTTGTAGTACTCAACGTCCACGTAGCCCTCTGCAAACATATAGCAGAAGATGGGGTCAAGGAACTCCTTTCTCTCCTTGTAGGGAGATTCCGTGAAGGACTCCTGCGAGCTTACGTAGTCGGACTCAAGCTCCTCGCGGAACTTCTTGAGGGTGAGGTCGTAGTCAGCGAGAAGCTGGTCTACCTTTACACTCTCGGGAGTGTTGGATACTGCGTTTTTGTATCCCGAGGAGAGCGAATGGGCAAGGATAGCCGCCTTCATATCCTCGTAGGATACGGGTGTATTTCTGTTCTTCTTGCGAAGGCTGTTGAACAGGTTGAGAAGCTCCTTTACTCTCGAGCTTGCTCTGTCGTTTGCAAGGGACGAGATTCTGTCGTCATTGCTGCTCGAGGAGCCTGCGCCAACGGTCTGCGTTCTGTATGCTGTGAGTCCGACGATATCGGTCGAATACATCGTGGCAGAGCCCGTGTAGACGGGGTCGAGATATACATAAAGGTTAAAGAGCACGTCCTCTATCGTGAGAGGATGCCCGTCGGAGAACTTGACTCCGTTCTTTATTACAAAGGTAAATACGGTCTGGTCCTTCTTCTTGTTGTAGACACTCTCAAAGTCCAGAGTTACAACGGCCTCATCCTCGCCGTAGCCGACGACGACCTCACCGTTTTCGTATTTAGACGTTAGCATACTTATCTGTGTCATGGCGACGATGGTGTTATCGGCGCCCGTGGTCGAGAAGAACGGATTAAAGAGTCCGTCAAGCTCCTCGGACATTATTACGAACGCATCGGGTGCTCCCGAGTCCGCGCACGAGGCAAGCGTGAGCACCATAGAAAGGCACATACAAAGGACAAGTATGAGTGATATGACTTTCTTCATTTTTTCCTCCTTATAGCTTCGTTAGCACGTCACAGTCTAGTCTTCCTTGGCAGGGATAACCGTTATTTTCACCGTGTTGCCGTCGACGAGGAGCGAAAGACCCGTGTCATAATCGCTCTCGGGTGCGAGAGCCACACAGCGGATACCCGAAATGTCGATATCCTTGTGGTTACCCGTTCCGCAGAACAAGCCGAGAACCGTGCCTGACGTGATATAAGGCGAGGGTGTAACTGTTATTTTGCCGTTTATTGAGACTCCCGAGAGCTCCGCACCCTCCTCGAGCACGCCCGCGAAAAGTCCAAAGCTGGCACCCACCATACGTGAGCCCGTCTCAATATAGAAATTAACGTTTTCAAGCATAACGTCCTCAAATACCGCACCGTCCTTTACGACGCCGAAAAGTCCTGCGTCGGTCTTGGAGGTGGAGGACTGATAGAGCGTGATGTTGCTGAGCTTATGACCGTTGCCGTATATTCTGCCCGAGAACTCACCGTAGATAAATTCGTCTGCCCAGCCGTCCTCGGAAAAGTCGAGGTCGCACATAATGTTGTACGTGGCGGTGGGGTCAGCCGCATCGATGAGGTGCTCTGCCTTGTATACGTTGTAGGTCACGGTATCGTAGGTGTCGACGTACAGCTTCATCACCGTGTCGGTCGCCTCGATTGCCTCATAGTCGATTTTGCCCGTGTGGTACACGCGCTCATCCGTCACCGACTCTATACCGTGGGGGTCAAGGTACAAGCCCTTATAGGTCCTTCCCTCAACCTCGGGGAAATCGTGCATATCGAGCTTGCCCGTTTCCTCATCCCATTCGGGAAGGAGGAGGGAGTCGACGTACATCGGGTCTACCCTATGCGCCTTGAGAAGGTTGCCCGTGGAGAGCTCATAGAACTCATAGGTAAACTCGGGCAGCCACATTGCATAGACGTCGAGGACTACCCCACCCTCTCTTGCGCTCTTCTCATCGAGCTCGAGTGTGTCGCTACTGAAGTCCCACCGCTGATATACGGTCTCACCGTCCGACTCAAATGCCGCGTACCAGCCGACGAGGAAATAGCCGGAGCGCGAGGCGAGGAAGGAGTTTTCCTCGCCGCGACGGGAGTCGCTCGGATCAACGAGAGGTACCTCATAGCCTCCGCTGCCGTTTTTCGGCAGCTCGGAGAGGGAGTAGGTATCAATTACCGTGTAGGTGTTGGTTGTAAAAGTACCGCCGTTGGCATTGTATCTTACCGACACAGTGCCCTCCGCCTCCTCCTGCGAGCAGGCGCTGACGCACATCAGGCAAAGGAGAAGCATAAGTGCCGCAAGGAGTAGCGTTATTCTGTTTTTAGCTTTCATTACTCTTCACTCTCTCCTTCTCTTCTCTTTCTTGCGATGATGAGGACGGTGGCAACGCCTGCTATAAGCAGCAGTGCCGTAATAACGATAACGGTGTTTCTTACCGTGTTGTCGGGTGCATTTTCGGGCTCGTCGGTGCTCGGGGCATCCTCGGGCTCATCGGGGCTCTCGCCGGCTGCGCCCTTGAGCGCTGCTATTCTTCTCTCCGCGGAGGTGAGGATGTTGGTGTAGGAGGTGCCGCTCTCATCGTAGCGCTCGCTTACAATTGCGCGCTGGAGCTCGGTGGCAATCCTGTCATACGCCGCACGCGCCTCAAGGACGAGCTGCTCATGCTCAAGATTGATTCTGACGCCGACGAGCTTCTCTATCGCCTCGATAGCGAGGGTGGTAACCTCGTCGGGGGCGGCTGCACCGTCCTGCACGTCGGTGAAATACTGCGAATAGATAAACGAGTCATAGCCGACACCGTTGACGGGACGAACCATCTCGATATCCTTATTCCCCTTGCCGATATAATCGACAAAGCTTGCGCCGTAGAAGTAGTTTGAGGATCTGGAGGTGATGCCCCACATATAATAGGGGCTTATGCCGAGACCCGTCTTTATCACCGTGTTCTGCGACAGGGGATACTTGCTGTCATACTCGGAGATGCCGTAGCTGCCCGAGCCGGGGATATTGTCGTAGCTCATATAGTATTCCTGGTCGTACTCCTCCTCGAGGACGGGAGCGCTGTAGCTCTTGAATACCACGCTGTCTATATTCGTCACACCGTAGAACGCCTTGTGTCCTATCGACCTGAGCGACTCGGGGAGAACTATGTCCTCGAGGGTTGAGCCCGCGAAGGCATAGGAGGATATTCTGACCGTTCCCTCCTCAACCTCATAGCGCGCTCCGTCTCCCGTGTAGAAGACGAGCTCGAGCCCGTTCGGAACTCTTGCATACAGAGAGCCGTTTATAACGAGGATATTCTCGCTTATTTCATAGGTGTTGACCGCTTCGGTGAGGTCTGTGCCGTTGAAGCTGTCAACCACGACCTCTCGGGTGAGGCACTCGGGGTCGATGATGCACATAGCAAACGGGTTGTCACCAATCTCGGTGAGCAGCTCGCCGAGGGTCAGCCTGACTATCGTGAAGCGCTGCTTCATAAACGCAAGGTCACCGACGTAGCTTGCCATGGTGAGGTCGATGTTATTAAGCAGGGTATGCGCAAAGGCATACGCGCCGATTCTGGATATATATCTGAGGTTGTCAACCCTGCGAAGTGCCGTGCAGCTTGCAAAAGCACCCTCGAGAATCTCGGCGCAGGAGGGATTGAGGCTTACCGAGGTAAGGCTTTCACAGGTGGTGAAGGCGTACTTACCTACCGTGACGATGCTGTCGAGGCTTACCTCCGTAAGTGCCGTTTCGGCAAAGGCACTCTCGTCTATATACTCAACGCCCTCGAGATTGATGCTCTTCAGCGCGGAGCAGTTTGCAAAGGCATAGGTGGAGATGCTTCTCACACCCTCGCCGAGCTTGACAGAGACGAGACTCTCACAGTAGTGGAAGGCTCTCTCGCCGATATAGGTCGCACTCGAGAGGTCGACGCTCGTGAGCTTAGGTGCAAAATACTTGTAAACGTAATAATTTTCCTTGATATACTGGTCGGAGAAGGTCTTGTCGGTGAAGGTCGGCCAGGAGTCGCCCGAGAAGGCATAGGAGCCGATGCTCACAGCCGCCGAGAGGTCAATCTCCCTGAGCGAGCAGGCATTGTAGAAGGCGAGATCTCCTATTACCGCACCGTCACCGAGGGTGACTCTCTCGAGATTCGTTGCATAATAGAAGGCAGAGGTGCCTATCACTGCGCCTTCACCTATATGGAGCTCCTTCAGAGGAGACTCAAACTCATAGTAGTAGACCCTTCTGCCACCGTCGTCATACGAGGGGGGTGTATATTCATCATAGTAGACGATGGTGGGTGTCACCATAAAGGCGGAGCTGCCTATAATAACGTTATTTCCGATATGGATGCGCTCAAGAGAACGGCACTCACCGAATGCCGCCTCTCCGATCACCGTGCCGTCGGGAATCGTTACCTCGGTCAGGTCGGTGTATGCAAATGCATAATCGCTTATCTCGTCGAGGGCGCTGATATCGGGCAGCACCTTAATCGCTGTGTCGGCAAAGGCATAGGAGCCGACGTAGGTAAGAGTGCCGAGGGTGATGCTCTCAAGGACGGAGCAGCCTGCAAAGGCATGGCTGTCAACCTCGGTTACCGAGGGGATGCTGACGCTCTTCAGCGTCTGGCTGGCGGAGAAGGCACCGCTGCCTATTCTCGTTACCTCGGGGTTATTGAGCGCAAAGGACGAGCCGACACCCGGTGCAACGAGCAGAAGTGTCGAGCCGTCGGCAGAGAGGAGGTAGGCACCGCTCTGCTGGGGACGGTAGACTGCGTTGCCGTCGGCAACGGTGAAGGCTGTGAGCTTGGTGTTGTAGAACGCATACTCGCCTACCGTAGCAACATCTGCACCGAGAGTTATCGACGCGAGGGAGAGACATCCGTAGAAGGCTCCCGTCGGAATAACCTGGGTATTGATGTTTATGCTTGTGAGTCGTGTGCAATTCATAAAGGCATAGGCTCCGAGCTTGACGCTTGCGGCATTTACCGTCACGCGGGTGAGCTTATTCTGTCCCGAGAAGGCATAGGCTCCGATGGAGCGGAGTGTTTCGGGGAGGACAACCTCGGCCAGAGCCGCATTGGAAGGTGCAGCGAAGGCATAGTCGGAGACGGCATACGCGCTCGAGAGGTCTATTCTACCCGTTATCGGGCAGTTGTAGAAGGCGTGCTTGTTTATAAGCTGGACGTGCTCGAGTCCCACTACCCTCTTGAGCTTTACGCAGTTGTAGAAGGCACCGTATTCGATTGCCTCGAGAGTCGAGGGAAGAACAACCTCCTCGAGGGCGGTGAGGCTGGCAAAGGCGTAGGCGCCAATCTTCTTGATGCCCTCGGGGATAACGACCTTGGTGATAGTTCCCTCTCCGAGGAACCACTGCTTGGTCTCGGTGGGCTCCTCCTCGCTTATCTCGTCGTCCTCGCCCTTCTCTACCCAGTCGTAGTTGGAGAAGGCAAACTGACCGATCTCGGTGAGCTCGAGTCTTGCGGGCACCTCAACGGTGCCGCCGAGTCCGTAGTAGTGAGTGAGGGAGGGGCCTGTCGTAAGGTAGGGGTCCTTTACCTCTATATCGACCGTTGCGGAATAGTAGGTGGGCTCTCCGTCGAGGTATACGCTGACAGTGACGGAGGCATAGCCCTCCTCACGGGCGACAACGGTGCCCGTGCCGTCAATCTTTACAATATTCTCGTTTGAGCTCTCAAAGACGACCGTCGTGTCTGACGGGAAATACTCCGCTAGCTCATATATGAGTCTGACAGACTCGGAGGGATAGAGCTTCAGCGAGTATCTGCCGTTGAAGGTGGTGATGCTGCCCGTCGAGCCAATATCGCGCTCGTCGGTGTTGACAACGTAGTATGCCTTGAGCGTTTCGTAGGCGCGAAGCTCAAAGACGTCGGCTACGGGCTTGTCATAGTAGACAAATCCCGGGTCTCCCTCGTCAAGAACTCTTATGCGCAGCTTCTGCTCGGCAACAACGCTCCTGCCACTCTCGTCAAGGCTTCTTACGGTGACGTCGGTGGTGCCCTTGCCTACCGCTACTATCTTATTGCCGACGACGTTCACAACGGAGGCGTCGTAGTCCCCGTAGACGAGGAAGTCGGTCCATTCGGTGCCGGGATAGGTCTCGGGCTCGAGGGTGAACACCTCGTTGCGGCAAAGGGTGAGCTCATACCCGTCGAAGTAGAAGTCGGTGATATCGTCGGGCAGAGGAATCTGGAAGGTCGACTCGTTCAGCGCATAGTCATAGCAGGAGATGACGAAGCTGTTTCTCAAGGAGGTGCCGTCAAGCTCTGCGACCGACGCCTTCTCCTTGAAGTCGGAGATATAGTCGGTGAGCTCGTAGGTAACGTAGCTTACGCTGTTGCGCTCGGAGTAGACCGGGGTCATATAGGAATTGAAGGTGTTGAAGATGTAGGGGCTGTCCTCGGGGTCTGTGGGGTCGTAATCGAGGTTGTCGCTTATGTAGCCTATCTGCGAGGACATTGCATAGTGGTTGTCGTAAATTGCAACCTTGGCATAAAGGCGCATCTTCTCGCTATCGCGGTCATACTCTGTGTAATACTCCACACCCGTGACCTGCGGAGCCTGGAAGTCCATGGTTATCGGGAACTCGAAGGTGTTCTTCTCATTCGTTTCAATGCCGCCGTCACCGTAATCGAGGTAGCCCTCAAGGCGCACGGTGTAGCGACTGTTGTTCATAAGGTTGTAGTCGAGGGTGTCGAACTCTATCTCCACGTTGGCAGGATAGATGGGTCCGCCGTCACCGTAGGACTTTCTCACGTCGTTTGCAACAGTTTCGAATATAACCTCGCCCGTTGCATCGTCGGTTATCGTCACGACTATCCTCTCCGCGTTACGGAGAAGTCCGGCGTAGACGCTGACAAGAGAGTGGAGCGCCTCGCCCGTGTTGGTGAGGGATATGTAATCGCGGTTTGCCGAGATTATTTCATTCTGGGGGTCCTGAACGAAGTAGTAGGAGCCAAGATAGCTGATGTAATCGAGGTAAAGACCGCCGACGGGACGGGTTGCGTATGCGTCGGGGAGGGTCTTGTCAAGGGTTTCGATAGAATCGTCGAGCTCGTCCTTGTTGGTCTCAAAATAGTCGAGGTCAAAGAGGGGTGCCTCGGTCCAGTCGCCGTAGAAGGCGAGGTAGGGCACGCTCATTCCTACGTCGGTGCCCGACACGGGCTCAAGCCTTACGAAGCCCTCTACGTACATACCGTTCTCAAAGGAGTCGTCTATGTATTTCTTATCGGCATCGGAGAGGGTTATTCTCACCGTGACGTCGGTGCTCTCACCTGCAGGGACGGTGACCTTCATGCCGCTCTGTGTGCCGCCGCTTACCGAGATTATCTCGATTTTTGCGCCGTCAAGGAGGTAGCCCTCCTCGGTTACGGTGGTCTCGCCCGCGTGTGTCTTGGTCTCACTGACGCCCTCGGTCATGACGTATGCGTCAACGAAATAGATAAGGTCGTAGTAGCCGAAGTTATTGACCGAGAAGGTCATCTCATATACGCCCGTCCTCTCGGGGTCGTCTCCGAGCTCGAGCTTGGTCTTGTCCATCACGGAGCCGTCGAGACGGTCGTAGGTGAGGATATATGCGGTGGTGGCGGACGCCTTGTCAAGGTTGCCGAGTCCCGCGCCCTGCTTTCTTACGGCATAGGGCAGACCGTTTTTGTTGAGCATTATATCCGCGGTGGACATAAGGAGTCTGTTTACCATAGCGGTAACCTCGACCTCGTCCTCACGGATCTCGGGGAAGGTTGCCTTGACGTACTGTCTCATAAGAGCAACGGCACCCGCCATATTGGGACAAGCCATCGAGGTACCCGAGAGACGGTCATAGCCGCTCTCGCCCGTATTTGCGGTTACAGCGGAGAGGATGTTGCCTCCGTGGGCGGTTATCTCGGGCTTGATTCCGAGGTCGGGGGTGGGGCCCCAGGATGAGAAGTCGGAGATGAAGGGGCCCGAGGTCTGTATGCGGCTTATTTTCAGCACACCGCTGCCCGCTGCGGCAAGCATCTCACCGTCGTCCTGCCCTATCGAGCAAATCGGAATTTTGGTTACGCCTGCGTTCATCTTGATGTCGCCTGCAACGTTGTTGAAGACGATGATGCCTGCGGCGCCTGCGGCCTGCGCGGCATTCGCCTTCTCCTCGAAGGTGTTCGAGCCGCGGCGGACGAGGGCAATTTTGCCCGTCATATCAAGACCCGTATAATCTGCGGGGCGTCCCGCACCGGGGATAAGTATATATTCAATTTCAACAGAATCAGTGCCAAGGGGAGTCAGAATCTCATCAAAAAAGTCCTTTTCCTTCTGGGAGGAATTGGTTGCCTCAACGAAATAGACTATCTTTCCGTTGTAGAGCATATAGGGGGTCTTCTCGCCTGCGATGGATGCAACCGAGAGCGCGCCCTCATAGGTGGAGGGGGAGCCTACCGTAGCGGAGTCGGGGTTGGAGGTCAGAGGAAGGTTGCCGTTCTTCTCCGAGGAGTAGGCGGAGTTAAAGCTGTTGGAGGCGGCAACGACCATGCTGATACCGGTGGAGCGGATTCTGTCGTAGACACCCGTCACTGCCTCCTTGTCCATCTCGCGGCTGAAGCCACAGGCGGTACCGAGAGACATATTGATAACGTCAACTCCGAGTGTAACACAGTCCTCGAGCGCGGCAAGTATCCAGGAGGTACGCGCGCTGTCGGCGGTATCCGAGAATATCTTCATCGACACAAGCTGTGCGTTGGGTGCAACACCCGTGATAACGTCGTCCTTGCCCACTATAACGCCCGAGACGTGGGTGCCGTGGTTGTTGTGCATGGAGTAAACGTCGGGGTCGCTGTCCGCATAGTCGAAGGAAAAGGGTACCTTGTCGTTGAGATACACGTCGTCTGCGGAGAGACCGGGATAACGGGATGCCGCATCGGTATTTCCAAGCAGGGCTGCAACCTCATCCTTGGTAAGACCGAGCTCGGTGGCTGTAAATCTCGAGGGATCGAAGGCAGAGTGGGTGTAGTCAAGACCCGTATCAAGCACGGCAATAACCATGCCCGAGCCGTCGAAGGGGAAGTCCGAGCTGTCGAATATACCCGTATCCTCATAGAAGTCGACCTTGTTGTTCACGAGCTTGGTCTCGGCAACCTCATACACCTCACCGACGATGGCTGTGCCGTTCTCGCCGAGCAGGGTGGTAGCGGTAGCAAAGCTCGACGCCTTGATGATTATCTCAAAGCCGGCAAAAACGGTATCGTAGGTGAGACCCGTCGCGTATTCTATTCCGCGCTCGTCGAGCAGGGCGAGATACTCGCTCTTTTCCCTGAGTATTTCCTTTCTGACAGCCTCCGCCTCATCGGTGAGGGCAAACTCGGCGAGGGACATAGTCCTGTCGGTTGCCTCGTGAGCATCGAGGAGCGCAGGGTTATCAAGCTTTATTATCACCGATATTTCGTCGGTGGACTTAACGGTCTCGGGGAGCTTTGTTACTACCGAGCCGTCAAGATACTGCTGCCAGTTCGTGTTGATGCCGTTAAGTGCATTGATGCCCCCGATTGTACCCGAGCCCGCACCCATAACGGGTGTGAGAAGGGACGCAAGAAGAAGAGCAACCATAACGGCTACGACGAGCAGCGATGATAGCCTTGTGAGATTCTTTCTGTTCATTGATCTGTTTTGCCTTTCTGTTTTTGCGCGTATAAATATATAATACGCGTAGAAGATTATAGCATATTTTGCCGACAATTTCAAGCACCTTTCTATCTTTATAACAGATTATTAACAATTCGCGCGAGGCGGGATGCCCGTTCGTACGGCGCGACAGCACTGTCGGAAAATGGCAAATAATTATTTACATTTTTGTCAATAAACGGTATCCCGTGTAAAATTATTGCGAATGATTTTGTTTTTATGCAATCCCGTTTTTTTACATTTCCCGAGCCGCAACGCGCGATTTATATTGACTTTTCAAAGAAAACATGATATACTATTTAATAATTTTTAAGAAAGGCTACGGTCGCCTTATGAACGAAAACAAAAAGAGGCTGATACACAGAATATACTCTACCGTCCTCGCGGCTATGCTGATAGCACTCGGGATTTGCTTCATCATATCCTGTGCCTGCGTTTTCTCGGAGGAGAATATCGAGCGCCTTGCGAGCGAGGGCAGATATACGGGTGATGGGCTGCGAGAGGAAATCGGAGGGGCGCTTTTGCGTCTGATTTGTCCGTCTGCGATAGCTCTCGCCATGATAATCGGTACACCCATCCTAAACCGCCTGCTCCCCCTCACAGACGAAAAGCTCAAGGCTGCCCCCGACGAGGACGCAAAATACTCTATCGCAAAAAGACGCGCCAAGGACGCGCTCTATGACAGTGAGACAGTCTCTGCCATAATGAGGGAGAGAAGGCTTCGCTTTATCTTTACCCTCTCGGGGATAGGTCTGTTTATCATATCTTTGATATATCCCATTATCAGAATGCTTGACAGCGAGACCTTTACAGCCCTCGGCAATGCAAACGAAGAGGTGCTTGCATTCTCTCTTGTGCTCCTCGCCTTTCTCACTCCGTCGGCGGTGTATGCTTTTGTAATCGGTATCCTCTTCGCAAGCTCGAAGAGGCGCGAGGGCAAGCTCCTGCGAATGAGTGCCGAGGACGGCTCTCCCCTGCCCCCTCCCCCTGCCGCCGCCGTGTGGCTCCGCACTAATTCGGCACTTATCGGCAGAATTGCGGCAACCGCCATTCTTGCGCTTTCGATGGTCTTCATTATCCTCGGCATTGTAAACGGGGGAATGGCAGACGTGCTCGACAAGGCGGCAAAGATATGCCGCGAATGTATAGGATTGGGGTGATTAAGGTATGAAAAGGATATTAAATTGGTTTAAGAGCCACATCCCCACCAAGCGCCGTCTTATACAGCTGTACTGCGCCCTGCTCTTCAACGCGCATATCAAGGGCTTTGTGACGGGAAAGATATACCAGGGTCCGCTCAAGAATCTGTGCGCCCCGGGCATCAACTGCTACTCCTGCCCCGGTGCGTCGGCGGCGTGCCCCATCGGTGCACTCCAGAATGCCTTCTCTGCCTCGGGAAAGAGAGCTCCCTACTACATATTCGGCATTATCCTGCTTTACAGCATTATGTTCGGCAGAATGATATGCGGCTTCTTCTGTCCCTTCGGACTTGTTCAGGATCTTTTGCACAAGATTAAGACCCCGAAGATTAAAAAATCGAGATTTACGCGAGTGCTATCCTGCCTCAAGTACGTAATTCTCGTATTTATAACGGTTTGCATTCCACTTCTATATATGATGAAGGACAGAGGAATTCCCTCCTTCTGTAAGTATATCTGCCCCGCAGGTGTGCTCGAGGGTGCGATAGGTCTGCTCTCCCATGCGGACAACGCGGCAGAGCTGTTAAACCTCGGTCCGCTGTTCGTGTGGAAGTTCTCACTTTTTGTGACTGTAATGCTACTGTGCGTATTTATCTACCGCTTCTTCTGCCGCTTTCTCTGCCCTCTCGGGGCTCTGTACGGCTTGTTCAACCGCTTCTCTATCCTCGGCATCAAGCTCAACCGAGACAAGTGCGTTGACTGCGGAAGATGCCACGCAAAATGCAAGATGGATATCAAGCACGTTGGCGACCGCGAGTGCATCAACTGCGGCGAGTGTGTTGACGTGTGCCCGACGAATGCCATAACCTGGCGCGGATCAAAAATATTCCTCCCCCCGAATGAGACGGAGCTGTCGGCAAGGCTCGAGCGCCCTGCCACCGAGGAGGAGGTTGCCGCCGAGAAGAAGAAGGCGGAGCGCCGCTCCTTTGTAGCAAGGCTCGTCTCCCTGATTCTCACCGTCGCGCTCCTTGTCGGCTCTCTTGTTTACTACAACTTCATCTACAAGGACCCCTCCGAGCTTGTTGTTTCCGACAGCTGCACAGACGGGGACGGCGATCTATGCTGCGATACGTGCGGTCTTGCCTTCCTTAACAAGGACGGAAGCGAGATTGCAACGGGCAATGCAATATTCGACAAGTGCATTGGCGCACACCTCGAGGTGCTCGACGAAAACGGCAAAACGGGTGATATAATCAACCCTGCCGCGACCGACGGCAAAATTGTGATTATCAACTTCTGGGGCGTTTGGTGCGACGGCTGTAAAAAGGAGCTGCCCGACTTTAACCGCATTGCAGACGAGTATGCAGGCGAGGTCACTGTCATTGCGATACACACGGTCCTGAACGAGGATCAGGCTCCCGACCACATCAAAAACAACTACTCCGACTGGGACAATATGATATTCGCGCTCGACACGCAGATTGAGGGCTCGACGGCAGACAAATATTACACCTCACTCGGCTTTACGGGCGGCTACCCCGTCACGGTAATTCTGAATCCCGACGGCTTGATAGAATACAAATATGCAAGCGAGCTTACCTACGACGAGCTGAAGCGGGATATTGAGGAAATAAAGTCATTTTACAACTGAATACAACAAAAAAGGACGAGAATTTCTCGTCCTTTTTTACATTTTCTTATATCTTACTTGAGAAGCACGATCTCAAGCACGGGAGCTGCGGCATCAAACTCGCTCAGCTCGAAGTGAATGTATCCCTCAGCATCGGTATCCTTGGCATAGACGTAGCCGACAAGAGCATCGAGAGTCTCGATATCATTGTTGTCACTTGTGTCGTAGTCGAAGTTGGTGATTTTTACCTTGAGGTAGGTGGGGAGGGGCTCGAAGGTGATTACTGCAACGCCGTTTTCATCCGTATCTACGGGGGTCTGGCAGGTCTGCTGGCAAATCATTACCGTCGCGCCTGCAATATTCAGCGCGTTGCCCTCGCTGTCAACGAGCTTTACGGTATGGGCAACCCTTCTGTCCTTCTCAACCGTTACGGTCAGCTCGGTCTCGCCTGCGGAAAATCTCTCGGCAGAGGAGGGTGTTTTGTATCCTGCGGGGACGGTCTTTACGGTAGCTCTCGCAACAACAGTACCCGTACCCTGAACGTCAAATTCTGCGCTTACCTTGCCCTCGGTGTTGGTGGTGAGGATATCCGATCTGACGGAGCCGACAAGGATTTCCACCGTAGCTCCGACAACCGCGTTGCCCTCGTCGTCAAGCACGGTTACCGTATAGGCTGTTTTCTCGGGCTCGGAGGGAGTTACCGCCTCGGTGCAGCCCTCGGTGTCACACACACCGTCCTTGTCATTATCAACGTGGGAGGTGCAGGGCTCGGTCTCGGGCTCACCGCAGGAGGCAAGTCCAACACATACGCCAAGCGAGAGCACAAGCACGAGAAGAAGAGAAATTATTCTCTTGATATTCATTTTATATTCTCCTTTAATTTCCTATTTTACTCGCAGGTGAAGGTGAGGAGCGCGTCAGTGCCGCACTCCAGCACAATCACCGTGCCTACCGCAACGTCAAAGGTAATTACACCGTCGCTGTCGGTGTCGGTGTATTCCATAGAGCCCACCGAGGCTGTGGCAGTGCCCGTCGGGTCGGAGAGTGTCACGGTGAAGCTGCCGCCGACGGAGCCTATAATTTTGAGATAGGTGGAGCTGTCTGCGTCGACCCTCACCGCAAAGCTCTTGCCCTCCTCGGGTCTCACGCCTATCGGAGAGGCAGAGCTGCCGTAGAGGTCGGGGGAGACGTAGGAGCAAGCGAAGAGCCAAGCCGACTCGGCATTCACCGATACGTCTCCGAAGATGTAGCCGACGCCGCCCTTCTCCCACCAGCCGTTGTGCTCGCCCATTTTCTTTATCGAATCGGCAAGAGTCTTGTCAAGGGGGACGAGTCCGCGCGAGCCTGCGAGAGCCGCATAGTCCTCTATCATTACGTTATAGCTTTCCTTGCGGACGACGGTATCGCCCTCATAGAAATAGTAGCAGAGCCTGTCCGTCTCGGTTATCGAGAGGAAGGAGGCAAATGCAAAATCGGGAAGATTTGAGTTGCCGCACGCTGTTATTTTGACGAGCACGAGGGGACCGTCTGCGCTGCCGTAATGGTAATATCCGTCATCCTCGTTGTAAACGACCGTAACCGCCTTTGTGACGTCGATGTCGACGAGTCCGTCGTTGAGAGGGTCGTCGTATTTTACTGCACCACTCTCCGCACGCACGTCAACAAAGGGAAGCTCCTCGGGCACGTCGTCCTCACGCTCTATAACCAGGACAGCGCTCTCGGTCGACTCGCTTCTGATACCGATAACGTACTGCGCGGTGCCACCGGCACCTTCGTTTATTGCACTCTCGGGTATAGTGAGTCTGAATGCACCATCGACTATCGTAGCGGTGTTTTCCTTCTGAACGAAGTGGGGAGCTCCGTAGTAGCCTATCGAGCTTTCACCCTCGGCAACACAGCTGAATTTGTATATACCGCCCACAGTGGGGGTAAAGATGAAGTAGGTCATATCCCCTGCCACAAGGGCTACCGAGGTAGCACCGACAGACACGCCCGTTGTAGTCACGTAGCGACGTCCCTCGAGCAAGCCGTCAAGGTTGACGAGGGGGGTGCCGCAGTTGTCACAGCTTCTGTCGCCGCCAAGGTCGGGGTGGTAGGGCGAGCTGCAGGTGTCGCACGCGCAGTCACCGTCATTATCCTCATGGAATGCATCGATTACCTCGTCGCACACGTCGCAAACGCAGTCATTTCCCTGCACATTTACGTGGGAGGTGGGAAGTGTGAGTCCGCAGAGGTCACATCTGCAGTCACCGTCGGTATTGCTGTCGGTATGCTCGGTGCATACCACGCCTATCGAGGGCCCTGCAACGGTGGGAGAGTAGAAAACTATCTCCGCCTCTCGGCTGTCGGGTGTCCAGACAGCGCTCTGCGCGTCATAAACGTATTTACCGTCGGTGTTTATAAAGAAGGTGTATTCTCCTCGGTCGAGAGTGAGGGATGCAACACCGTCTCTGAGCCTTGCCTTGACGGTGTTCTCCGCACCCGTGTCGACCTCAAGGACGAAGGAGCCCTCGGGAATATTGCCGAAGTAGTCCCTCACCGTTACCTTGTAGGTAACAGGCCCCGTCTGTTCGGGTGCAACACTCTCGTCACAGCCCTCGCTGTCGCACACACCGTCTCCGTTGTTGTCCACGTGGGAGGTGCAGGGAGTGCCACCGTCGCCCTCGTCGGGCTCGGTGCAGGCGGAGAGAGCCGAGAGCACCGAAAGGAGGAGCACAAGCGAGGTCAGAAGCGCCCATATTTTCTTGAATTTCGTCATTTTATTTTTCCTTTCCTACAAGGAATATCACGCCTCGGGACCGAGGTACAGATAATAGTAGCAGAGCTTGGTCCAGGAGTGGTCTACACCTGCAAAGGTGTACTTATCCATAAGAGCCTGGAGCATCTCGGCAAGTGCTGCATCAACCTCGACGCAGCCCTGCCTCTCGGGATTCGCCTTCTCATACTCGAGGTTACCCTCGCCGTCGAAGACGAGATTAGCGTCAAGGACTGCCTGCATCCTTGCGGTGAGGTCATTGTGGAAGATACCTGCGAGGACGTCGTCGAGCTGATAGGAAGCCCACTTCTCATCGAACATCTCCCCCTGCATTTGCTTGATCTTTTCTCTTACTGTGCTGTGGAAGAGTGCAACGGCGCCGTCGTACTCCTCACCGAGCTCGGAGAGGGTGCCTGCCTCGAAGGCAGCGAATACGTCTGCCATTCTGTGTGCGGCAAGATTTGCCTCATATTCGTCGCCCCAGAGCTCAGCGAGTCCCTCGCGTGCAAGCTCGAGGTACTGCTCGATGGACTCTGCGTCCTGTGCGCTCTTTATGCTGCCGTGGAAGGTGCCGTCAAGGATTTGCTCCATAGCATAGCTGCTCCACGCCGCGTCCGCCTCGGTCTGACCGAGCTCGGTTGCAAGTCCTCGCGCCAGAGCATCTACAAAGAGGGTGACCGTATCGGGATTAAGAAGCTCATCGGCTCTGACGGTTCCGTTCATAAAGGCAACAACCATCTCGTCCATGCCGTAGAGGTCCCAGTTGCGATCAAAGTCCTCGCCCCACTCGCTCGCGAGAAGCTTGTATGCCGCCTCAAGCGCGAGATTCATAATATAAAGATCGTCCTCGGAATATACCGAGCCGTGGAAGGTGCCTCCGATTATATCGTTAATGCCGAAGGACTCATACATCTCGTCAAGCCAAATTTCAACGACTCCCGCCCTGCCTGCGGCAAGGAAGGTGCTGACCGAGGCCTCGGGGATATCGGCAACGGAGAGGGTGCCGAGTCTGAATGCGCTGACAACCTCGCCCATACGCATCTCGTTCCACCTTGCGGTGTACTCGCTTCCCCACTCTGCCCTAAGCATTCTCGCAGCGCCCTTCTCAAAGAGGTCAAGAGCCTCCTTGTCAAGAGATGAGTGGATACTGCCGTGGAATACTCCTATAAGGAGATTATCCATATCATAGATATCGCTCCAGTAGTAGAAGCCCTCGTAGCCGTGATACTCATAGAAGCCGCGCCTTGCGTGCTCATGGAAATTATCGTTATACTCGCCCTCGAAATAGTTCTTGTCATAAAGCCCGTCGGAGATAGCCTGATAGCCGCCCTCCTCCCATACGGACTCAAATTCGGAAGCCCACGCAGCCTGTCTTTCGTGAACCTCCTCGAGATATGCGGCAAGGGCTGCTGCCTTGTCGCCCTCGGAGTCATTCTCTGCCCACTCGATGTTGAAGAGCTTGGTAAGAGCCTCGTCGGTTGCACTCATCTCGGTGTAGTATTCATCCCACGCCTCTCTGTCTGCAACGTATTTAATCCGCTCTGCCTTCTTGAGATTTCTGATGTCGGCAAGTCCCATGCCCTCTGCTCGGAGTGCGTCCTCCCTGCCCGAGGTGAGCCAAATGCCCTCGAAGATAATCTCGTAGCCATCATATCCTGTGAATTCGGTGGAGCAGTAATTATAGAATTCCTCAATTTTAATTTCAACGATTTCTGCGTTGGTCTTACCGTCCTTCTTGAGCTCTGCCTCCATATCCTCGGCCACCCACCATTCTTCAAACAGAGGTGCGATAACGAGGCTCGTCTCGTTCATAGCCGAGATATAGGCGGCAAGGCGCTCTGCCTTTACTGCGGCAATCTCGCTCGGGCTCTTGCCTGCCGCACCAAGGGCTGCCTCGGTGCCGTCTGCCACCCAGTGCTCCTCAAAGCGCTCGGTGAGCCAGGGGGTCATAATTACGGAGCGCTTTATACCGTCCTCGGCATAAGCTGTGTAAATTGCAAGCGCCTCAAGGTCGACCGAGGTCTTGGTAAAGTCGAAGGAATCCGCGTTTATAAGCTGCTGCATTGTTCTGGTCGTGAATATATTGGTGGGCCAGATAAGGTCGGCATAGACCTTGCCGCCAAGCTTATAGGTTGTGGTGAGCACTGATTTATTAAGCACACCGTAGCGGTTGCGTGCAACCGTGGTGGAAACCTCCGTTACGTAGGTGAAGATGCCATCATTCTCCCAGCTCTTCTCAACAAAGCTGCCCTCTCCACGAAGTCGATCCGCATCAGTGAGTGCAAGACCCGTCTGCTTGTCGGTCTCGGTGGAGATGAGATGACGGTAGATGCCGTCCTCGGGGCTGATCATTACGTCAATGCCGCCCGCGATGGTGTCGCCGACAGCGCCGCCGAGGCCCTCCTCAAAGGTGAAGGTGCCGGGGCTCGCCTCGAAGAAGGCGTTAAACGCCTCTGCCTCATAGGTTACGGTGAAGGTGAAGGTGTCGAATTTATAAATGTCGTCGTAGCCAAACGCAAGGTAATAGGTCTTTCCTGCCTCAAGGTAGGTTATCATACTTGCGTTGATGTAATCACGCTCAAAGCCGTTTTCGCCCTCAACAAGCAGGTCGAGGTTGTATCTCTCGCCCCTACCGGAATCGTCGTAAAGCACTCTTTCCTGAACCGACGGCCAGGTGTAGTGGTCACCGACGAAAATCCACGCATCGATTCTGTCGTTCATCGTTACACCGTCGCTCTGCGTTGTGATGCGGTATGCGCCCGATTTTGTGGGCACGAACTTATACAGATAGCCTCTCGGCATTACCACGGTTTCAAAGGTTACCGTGTTATACTGCTTATTATTCGGGTCGGTGGTTTCAAGCGTCTCGAAGGCTGAGAAGGAGGTAAGTCCCTTTATCGGGTCTGCCATCTCCTCGCCGCCCGTGCCATACGCGTTGTAGTATGCACAGAGGGTGAGCCAGGTGTTGGCGGTGTAGGTAACTCCTGCGGTTGCGGCATACTTCCTTACGTATGCGTCGAGGAGGGTATAGAGCTCCTCGGTAACCGAGGTGTAGCCACTGCTCCTGGAGTTTACGCTGTAATTTGCGTGCTTGATAAAGTCATTGTATCTGTCGGTGCCTCCAACAAGGAAGGTACCCGCCTCGGTAAGGCGCTCGGAGACCGTCTTTCTCGCGTTGGTCGTCTCGAGCTTGCTCTCGAAGGGCGTATATCCGATAAGGTTAGCAAGGAGAATGGGACCGTCGGCACTGCCTACGTGATAGTAGCCGTCGACGTCGCTCAGATACAGCTGCCCGGAGGTGAGTCCGTCGGCATAGCGGAAGATATACGTCGGCACGTCGACCTCGGACTTATCGAGCCTTTGCAGGTTGGAAAGATATATAGTATCCTCAACTCCCGCAAGGTCATCGTCGGCTGTGTCCTTGATGTAGACGAAGGCTACCTCATAGGTGCCTGCCTCCTCAGCAACAAAGGCACAGCACTTATCCCAGAAGCTATCCTTGTTGTCGTGCAGACCCGCGATGGAATACATATCCTTGCCGTCAACTATTACGTAGAGGACGTCCGCATTGGTATCGGTAAGCTCGGTGGAGGAGTGGTAGTCGAACATCAGCGCCTCGCCCGCCTCCAGCGTTACGGTGGCGTAGAGGGTTGCATAGGAATTGTCATAGCCCGTGTTGGTGGGGACTATGCACTTCGTGCCGTCATCGAGTGTCTTTGTGGTGAAGGGCCAGGAGAACTCTGCGTCTCCGGGCTTGGTTTCGGGGGAATAGGTTATTCCCATATTTGACTGACCGTCAAAATACTCCGCTATCTTGTCGGAGGAGGGCATCTGTACGTTGGGCTTATCCTTGGGCATAAGCTCCTCGAAGGTAGCGGCAGTTTTCTGCTCATAGCTGTCCGAGGTGAAGTAGGAGAACAGCTTTCTCCAGTAGCTTGCACCGAGGAGTGCACCCGCGTGCTTTACCGTAACCATGCCGTAGCGGTCAACGATAACGGTGGTCGGGAAGGAGCCGACACCGAAGGAGGCATATATGCCGTCGTTGTCAAGTCCCATCGGGAAGGTGAGATCCATGTCCGCCTTGAAGCCGCGGATAGAGGTCATCGTGTCTCCGTTTGCGGCAGGTGGGTCAAGAGCCACAACCTCAACGAGGTCGCTGTATTTAAGCCCCGTCTCCTCGTCTATAACAGTGTCGTATGCCGTCTGGATGTCGGGGAATTCCTCAATACACCAGGAGCAATCTGTGTACCAGAAGTTAAGCACAACAGCCTTCTTCGTCTTGAGAAGCTCGGAGAGCTTTATAACGGTGCCGTCGCTCGTGGTGACGGTGAAGTCGTGCATAATATCACCGAGTGCGTAGGTAACACCCGCGTGTCCCTCCGGCTGAAGCTGTGTTGCAAGGGTGATAACGGTTCCCGTTGCCTGAAGCGGATAGCTCTGCTGACCTATATAGCCTGCGGGAGCCGCACCATCGCCAAAGGAAACGTAGTAGGTCTCCTTCGTTGCTACCTCAAAGGTGGCAAAGCCGTCCTTGTCCGTCTTCTCGTAGGTAACGAGCGCGCCCGTCTCGCTATCGTATAGGTCGAGGTAGACGCCCGAGAGCTTATAGCCGCCCACGGACTTCAGCTGGACCGTGTATTTGGTTTTTCCTGCCGGTGCCGGTGCAACGGGCTCGTTGCAGCCCTCTCTGTCACACACACCGTCGCCGTTGAGGTCAACGTGATTCTGGCACGTGCCCGTGCCCATGCTCGCGCCGCAGCCCTCCTTGTCACACACACCGTCGCCGTTTGCGTCAACGTGGGAGGTGCAGGGGGTGTCGTCATCCGACCCGCACGAGGCGAGCGGCAATGCGCAAAGCACAAGCATTACCGCCGCAAGAAGCAGCGAGATAATTCTTCTAGTCCTTGTCATACATATCTCCTTATTTTACGTACATATACGCGTTTTTATTTTTTCTCTAGTATATCATATCATAATGCAGGACGAAAATCAAGTAAAATGGTGTTTTTTTCACGCGGTGCAAAAAAGTTAACATTTTAAAGAAATACGAAAAGTGACAAAAAACACCCTTTACAAGTTGGAAAAAATAAATTATAATATAAGAGAAAAGCAGAAAAGCATCCTCGGAGGAAATGCAAAATGGAGATAAAAGAGTTTGGAAAACTTGACACGGGTGCCACCGTGCACGAATATATACTGAAAAACGCAGACTGCGAGGTGGCTATACTCGACCTCGGTGCAACGGTGCAGCGCTTCGTTGTCTATGGCACGGATATCGTCGGCGGCTACGACAGCGTGGAGGGCTATATCAACGATGACTCTCACCAGGGTGGGCTCATCGGCAGGGTTGCAAACCGCATTGCCGACGCCTCCTTCACAATGGATGGCAAGGAATACCTCCTGCCGAAAAATGACGGGGAGAGCTGTCTGCACGGCGGCTGCGGCTTTGACAGACGCATGTGGAAATATGAGGGCACCGAAAAAAGAGAGGGCGCAGAGTCGCTTACCCTTTCCTACCTTTCCGCAGACGGAGAGGAGGGCTTCCCTGCCGAGCTTGCCGTCAAGGTTACGTACACGCTAGCAGGCACATATCTCACCATAAAATACATAGCACAGCCCTCGGCGAGGACACCCATATCACTCACAAACCACACGTACTTTAACCTGGACGGACTCGGCGGCACCGTGCTCGGTCACACCGTGCGTATAATGGCAGACGTATATACCGAGGTTGACGGCAGCCTCATCCCAACGGGCAGGCGCCCTGCGGTCAAGGGCACAACGTATGACTTCACCTCTCCGCGCAAAATCGGTGAGAGAATCGACGAGGCTGGCGGATACGACCACAACTATCACATCGACTACGCGGTGAAGGATGGGCTGCACGACGACGAGCTCCCACTCATTGCAACCGTGGACAACGGAAAAATAAAGCTCTTCGTCTTTACCGATCAGCCCTGCGTCCAGTTCTACACGGGCAACTTTCTCGGCGGCAAGCCCGACTTCAAGGGCGGTGTTGAGAGGATAAAGCACGGAGCCCTCTGCCTTGAGACGCAAACCGAGCCGAACAGCATAAAGCGCGGTATCGGCTTCTACGACGCGGGCTCGACCTATACCCATACAACCGTCTACGGTGTGGAAAGGCTGAAGTAATATGAAAATAAGAATGCTGGGAACGGGATACGGCCCCTGCAAGAATAAAAGAAAATACTCAAAGGAGTTCCGTGGACGCGGAGGCGTCCTTGTCGACGAGCATATTCTTATCGATGCGCCCGACGACATTTTTGAGGTGGCAAAGGAGCTCGGATTTGACGAAATATTTAACACGGTTACCGACGTTTTGATATCTCACTCCCACGAGGGGCACTTTTCACCGAGGGCTGTGCTGCGCCTGGCACAGAGAAAAAGGGTGCGCGTTTTTGCCTCGGAGAAGGTGCTCTCGCGCCTGCCCGAGAGCCCGAATATCGAGCGACATCCCATCGGTGTCTTCTCGGAGCTTGTTGTGGGAGAATACACCGCCGCGGCGCTGCCGACAAATCATCAGACCTCCGACCCTGCCGAGGAGTGCTTCAGCTTTTTGCTCGTCGGCTCGCGCACGCTATTCTACGCGCTTGACGGCGGCTTCTTCAACAAGAGAGCCTTCAACGTGCTGAAGATGCTAAAAATCGACTGCGCAGTGCTTGACTGCGCGCTTGAGGGGGAGCCGATAAGTGAGAGGCACCTCTATCACAACGACCTCAATACCCTTGTAAAAATGAAGGGGATTCTCGAGTCGGCAGGTATAACGGGAGAAAAGACGAAATACATAGTTTCTCATATTCCGACCGACAAAAAGAGGGAGATACACTTCGAGCTTGCACCGATTGTGGCACAGCACGGCATGGTTTTGGCATATGACGGCTACTTCGCGCGTATTTAGGCAAGCTTTAAACAATAAAAACGGGAGGTGAAACGCCTCCCCTACGGATTTAAAAAGGGTGCATAGACGGCTGTCTATGCACCCTTTCGTTTGGCATACAAGGCTTAAGGATTTTTTGTTTCTTCCCCTTCCCCACCCTCCTTTTCGGGGTGGCAGGAGCAGGAGGAGCTGCCCGAGGAGCACCTCTTGGCATAAGGACAGCCGCAGCACCTCGGGGTGGGAGAGTGCGCCGATGCCTTATGCTCTCTATACATCCTGAAGGCGAGTATGGCGAGCACGGCTATCACGCCGAGAAGAATTAAAACGGAAAAAATGTTGTCAGCGAGCCATTCAAAAAACACGGTGCTTCTCCTTTCTTTTTTTATCAGAGGCTTTTGATTTTATTATCGGTGCTATCCTTGTAGGGGCGGACGAGCATATAAACTACGAATGCGATTATAGCGAGGGAGATCGTGAAGGTTATAGGCTCCCACCAATTGAAGGTGCCTACGAAGAGCGAGCCGATGTTGTACAGACAGAAGGACACGCAGTATGCGAGCAGGGTCTGATAGCCTATCGCAAAGAGGGTCCACTTGGTGTTGTTCATCTCGCGCTTGATTGCGCCGATAGCCGCAAAGCAGGGTGCGCAAAGAAGGTTGAAGAGCAGGAATGAGAAGCCCTCGAGCTTTCCGAGGCCTACAAACTCAAGCACTCCGAATACTCCGACGACCTCCTCCTTGGCAAGCAGACCCATAAAGGTTGCCACCGTTGCCTCGATGGAGCCGAAGCCCAGGGGCGCAAAGAGCCAGGAGAATGCCATACCGAAATAGCCGAGGAAGGAGTTTGCTATATCCATCTCGGGGTCGAAGGTAAACGCACCGTCAACAAAGCCGAGGCTGGAGGTTGCCCAGATTATTACGGAGGAGAGAAGGATTACCGTGCCTGCCTTCTTGATGAAGGACCAGCCGCGCTCCCACATAGAGCGAAGGAGGTTTATGACGGTGGGCATATGATATGCGGGCAGCTCCATTACAAAGGGAGCGGGCTCGCCTGCGAAGGGCTTTGTCTTCTTCAGCATAATGCCCGAGATGATTACTGCGGCAATACCGATAAAGTATGCCGAGGGGGCTACCCACCAGGCACCGCCGAAGAGGGCGGAGGCGATGAGCGCGATAATCGGCAGCTTCGCACCGCAGGGCACGAAGGTGGTTGTGATAATAGTCATACGGCGGTCGCGCTCGTTTTCTATCGTGCGGGATGCCATAATACCGGGAACGCCACAGCCCGTGCCGATAAGCATAGGAATAAAGGACTTGCCCGAAAGACCGAACTTTCTGAATATTCTGTCAAGCACAAAGGCGATACGAGACATATAGCCGCACGCCTCGAGGAATGCGAGAAGAAGGAAGAGCACAAGCATCTGGGGCACGAAGCCGAGCACCGCACCGACACCGCCTACGATGCCGTCCACGATAAGGCTCTCAAGCCACTCCCAGCAGCCGATTGCCTGAAGCCCCGAGGCAACAAGCACGCCGATGCCGGGCACCCAAACACCGTATTCGGACGGGTCGGGAGCACCCTCAAAGTACCCGGAGAGGTATGCGTCCCTCTCCTCGGATATAAATCCGTCCTCAACGAGGGCTGCACCGTAGCTGCCGTATGCCTCCTCAAAGGCACCGTAGTCCTTCTCGCGGAATGCGTCGAGAACCTCGTCCGCACCCGGCACGTCGGCATCGGTAGCACTCTCGAGACTGTATAGCAGGTCTGCCTCCGTCCATAACGGCTCGGCGTATTCCTCGACGTGAGTATCATAGTCTCCGTTTATACCGAAGAGATGCCAGCCGTCACCGAAGAGGCCGTCGTTGGTAAAGTCGGTCACCCACGTTCCGACCGTGGTTACCGAAATGAAATACACAAGGAACATAACGAGCGCGAAGATAGGAAGGGCAAGTATGCGGTTGGTTACCACCTTGTCTATCTTATCGGACACGGTGAGTCTGTTCGCGTGCTTTTTCTTGTAGCAGCGCTTCGTCAGCTGCTCTATGTAGAGATAGCGCTCGTTGGTAATGATGCCCTCGGCATCATCGTCGAGGTCGTGCTCTGCCCTTTGTATATCCTTTTCGATGTGAGCGAGCTTTTCCTTATCTATCTTGAGTGCCTCGATTACCCTCGCGTCCCTCTCGAATATCTTAATGGAATACCAGCGCTGCTGCTCCTCAGGCAGACCGTGAATCGCTGCCTCCTCGATGTGTGCGAGTGCGTGCTCAACTATACCCGAGAAGGTATGCATCGGAACGGTTTTGCCGCCCTTTGCCGTCTCTATCGCCACCTCTGCCGCCTCGAGGATACCCGTGCTCTTGAGGGCGGATATCTCAACGATCGGACAGCCAAGCTCGCGCGAGAGCTGCTCGGTGTCTATCTTGTCGCCGTTCTTTCTTACAACGTCCATCATATTGATGGCAATTACAACGGGGATACCTATCTCGCAAAGCTGAGTGGTGAGATAGAGATTGCGCTCAAGGTTGGTGCCGTCGACGATGTTAAGAATCGCGTCGGGGCGCTCGACTATAAGGTAGTTTCTTGCCACAACCTCCTCAAGCGTATAGGGAGAGAGCGAATAAATGCCGGGAAGGTCGGTGATGATAACGTCGTCGCGCCCCTTCAGCTTTCCCTCCTTCTTCTCCACGGTAACACCCGGCCAGTTGCCGACGAACTGATTAGAGCCCGTGAGTGCGTTGAACAGGGTGGTCTTACCGCAGTTCGGGTTACCTGCCAGGGCAATTTTGATACCCATACTTTCTTCCTTTCATACACATCATATTGTGAAATTAATTTTTGCTTCGGTTAGCCACCGCTAACTCACACGCAAGCATTTAGGGGAAATACCTTCCCCCTTTTATTCTACCTCTATCGTCTGGGCATCCGACTTGCGAAGCGAGAGCTCATAGCCGCGCACCATAATCTCGATAGGGTCACCGAGAGGTGCAACCTTGCGGACGTATATCTCGACGCCCTTGGTTATACCCATATCCATTATTCTGCGTCTGATGGGACCCTCGCCGTGCAGCTTCACTACCCTACAGCGCGAGCCAATCTTCACGTCTCTCAAAGTATTCATAGCATCCTCCTGCCGAGAAAAAAATCATAGAATTTCATTCGAGTTAGCCTCCGCTAACTGATGCTATTATACATTATTTTTTTCCGACTGTCAATATTTTTTCCACAATTTTGTGTATTTTGGTGATAATATACAACCGAGTTAGCCTTTGCTAACTTTCGTGAATAAAAAATTGCACAAATGAGGGCGCACAGAACACTCTGTGCGCCTCCATATCAGTAATATCCTACCCTTTTGAGCATTTTTGAAAGCAGCTCGCGCAAGGGGTAGACGAGCAGCCCTGCCGCAAGGTTGCCTATCGCGTGCACCACGTCAAACACCAGCCCTGCCCCAATCCACGCAATAGTCTCTTCGAGAGTGAGACGGAAGAAGAGCGCCTGCGCAGGTGCATAAAGCACACCGAAAAACAGACCGTGCAAGCAGGTGATAACGGGATATACTATGCACGCGAGCCACGCGGGTGCCCTTCTCGGCACGAGCATCGCAAGCCCCCAGAGGGGTAGCCATATATAAAGGTAGGCGACCCACCAGATGGCAAAGCCGTAGAACAAGCCCGTCAGAAAAACGTAGACGTATATGGGTATAAGCGCCTTCAGGCGGAAGAGTGCTGTGAAGAGCACCGTCAGCATACCCAGGATGTGGATATTCGGCAGCATTTCCATCGCCAGGTCGGACGCAAACATTATCGCACCGAGCATAGAAAACAGAACGAGCTCAAATACCCTCCTTCGGCTTTTAGTATGCACTGTACACCTCGTATACGAAGGAATAGGATGCTCCGTCGGCTATCTTGATGCCCGACGCACCCGTGCTCGCATACTTATCACCCACGTATATTGCCCAATACGCCTTGTCGACGGTGAAGTCGGCTGTCATACCGTTTACCGAATAGACGGTAAAGCCGAAATCGCCCTCCTCCCCGTCAATAAGCTCATGCTTGAGGAGCGCGTCGGCGAGGTTGTCCTTATCGGTCCTGACAGTGAATACTACACTGCTCTCCCCTGCCGTTACCGTGACTGAAAATGTTTTATCTCCGCTGCCGAAGGTCTTGTCGCGGCGGTGCGTGGCATTCTCCCAAAGTCCCTCTGCATCTACCGAGTTGCAGGAGATGAGAGTGAGCGCTGTGCACACAAGGAGCAGCACCGCAAGTGTGATACTGATGATTTTTTTCATTTTTCTTCCTTTCAATTTTAAAAATATCAAAAGGATAAAATAAAAGCACTCCTCCACGGAGTGCCAAGCGAAAATAGGCAGTCTTCACCCTGCCGCGCCGACTCCTCCGTTTGCCCGAAGAATCCCTTTAGTGCAAGAGGTGATAAGCATTCCGACTTTTACGGTAATGGCTGTTGTGGCGGATTTTCACCGCACTTTCCTTATCCCCGAGGTGAGCCAATACCCGCCCCGACAATGCCCAATGGGGCAATACCACTCGTTTATTCCTTTGTCGCGTATATTATAATACCGCCGCCCCAATTTGTCAAGAGGACACCGCCAAATCCGCCCTCAGTATTATAGCTTGCAATGATAAAAAAACACCCCGCAACGAGTGCGGGGTGTTTATCTATTCTATTAGTCCTGCAAGCGAAATTGCTCAATTTCCTCTGTCGTCAATTCGCTCCACAATTTGTTTTTTTCCTTTACATATTCTCTCATCAGCTTATAATTATATGCCGGAGGTTTTTTATATGCCATTTCAGGGTCAAATCCCAGTTCAATATCCTCAACTTCTTGCCAGTTTTCCACAATTATCTTCCCTTATTTTTTACTCAAGCTACGCTCTCTGTGTGGTATATTGTACTCACTGTGCTTAGCCGTTATCTACTCCGAAGTAATATACTCCGTATCCGTCATTATTCTCAACCACCCGCAGGGTTATATATACGTCCGCCTCGCCTACTGCGGCATAGAAGGTGAGCTCATAGCCCGATCCGTTATAATCACTGTTGTAGAGGCTATATTGCATATTTACGGTTTTGTTTATAGTGATTCCGTCGCTGAAATCAATTCCGCATCGCTCCTCAAGAGAGTGTATAGCCGTGGCGAAATCGGTTGTCTTTTCGATAAGCTCGGGATGCAAAAGAGCCTTTGCGTCATCGAATCTCTCCGCTTCAACTGCCTCGAGAAACGAGAGCATATCCTCCTTCGCCTCATCTTTGTCGATTCCGCATGAGGATAGCGACAGCACCGCCGTAATAACAAGCACAGCTACAACAAAAAAGCGAGCGAATCTCTCAAGTCGTGTCATAATATAAGGCCTCCTATATAGTTATATTCTTTACTTGAATTATATCAAAAATCCTCCTCTATGTCAAGCAATAGCGTGCGCACGGACAAAAATATGCCAAAATATTTCGCAAGCCTCTTGACAAACGCAGATAAATCTAGTATAATACTCTCGTTTGAAGGGGTGTAGCTCAGTTGGTAGAGTACTGGTCTCCAAAACCATGGGTCGTGGGTTCGAGTCCTTCCGCCCCTGCCAGAAAAAACGACAAGCTTCGACAGAAGTTTGTCGTTTTTTCAATGAAGCGCGTCTACGACGCATGAAAAATGAAGCAGGACTTCGCCCTATGAAGCGAGCCTTTGGCTCACGGAGAGGTTACACGCGCTTCGCTTCATATTTGCGTAGCAAATACTTCATACGTGCGTAGCGAGTGCTTCATATCGGCGTAAGCCGATGCTTCATTAACACACAAGTTCAAGTCCATATCAAAACAACGAAAAATATCTTTTTTGTCCGCTCTTCACAAAAAATTCGACAGGTTTCGACTTGTCGAATTTTTTTATCCAAGCCGCAGGCTTGGTATGTAATCTCACCGCAGGTGAGAATGGAATCGCCGTAGGCGCATGGCATCACCGAAGGTGCATTTTCTTCGGCTTGATTCCATACCGTCTTGCAACGGATTCCATACAATTCTTTGCATTGATTCCATACACGCCTTTCGGCGCGATTTGGTACGTGAATTCAAGTCAATACGAAAACACTTAAAAATATCTTTTTTGTCCGCTCTTCACATGGCTATCTGTCAAAAAAGATCCGAAAGAAAAAACAAGAGAAAACAGGAGATTTCGAGAGATTTCTCCCGTTTTTTCGCGCCTACTTTTTTCAAAAATAGTCCATTGTTCAATCAGAAGGATTTCAACCCTCAAATATCAAAAACTGACCTGCTGAAGACAGAGAAAAAGCCACGGATCATAAAACCCGTGGCAATTCTTACAAGTTGTTATCTTTTCATTTCTTCGCGCTCTGGCATCAATTAGTCAAAAAGCTTTTCAACCTTATAGTCGTTAGTTCCGAACATATACATATATCCGTCTATATAAACACCGCGCATAAATGCAGGATCTCCGTCAAGCTGTACGTTAACAAGCTCGACAAGCTCGTACCCATCAAAATGAAGGAGAATGTATTTAGTTACTCCTTCCGCTATCACGCCAACACCTACGAATTGATTTTGACGATCTACATAATAGGACTTGTATTCGGTAGAATACTGTGCATCTTGAATCTCATAAGAGCAGACAGAACGAACTCCATCTTCTGTTTCCTCATACACTTCAGCCTTAAAGCTACTCCAACTATCTCCCCTACCAATGCCGAGGAGATAACCGTTTCCGAGGTTGATAAGAGAGGTTGAGAAGCCCTCTATCGTGCCGGTATCCTTATAGGTGATGTTGTTCAGATCAGAAAGTTCAAAGAAGAATACGGGATCAGAAAGTTCAATAGAGGTACAAACATAAGCAATTTCTTTATCGAATCTTACTGATTGAATTTCCTCGCGCGGGGGTGCAAAATCAATCACCGAAGCGACAACCTCAAATGTGGAAAGGTCGATGCAATACAAGCTTGCATTGGATTGCCCCGTAGCAGTTTGAAGTATTTCGGCAGAAACAGTTCCGTTGTCATGATACTGCTCTCTAATGGTCGTTGCGTTAGTGGTAGTGAAAACACGAAGAACACCCTCGTACTCATCCATGCTCCACTGATCCTTGACGTAACCTCTGACAGTAACGTTTCCTTTTCTTTCAAAGCTGTCGCCCCCGTAGGTTAGACACGAAATCTCCGTCATAGAATTTCTTGTAAGTGTGCCGTCCTCTTTTTCCGTTTTATCTGCGAAAACATGAGTTAAGAATACATGGTTTTCGGAAACATACACATCTTCCGAATAGGAAAGATATGCCGCTGTACCCTTGAGATCAAGTGTATTTTCGTCAAGCTTCATCACAACAGTATAGCGGGTGTTGCTCAAATTATCGGGAGATACAATACCGCTCGCAGGAATACTGTGTGCACCATTTCCCTCATCAATTTGAGGAAGGAAGGTAGTCTCATCATCAAAGTTAAGCTCCTGCTTGTTAATAACAAACTCGGTCAAAAGCAGAATGTTTCCGTTTGTCATACGGGAGGACATATAATCACCCGTAATATTGAACTCATCCTTCTTCACAATATTGGCAGGATCGCTGACATCAAGCGAAATCAAATTCACGTAACGATTTGAGTTGCTATCGGTTTTCGTATAATACTGAGTAACAACCGTTACAGTTTTACAATCACTTGAAAGATAGAACTCCCATTGATCCAAGTAATAGTTCTCGCTACCGCCATAGAGGGTATAACTGCCGATCTCTGCCGTGTCTTCTTTGTCAATGGAATAGATGCGAAGTACTTCATTATCAAGATAGAAAATATGCGTATCACTCCGCTTGATGCGGTCAGCTTCTATAATACCTTGCACTTGGTTGTCGGTGATCTCTTGGTAACTACCTGTTCCGATGGCTTCACCGTTCGTCGCCATTTCGTTTTCGGGTGCTTCACCAACCGCATCTTTCGTTATACCAAATGAAAGGTTTTTGAGACCTGCCCACAACTTTGCAGCATTGTTCTTGTACTTTGGTTGTTCAAATGTAAGTGCGTTCAATTTCTGAATGAGTCCGTAATACTCACTGTCAGCATATTGCGATACATCAGGCGGATTGGTGTTAAACGGAATAAAGAGCCACAAATTACAAATGACAAGTGCGAAGCAAGCGCATGCTGCCACAAGAGAAATGAACACTCTATTTCTTTTTGGTTTAATTACATTATCGGGATGTGCCTCAGCAATGTATTTATCATCGGCAAGGCTCATATCCTTATACCAATTCTTTTTCTTCATACAAATACCCCTTCCTTCGTAAGATACTCTTTGAATTTGTTTCTGGTTCTGTGAAGGATTACACTAACGTGACTTTCCGAAAGACGCATGCTGTCGGCAATATCCTTCACGCTCATCGAATACCAATACCTACGCATAAATATAACACGAGTACGGACATTAAGGCTTTCAAGAAAACCATTGATTGCTTGCTTCAGTACATATTCATCCTGGATTGAAGAATCTCCGTTGGGAATACATTCCCAATATTCATTAATCGCGCTTTCCACCTCCGCACCGCGCTTTTGTGCGCTGTCATATCGGTATCGGTCGATGGCGATGTTTCGAGTAATACGAGCAAGAAAGCACTGTAACTTGGTTGGTCTTTCGGGGGGCATAGCGTTCCACGCTCCGTTCCAAGTATCATTTACACATTCGTCCGAATCTTCGCGTGAACGAAGAATATTGTACGCGATGGTGTAACAGTATTTTCCGTATTTCTGCTCGGTTTCCCGAATAGCGTCTTCGTTGCGTTCCCAATATAGCGTAACGATTTTTTCGTCTTCCATATAGTCACCTCCTCTTACACAGTTCCTAAAGGCCTTTCACCCATATAGTCGAAAAAACAATTCAATATCTTACAGTTGGAAAGAAAATTTTTCTAAAAAATAGGTCTCACAAGCTAATTATATCACATTTTCTAAAACAAGTAAATCATGATAATGTAAATAATCGCTCATTCTTTCTACATAGCAAAATGCTTATCAGCCAAGCTTTTGGCTTTTTTATTTGCAAAAAGGATTGAATACAATTATTTCAAACGTCGACTACGCAGCCCGTGTGCAACTCCCATCATCGCCAAGGGATAAGTATACCCTCACGGCAAAAATCACGGACTGTTTTTGTACGGTATCCTTATATGTATCTATTTTTACTTCTTCACTTTTCACTCAACCCTCTTGTCGCTTTTGGCAAGTAACAAGTAATAGTGAAAAAGTAAAATATCTTTTTTATCGCATATACGCAAAACCGAAGTCGAAAGACTTCGGTTTTTCTTTTTAGTGTCAGGGGTGGATCGGACTCTCACCTTCGGTTCTCCGACGGCTCGAAAATATAGTCGAAAACTATCGTTTCAGAGGACTTCCTCTCCGTTTTCTCCTTATTTTCTTCGGGCGCTTCAAGAAAAACAGTTATTAACTGTTTTTCCCTCGCTCACCTTCCGCCCCTGCCAAAAAATTCGACAAGTTTCGACTTGTCGAATTTTTTATTCAAGCCGCAGGCTTGGTATGGAATCACGCGTAAGCGTGTATGGTATCGCCGTAGGCGCATGGCATCACCGAAGGTGCATTTTCTGCGGCTTGAT
>JAFQOP010000002.1 GCA_017403155.1 Clostridia bacterium | reverse complement strand
GCTCAGATGGACGGCGCAATCCTTGTTGTTGCCGGCACTGACGGCCCTCTTGCACAGACCAGAGAGCACGTTCTTCTTGCTCGTCAGGTTGGCGTTCCTGCAATCGTTGTATTCATGAACAAGTGCGATATCGTTGACGACGAGGAGCTTCTTGACCTCGTTGAGATGGAGATCAGAGACCTCCTTTCCGAGTACGATTTCCCCGGTGACGACATTCCGATCATCCGCGGCTCCGCTCGTGAGGCTCTTACCTCTTCTAACGGCCTTGATGCACCCGAGTTCGCTTGCATTAAGGAGCTCATGGACGCAGTTGACTCTTACATTCCTACTCCCGACAGAAAGGCTGACCTTCCCTTCCTTATGCCCGTCGAGGACGTATTCTCCATCTCCGGCCGTGGTACTGTTGCTACCGGTAGAGTTGAGAGAGGTACCATCAAGATGTCCGACGTTGTTGAGATCGTAGGTCTCACCGACGAGTCCAGACAGACTGTTGTAACCGGTATCGAGATGTTCCACAAGCTCATGGACAACGCAGAGGCTGGTGACAACGTTGGTCTGCTTCTCCGTGGTATCCAGAAGAACGAGATCGAGAGAGGTCAGGTTCTTGCTAAGCCCGGTTCCATCACCCCCCACACCAAGTTCGTAGGTCAGGTTTACGTTCTTACCGAGAAGGAAGGCGGCCGTTCCAAGCCCTTCTTCTCCGGCTACAGACCTCAGTTCTACTTCAGAACTACCGACGTTACCGGTGTTATCAACCTTCCTGCAAACGTTGACATGTGCCGCCCCGGCGACAACGTTGACATGAACGTTGAGCTCATCACTCCCATCGCATGCGAGAAGGGTCTCCGTTTCGCTATCCGTGAGGGTGGTCGTACCGTTGGTTCGGGCGTTGTTTCTGAGATCCTTGGCTAATTTCTAGTCACAAGATTTTAAGAGCAATTCTTAAAAACCGATAAATATAGCCCGATGCTCCAAAAGAGTGTCGGGCTATAAAAAAATTGACACGGGGTGCCCCGTGCCAGGAAATAAAAAGCATATAATATCTTTGGGGTTTGGTGCAATTCCATACCGGCAGTAAAGTCTGCAAAGCACGAATGCGTTTCGTGCCCGACGGGGTGAAAGTCCCCGACCGACGGTAAAGTCCGGATGAGAAAAGAGTTTATGCGTTTGGGTGATATACGCACCCTCACCATTTATTTAGAGCCCCACCGTGCACATCTATGTGCGGTGGGGCTCTCCCCTTCGATACATCGAAAGGCAAAATATGAAATCAAATCAAAATAAAGTAATTCATAAGATTACGGGCGTGGGTATATTTTCGGCTCTCGCCTTTGTCACCACCCTTATCTGCAAGATAATACCGAGCGTTGGCGGATTTCTCTCCCTCGATGCCAAGGACGCGGTGATTGCGATAGCCTCCTTCATTTACGGTCCCCTCGTTGCCCCGATAATCTCTGCAATCGTTGCTCTTATCGAGTTCATTACCATAAGCGATACCGGCTGGTACGGTCTTATTATGAACTTCGCCTCCTCCGCTATCTTCTCCCTCACTGCCTCTCTTGTATATAAATTCAAGAAGAGCTTTAACGGTGCGGCGATAGGCTTCGGCGCGGCGATAGTCGCAACAACGGGTGTTATGCTTCTTCTCAATATCTTTATCACCCCCTTTTATTTCGGTATGCCGACCGAGGCGGTGATAGAGCTGCTTCCCACCCTTCTTCTGCCCTTCAACTTCGCCAAGACCCTGCTTAACAGTGCCATAGCGCTTATGCTCTATAAGCCTGTGGTCGGAGCTATGCGCGCAGCGCGCCTCGTTCCGCGCTCGGAGCATAAAACAACCTTTAACAAAAGCTCTGTTTTGACCCTTATAGTGGGGGGCGTGTCACTTTTGGTGGCGGCTGTGATACTTATAATAATATGGTAAAAAAAGACGGAGATGCCGAAAGGCTCTCCGCTTTTTTTAGTGCTCAACTCTCATTCTTCTGCCGTAAATCAGCCATAGGATATTTACTATAAGAATTATCGAGAAGGTGCATATTGCGAGAAACTGCTGTGCATACAGCTCCGTGCCGAGGAGTGTTATTCTCTTTGCTTGCAGACTCTCGAAAAGAGGTGTCACGGATATGGTAACGACAAAGGATATTGTGCCTGTGAAAACCGTGCGGACAGCGAGTGCGCTCGTACGTTGCGTCTCCGGAACAAGGTCAAACACCAGGTTGTTGAGCGAAACGGCGCTAGCGCTTCCGCACACCATGCTGAGGCAACGGTAGAGCGTAAAAAGAATTCGCCCGTTTGCGGGCACGACAAATATAAGCGCGCCGAAGGTGAGAGCCTGAATGATTACCGACAAATGCATAATCCTTTCATACGGTAGCCTTCTTGACAAGTGTCCGAAGCCGAGCAGTGCGCACACCCACACTGCATTGACGATTATATCCGTCAGTGCGATGAAGGACAGTGAGAAGCCGAGCTCGTTTATCTGATAGGTGCTTAGGAAGGGGGGCGCTATGCCCGTTGCCGCAGCCTGGACGGTGGAGATTATCAGAAGAGTTCTGAAGCTCCTGTTTGCCATAAGCTCCTTAACCGACGAGAGAGGGGAGGTGATGCGCCTCATATCCGTAGGCTTTTCCTTGGAAATGAAAAGAGGGATTGCGTCAAGCACAATAAGCACGAGTATCGTAACCGAAATGACTGCAAAGGCGCCTCTTTCGTTTCCCGCGGCAATAAAGCTGTCAAAGACGTAGCTGGCACCGAGGGAGAAAAACAATGAGGATACAACCGAAACGGCGGTGAGTATGCCCGAGTAGCTGCCGCGGTTTTTCGGCTCCACCATAGACATAAACCAGTTGATTTTAACCGAGGATTTGAAGCTCTTTATGCCGTTTGCGCCGAGGATAAGCAGCAGAAACAGTATGCTTGCATGCCTGCCAAGCCCGAACAGCGGAATAAGATAAAGTCCGCAAAGCATAAGGTGGGCTAAAATCTGAAGGGGTATGACCCATCCTTTGACCGGTGTCTTGTGAGCTACGAGGATGGTGAAAATCTGGAACAGTCCCGAGAGAGAGGTCAGTGCGGATAGAACTGCAGTCATACTGTCCGATATGCCGATAGCCCTCGTCAGAGTGGCGAGATATGCTCCTGCGGTGAGTATGGATATAAAATTCTCCACCATCGCCTCGATTATATACATAATGCGGCTGGTGCGGTATTGGTCCTTTACGGACACCTGGGAATTCATTGCAAAAGCTCCTTTTAAATTGTTGCGGCTACGCGCAGGCCGAATTTTTTGTTGCGGTTTTTCTGACCTCTTGCTATTCCTCGAGGCTATGATAGCACCGAGAAGGTAAAAAGTCAATAGAAAAAGCGACTTTTTTCAAAGTCGCTTTTTGCCTTTTTAATCGAGCTCGCAAAGCTCCACAATTCTGCCCTCGTGACGGGATTTTTCTGCCGCAAAGACAATCCTGTGGTTCTTGACGGAGATGGAGATGTTCGAGAGCATGCCTGCGTCCGCGTCACCCTCGAGCAGGTCGTAGAGGGCGCACATGATGCCCGAGTCACCGCCGCCGTGACCCGACACGATAGAGTCGCTTGCGATAGCGTCGTCGATGTTAATCTGTTCGGTGGTTTGGGTAAGAAGGTTGTTGTAGGTAATGATGGGACTGCCCGCATCTGCGATAAGCTCACCTTCGGTACCCATTATGCGTATCCTGCGTCCGCCGAGGTTGAATGCACTCATCGTGAAGGTTACGATAATGTCGTCCTCGAACTCCATATTAACCGTCTGATGGTCTACTACGTCGTTGTCGAGCTTGTATACGCATTTGCCGTAGGGCGAGTCCTTCAGTGCCTCCATAGCAACGTCGTCGCCGACGACGTCGAGGTGCTTAGTGAGAGAGGAGCGGAACCAGTTGCCGTCGTTCTTTCTCTCTATGTAGAGCTTCTTTGCGCTGTAAGGACAGCTCTCAAGGTGAGGGCATCCGTCAAAGCAACGCTCGGGTGCATCTGCGGGAGCATTCCTCTCGTTGAAGTGGGAGAGGTGTCCGAAGCTCTGCACTCTCTTGCACTCCTTGCCAATGAGCCACTGAAGAATATCGAGGTCGTGGCAGGACTTCTGCAGCAGCATGAACGAGGAGCGCACCGAGTTGCCCCAGTTTCCTCTTACAAAGCTGTGGCTCTGGTGAACGTTGCCGACACCCTCAATGTGGTCGATGTTCATTATCCTGCCGACCTTGCCGTCGTCGATAAGCTTCTTGAGCGCGCGGAAGAAGGGGGTGTATCTCAGCACGTGGCAGACGAGCACGTTGACACCCTTTGCCTTGGCTGCAGCCTCGATTTCCTCGCACTCGGAGAGGTCGGGAGATACGGGCTTCTCGAGGAGGAGGTCATAACCGCAATCGATAGCCTTCATTGCAGGGGCGTAGTGGTCGCGGTCCATCGTTGCGATGACAGCCGCGTCTGCAATCTTGCCGAGCTCAAGGAGGGGCTCCCAGCTCTCGAAGCACATATTCTCGGGAATGCCGTGCAGCTTTGCGATGTACTCGCGGCGGCACTTGATGGGCTCTGCCACAGCAACGAGCTCAAACTTGCCGAGGTCCTTTCCTATCTTGGTGTAGGAATTGCCACGGCCACCGCCGCCTATAAGTATCAGCTTCTTTTTGATGCTATTTTCCATTTTAAGACTCCTGTTGTAATTTTTCGTTATGGCATTGACTGCCATTCGATTATATGTTACAATAAAAACAACAGATATTCAAGTGATATTTCAACTGTGTTGTTGTATTTTTTAACTGTGAGGGAAGAATGAAATCATTAAGCTACTATGCGTTTGCCGACAGCGAAGCCCACGGCTTTAACGCCTGCTCGAGAGAGTGTGACAAATATCCCCTGATGGTAAACTGCACGGGCTTTATGAGCCTTTCTCATCGTTTTACCACCTACAACCGAAGGGGGAGGGACGATTATTATCTTATATACGTGGCGCACGGCGAGCTCTCTGTCGTGCTTGACGGGGAAAGTGCTACGGTGAGCGAGGGAGACTTTGTTATCTTTCCACCGCGGTGCCGCTATTGCTACACCTTCTCGGGAGAGGGGGAGATAGGCTACTATTTCGTCCATTTTACGGGCTCGGCTGCAGATTCCACACTTGAGTCTCTCGGATTTACCAATCTTCCCACCGCGGTTAAGGGCGGTCACTCTGAGCGTGCCACTCGCGCATTCTCCGAGATGTTTTCATCCTTCTCCGAGGATGGGGATTGCCTCGACGTCTGTTTCGGCGGATATCTCGCAGTAATACTTTCCTCCCTCGCGGGGCTCGGCAGGGCAGGAAAGAGCGAGCGTCTCACGCGCTCGCTGCAGTATATAAATGCCTACTACGCAGAGCCCATCTCGGTGCCGGAGCTGGCACATCTGGACAGCATTAGCGTCTCGCGCTACAACACAGTCTTCCGCGCCATTACGGGCATGAGTCCCACGCAGTACATTGCCTCTCTGCGCATAAACTATGCCTCATCCCTTCTCTCCTCCACCGATATAGATATCGGCAGGATAGGGGAAATGGTCGGCTATGCCGACAAGCACTTCTTCTCCAAGACCTTCAGGAAGCATACGGGTATGTCACCGAGAGAATACAGACAAAAAACAAAGGGAGCGCCTTGAGCGCTCCCTTTGCCTTAGTCAACAAATACGGTATACTTGCGGTTAAGTATAAGTGTTACGAGATCTACCACCCAAGCGATGAAGCTGATGGGAGGAATAACGGTAAGAATGCCTACGACGAGAGTCGTAACGTTCTTGTTCTCCACGTAGCGGAAAATGCGGTAAACACCGCCGACAACCGCGCCGAGGACGATCTGGATAACAAGCCTTAATACAAAGTGGAGAGAATCATACTGAGAGGTAAAGGAATTGTTAGACATTATATGTACTCCTTTCTGAATATTACTATTATTATATTAGCACACGTTTATGAAAATGTAAAGGGTAAAAGAAGAAAAAGCGCACAAAAGTGCGCTTTTTATATGGGACCTGCCGTGAGTCTGATAATCAGGTCGGTGTCGTCGGGCTGTACCTTTGCCTCGTGCGCCGCCTTGTTCCTCACAACAGCGCCGCACCTTTCGCAGCGGTGTATAATAATATATCCTCGCTTTGAGTCGGGCTCTGCCTTGATGGGGCGGAGAAGTCCTCCGCAGGGATTGGCTCTGTCTCCGGGGTTTATATCCACGTGTACCGAAGTGAGGCAGAATGGGCAGTGGTTGCGAGAGGTGTATCCGAGAGGGAGCACCTCTCTGCCGCAATTTTTGCAGATGAAGCCGTCGTCGTTTTTGGTAAATCTTTTGGATTCCATTGCTTTTCTCACTTTCCTACGCAGAATTTTGAGAATATCCCGGCAACTACCTCGTCGGATACCGCTCTGCCGTCTGCTTCGGCAATAGCGCCGAGAGCCCTTTCTATCTCGGATGCCGCCGCGTCCTCCCACTCGCCTCTTTCGTAGGCGGCGATAGCCGCACCGATGAAGACGTGGGCGCGCATAAGGGCTGAATTTTGCCGCGCAGAGTATATGACCGCCTCCTCGCCGACGCGTATACTACCGTCGGTAAAGAGCCTCTCCGCCTCGCTCGCGAGTGCTGCCGCGGTGTCGGTCGGTGAGTCCTTTGCGCTTGTGCTGATGACGGCGTCAAACGAGCCTCCAAGGCTCTCGGGTGTAATCACCGCATCAAGGTCGCACTTGTTAAGAACGGCAATTTTTGCCGCCCCGAGTGCATCGAGCTCTGCTACAAGAGCTGCGTCCTCTCCGTCGAGGGGGCGTGAGGCGTCGAATACCGCTATTATGAGCTCGGCCTTGTTAAGCTCTGCCCTTGTGCGCTCGATGCCGATGCCCTCAACCTCGTCAGCCAGAGCTATATTTCTCACACCTGCCGTGTCAGAGAGGTGGAGCATAACCTTACCGAGGGAGACTTCTCTTGACAGAACGTCGCGCGTTGTGCCTGCCACCGAGGTTACGATTGCCGCATCCTCACCGAGCACCGCGTTGTAGAGGGTGCTTTTGCCGACGTTGGGCTTGCCTGCGATAACCGTGCGAATGCCCTCGCAGATTGCCTTGCCCGTCGGGTAGGTGGAGAGCAGGCGGTTTATTTTGCCGTCTATCTCTGTGAGGATGACAAGGCTTTCCCTTGCGGTAAACTCACCGAGGTCCTCGTCGGGGTAATCGATTCTTGCAAATATGGAGGAGAGCAGGGAGGTAAGCTCCTCTCTTATCTCGGCTATTTTCTCCGCGAGTATATCTCGGGAGGGGGCGGAGCTTATGCGCAGCTGGTCGCGGCTTCTTGCTTCAAGGACTGTGCCTATCGCCTCTGCCTCGGTGAGGGTGAGGCGCCCGTTTATAAACGCACGTCTGGTGAACTCGCCCGCCTCAGCAGCAGTGGCGCCCGCCGACAGCACCGCCTCAAGCACGCACCTTGTCACAAGAGTGCCGCCGTGGCAGCTTATCTCCACCACGTCCTCACCCGTGTAGGAATGGGGGGCGGGGAAGTAGGTGAGCATTCCGTCGTCGACGAACTCTGCCGAATTTCTGATATCTCCGTAGAGCTGAGCTCTCGGATTGTCCTTTATAGCGGCGCCGCGCCTTTTCGGTGCGAAAACCCTCTCGGCTACTGCAAGGGCATCCTCTCCGCTTATGCGGATAAGCGCAACCCCGCCCTTACCGGGCGGGGTGGATATTGCCGCTATTGTATGTCCGTATGCCATTATTCCTCGGGAGTGTCGTCGGTGGACTCGGTAGCAATCTCTGCCGACTCCTCGGCTACTGCCTCGGTTACAGCCTCGTCCTTATCCTCGTCAAAGAGCTCCTTGGGCTTCTTGTCGGTGAGGAAGATAACGATCTTACGGTTGTTGTCCGAGCCTATCGAGTTGGTGGATACACCCTCGATTCCCTGAACCTCAGAGTGAATGATTCTTCTCTCATAGGGGCTCATGGGCTCGAGCATAACGCTGCGTCTGTTGCGCAGTGCCTTTGCAGCCATGCGACGTGCAAGCGCACGAAGAGTTTCCTCTCTCTTTGCGCGGTAGCCCTCGATATCTATGGTAACGCGGCTCTTGTCGCGCTCGCCGTTGATGTTCTTTCTCGCGGAGGCGAGGTTTGCAAGGTACTGAAGCGCGTCGAGGGTGTCACCGTGGTGACCGATAAGGGTGGAGGCATCCTCACCGTCGATTATAATTCTTCTCGTGCCGTCCTCGCAGGAGTAGAGGGTTGCCTCTGCGTTAAGACCGATATCGGTGATCAGGGTCTTTACAAACTCGAAGGACATATCCTCTCCGTCCTTGACCTCACGGCGCTCAAGCTTGAGCTCGGTCTCGGGGATTGCCTTCTCCTTGGGAGCAGAGGTCTTCTCAGCCTGGGGCTTCTTCTCGCTCTTCTGCTTCTTCTGCTGGGGCTTCTTTGTGCCCTCCGCGCGCTGCTCGTTTCTCTCGCGCTTGGGCTTTTCGTGGCGCGTCTTAGACTTTTCCTGCGCGTCGGGGAGCTCGATGTATACTCTTACCTTTGCGGGCTTAACGCCGATGATACCGAAGATACCGCGGCTTCCCGTGTGAATAACCTCAAACTTGACCTCATCAAGAGGGCCAACGCCGAGGGCTGCCTTAGCGGTCTCAAGAGCCTCGTCTACGGTCTTGCCGCTGGATATAATTTCCTTAATCATAATTATCTTTATTCCTGTTATTCTATTTATTAGTCTTTAATTTCGGGGAGCGCGCTCTTATCAACGGCGGTTGAGCCGGAGCTCTTCTCGTTGGTCTTGACGTCCATAAGATCGTCGTAGTCGTCCTCGTCGATATAGTGGAGCGACTTATACTTCTGGTTCTTCAATGCGGCTCTCTGCGCCTTTTCTGCCGCCTTCTGCTCCTTTCTCATCTGCTTGAGCTGCTCCTCGGTGAACTTGGGCAGCGGCATAAGACGGGAGAGAATGAATATCTGGACTATGGAGAGAACAGACTGGAATATCCAGTACAGACCCATAAGCGCGGAGAAGGAGAATGCGATCCAAAGCGTCATAAGGGGGAAGATGAGATCCATCATCTTCATAGACGCATTTGTCTGACCGTCAGGCATTGCTACCTGGTTGGCATTGCCGTTCCATCTCTTGGTGAGGAACATTGTCAGCCACTGGAATGCCGCTGCGAGTATCGGAATAAATACGATAACCCAGAGCACCGTGCCTGCGAATGCCTCCGAGGGGGAGTAGCCGAGGTTGACACCGAACAGGCTCATATCGGGAATGGGTCTGCCGTTGGTGACGTATGAGGTGAGGTCGATTCCGTGCTCGTTTGCGAAGGAGATCATCTTGATCTCGTCTCCGCCAAAGGCGGCTACCATTTCCTGTGCAGTTTTGCCTGCGGAGATGAGCGCGGGGTTAGCCTTGTATACATTAACCATCTCTCCGCCGAGCTTGGCGAAGCCGTCTGTTGTAACAGCGCATATATAGGTAAGGGGACGTCTTATAACGTTGTAGAGGAAAATGATGATAGGGAACTGGATAAGCAGGGGGAGGCAACCGCCGAGCATGCTCGCGCCCTCTCTCTGCTGCAGCTCCATAATCTCCTGCTGCATCTTCTGCTGGGTGACTCTGTCGTTTCTTCCTCTGTATTTTGCCTTGATAAGCTCAATTTTGGGGGTGAGGTTTGCCATCTTTATCTGGTTCTTCTGCTGCTTTATGGCAAAGGGCAGGAAAATAAGCTTAAAGACGAGTGCGTACAGCACAAGGGCAAGCGCATAGCTGTTGCCCATAATATACGAGAACCAGTACATTAGGGTTCCCAGTAACGAATATAACCAATCAAACATCTTGTGATTCCTTTTCTGTTTTGTTTGTGGGCTCTTCTATCTCATCCTTTGCTCTGCGTCGTGCGGCGCGGCTCCCTCTCTCGGGGACTGGGTCGTAGCCACCCCTGGAAAAGGGGTTGCAGCGTAGTATCCTCCATACCGTGAGAGCCATACCCACGAAAAAGCCTCGTTTCTCAAATGCTTGCAGTGCATACTGCGAGCAGGTAGGCGTAAATCTACAGCAATTCGGTTTTAGCGGTGAGATATATTTTCGGTACAGACGGACGAGCCATATCATTATATGCTTCATTCGTACATACCAAGCTTGGAAAACGCCGTATCAAGCTCACGCTCGATATCGGTGCTCTTCAGTTTGACAGCGGCGCTGCGCGCGGCAATCACTATAAGGTATCCCTGCTTCAAGGGCTTTTTTCTTTCGATTGCATAAAATCCCTCGCGCAGAATTCGTCTGCATCTTGATCTGACTGTCGCGCCGCCGAGCTTTGTCGAGGTCGTAAGACCTATTCTGTTAGTAATCCTCCCTTGAGGATGCGCCTTGGCTAGCTTTTTTGCCGCATAGTCGGGGAGCACGTAAACTGCCAGAGCCGATGTCACTGCTCTTTTCCCCTTTGAATACGCCTTGGAGTACAGATGATTTTCGCAAATAGCCTTCAGCTTCATAAAAAATCACCCTCCTCTCAGATTTTTCATACTAAACAAAAACCCCGATAAAAGCACCCAGGTGATTTATCGGAGGTTTTAGATGCCACTCTGGTGGCGCTCTGCATTATGCAGAATTAGTAGGTGAGTCTTGCTCTACCCTTGGCGCGTCTTCTCTTAAGAACTTTTCTGCCGTTAGCGGTTGCCATTCTCTTTCTGAAGCCGTGTTCCTTTTTTCTCTGTCTCTTCTTAGGCTGATATGTTCTCTTCACAGTTAGCACCTCCTTGCAATTTTTTTAACATCAAAAAACGCAGCAAACTGCGTAAACTTTTGCGTATTCATACCAAAGCACGATATATTATAACCGAAAAGGATTGATTTGTCAAGTGCCTTTGGAAAATATTTTATATTATAATATTTAAACTTTCTATTTATTATTGACTTTCACTGCTATTTCTGCTAGAATATATCGGTAAGAATATTGCTATCTTTCGGAAATGAGGTGGTCGCCACTTGTACAGTGTCGGGCTTTATACCCTGGGGTGCAAGGTCTCGCAGTATGAGACCGAGGCCATAAGCGAGGGCTTTGTCCGCGCGGGCTTCGCAGTGCGCGATTATGCGGAGCGCTGTGACGCCTACGTTATCAACACCTGCACCGTTACCGCCGAGAGTGACCGAAAGTCGCGCCAGATAATCCGTCGCGCAATAAAAACGAATCCCGATGCCGTGGTAGCCGTTGTAGGCTGCTACAGCCAGCGCACACCCGATGAGCTTGTGGCGATAGAGGGCGTTGATATAGTCCTCGGCACGGCAGATAAGATGTCGGTAATACAGAGGGTGATAAAAAAGCTGGAGCAGCGCGGCACCGAGACCGACGTGTCGGTTGAGGACCTTTCGTGCGCTACCTTTGAGCCTATGCGCATATACAGCGCACCGAGGACGCGGGCTTACCTGAAGATAGAAGACGGGTGTGAATCGAGGTGCACCTACTGTGCCATAGCAGACGCACGCGGCAGAGTCCGCTCAAAGCCGCGTGAGCAGGTTGTCGCGGAGGTGGAGTCGCTTGCAGCCTCCGGTATACGTGAGATTGTTCTCACGGGAATTGAGACAGGCTCATACGGCAGAGACTTTGCCGAGCAGTACGACCTCGGTGACCTTATCAGGGAGCTTGACGCGAGAGGGAGCTGCGAGCGCATAAGGCTCGGCTCGCTTGCACCCGAGCTCGTTGGCGAGCGCTTTGCCGAGAAGATAAGCGGTGTCGGTATTTTAGCACCGCACTTCCACGTATCTATGCAGAGCGGCTCGGATAAAATTCTGAAGGCTATGAAGCGGCGCTACACAAGAGCGCGCGCGATAGAAAATATCGAGAGGCTTCGCTCCCACTTTCCCACAGCGCACATCACAACCGACCTTATGGTTGGCTTTCCGGGAGAGGAGGAGGAGGATTTTCTTCTCACCTCTGACTTCGTAAGGGAGGTCGGGCTGCTCGATGCCCACGTATTCGCCTATTCCCCCCGTCGCGGCACTCCTGCCGCCACCTATGCGCACCAGATTCCCGAGCAGGTGAAAAGAGAGCGTAGCGAAAGGCTTATCGCCATTAAGAATGAGGTAAGAGACAGGGTGCTGGACGGTATAGTTGAGCGCGGCGAGCCCCTTCCCGCCATTGCCGAGAGCCGACTTGCGTCGGGAATGTTCGGGGCGCACTCCGACTCATACGTCGAGATAGGCTTCTATCCGCCCGAGGGTGTTGATATGACGGGCGAGGCTGTGAGAGTCGTACCCGTGTCGCATAGCAACGGCGTAGTGTTCGGAAAATTGATTTGATTTAAAAATAAAAATATAAACAATAGTTTACAAATGGAGAGACAAAATGGAAAACAGTAAGAAGACAATGGAAAAGGTTGTAGCCCTTTGTAAGACCCGTGGCTTTATATTCCCCGGCTCGGAGATATACGGCGGTCTGGCAAACTCATGGGACTACGGACCCCTCGGCGTTGAGTTCAAGAACAACGTCAAGCGTGCGTGGTGGAAGCGCTTCGTGCAGGAGTCGCGATACAACGTAGGACTTGATTCTGCTATCATAATGAATCCCGAGGCTTGGGTAGCATCGGGTCACGTCGGCGGCTTCTCCGACCCCCTTATGGACTGCAAGCAGTGCAAGGCGCGCCACAGAGCGGACAAGCTCATTGAGGACTACGCCTTCAAGAACGGCACGGATGAAAATCCCGCGGGCTGGAGCTTTGAGGAAATGAGTGCTTTCATCAAGGAGAAGGGCATCGAGTGCCCCACCTGCGGCGGCCACGAATTCACCGATATCAAGAAGTTCAATCTTATGTTCAAGACCTTCGTCGGTGTAACCGAGGATTCCTCAAGCACCGTATATCTGCGCCCCGAGACGGCGCAGGGCATTTTCGTTAACTTCCCCTCGGTTGCCCGTTCTACAAGAAAGAAGCTCCCCTTCGGTGTTGCACAGATAGGTAAGTCCTTCAGAAATGAGATTACCCCCGGTAACTTCACCTTCCGTACCCGTGAGTTTGAGCAGATGGAGCTCGAGTTTTTCTGCAAGCCCGGCACCGACCTCGAGTGGTTTGCATACTGGAAGAATTTCTGCCATCAGTGGCTGCTCGACCTTGGCATGAAGGACGAGAACCTTCGCCTTCGCGACCATGATCCCGAGGAGCTTTGCTTCTACTCCAAGGCAACCACCGACTTCGAGTACCTCTTCCCCTTCGGATGGGGCGAGCTGTGGGGCGTTGCCGACAGAACAGACTACGACCTCGGTCAGCATCAGAATCACTCGGGCAAGGATATGACCTACTTCGACCCCGAGACAAACGAGCACTACATTCCCTACGTTATCGAGCCCTCCCTCGGCGCAGACCGCGTGGCTCTGGCATTCCTCGTTGAGGCATATGACGAGGAGGAGCTTGAGGGTGGCGACGTTCGTAACGTTCTTCACCTTCACCCTGCGCTTGCACCCTTCAAGTGTGCGGTGCTCCCCCTCTCGAAGAAGCTCTCCGAGCGTGCGCTTGAGCTCTATGACGAGCTTGCAAAGGAGTTTATGACCGACTTCGACGAGACAGGCTCTATCGGTAAGAGATACCGCCGCGAGGACGAGATAGGCACCCCCTTCTGCATCACCTACGACTTCGACACCGAGAACGACGGCTGCGTAACCGTAAGAGACAGAGATACTATGGAGCAGGTGAGAATACCTATGTCCGAGGTTAAGGCATATATCAGCGAAAGACTCAAATTCTAAAAACCGAAAAGAGGGGGCACGTCCCCCTCTTTCCTAAATGGAGATAATATGAAAGCACCCGAGAGAATTGCATCCTTCAGCGTCGACCACGACCTTATAAGCGAGGGAATCTACGTTTCAAGGATAGACGGAGATATAGTTACCTACGATATGCGCACGCGAGTGCCGAATATGGGGGACTATATGGACAATCTTACAATGCACTCAACAGAGCATATGTTTGCGACCTATATCCGTTCCTCCGCTATAGGCTCCGACGTTATCTACTTCGGACCGATGGGCTGCCAGACGGGCTTCTATCTCCTTGTGAGAGGAAGGACGAATGCCGAGGTTCTCCGTGCCGTCACCGACACGCTTGAGAGGATAATCTCCCACGAGGGAGAAATGTTTGGACAGAGCCGCAAGGAGTGCGGAAACTACAAAAACCTCTCTCTCGAGGCGGCGAAGAGGGAGTGCGAGAGATACCTCAGTGCCCTTAATTCCAGGGAGCAGAGCTTTACCTACCCCGAAAAATAGCGGAGGATAACGAATGAGACCTATCGGAATAATTGGAGCAATGGACCCCGAGGTTGAGGGGCTTATTGCAAGACTTGACAATCGCACAGAAGAGGTTGTGGCGGGCATAAAATTTCACACGGGTACTATCTTTTCCAAGCCTGTCGTTATAGCAAGATGCGGAGTCGGCAAGGTTTTTGCCTCCATGTGTGCGACCGCTATGATAATCCGCTATCAGCCCATCCTTGTAGTAAACACGGGCGTCGGCGGTGCCCTCAGCGAGTCGCTCGCCTGCGCTGATACGGTGGTGGCGACCCGCCTTGTTCAGCACGATATGGATACCAGCCCCCTCGGTGACCCCGTCGGGCTCATCTCGGGCATCAACCGCGTATTCTTCGATACCGATGAGCGCGCGAGCAATATCGTGGTTGAGGCGGCAGAGAGCTTCGGCATTCCTGTCAGGCGCGGCATTGTTGCCACGGGCGACAGATTCGTTGCAGACAGCGAAACAAGAGAGAGGCTGCGCACACTCTTCGGTGCTGACGTATGCGAGATGGAGGGCGGTGCAATTGCCCAGGCGGCATTCGTATCGGGCACTCCCTTTGCGGTCGTGCGCGCAATATCCGACAGCGCCAACGGCTCCTCTGTACTCGACTACCCCGCTTTTCTCAAAATTGCGGCGGCAAGCTCCGAGCGTCTGACCCTCGCTCTGATAGAAAAGTATTGATAGAAAATAAATAATATTATAAATTTGAAAAAGGTATTGCATTTTTCGTTTAATTGTGATACAATACATTAGTAAATTGTATGCTTGCGCGATAGATGCGCAGGCTTTAAGCATAAAAGGAAGGAAAAAATATGGTACTCCAGTATATACTTATAGGCGTTCTTCTTGTCGCCGCACTCTTTATCGTAGTTATCTCCCTTCTCCAGAAGTCCGGCAAGGAAGGACTTTCGGGCACTATCGTAGGTGGCACCGAAACCTACTACGGCAAGGATGATTCGATAAAGAAGGATAAGAAGCTTGCTAAGTGGACCGCGATAATAGGCATCATCTTCGCGCTTGCAGTTGCTGTTGTTTACATCATTCAGCCCAACTACGAGACGGTTGTCGAGGATACATCCGGCAATCCTGTGATGAACGATTTTGATTCCTGGCTTCATTACATGGAAGAGGTCGAGCAGGATTACGCAGACATTATCGAGAGTGATCTTGCTGCTAACGAGAAAGCATGATATAAGCGGACGGGGTAATCTCGTCCGCTTTGCTTTTCTGCGGTTAAATACGGATACTCGGTGTAAAATAAGGATATGAAGAAAAAAAGCACAAAGAAGGCATTTGAAAAATTCAAAAAGCGAAACACCCACAAAAGGCGCACCAAGGAGGCGGCAAGACGCGAGCTTATGCGCGCAGTAGCCGAGACGGGCGTCGGCACCGATGCTCTGCATCTCGGTGACTCTCACGACGGTGGCAGACGCGAGCGTGCATCATCAAAGCGCCGCCACGATGAGAGAAGTGCGGAGGGTGTGTTTTCCTCGTCCCGCTCGGGCTTCGGCTTCGTTACGGTGGAGGATAGAGAGGGAGACGTTTTTATCCCCCAGGACAAGACCGCAGGTGCCCTCGACGGGGACGTGGTCGAGATAGTGTTCCATGAATATGAAGGCTACCTCGGCGAGAGAAAGACCGAGGGGCGTGTCACAAAAATACTTGTCGAAACAAGGAAGAAGGTAATTGGCAGGGTAGAGGAGGAGAGAATGCTCTCCCGTCGCCGTGCCCGCTTGCCGCATAGCTTCGTTTTGGTGCCCGACGACCCCAAAATGGGGGATTCTATAAGGATTAAGTCGTCCGGTGTCGACGTAAGGGTCGGTGACAAGGTTGAGGCAACCCTCATTCGTCCGCGCTCTGGCTCGAGGCTCGAGTGCGAGGTTGTCCGCAGCTTCGGCAGATTCGACACTAGGGAGGCAAATTACGAGTCGATACTTGCCGAGTGCGAGATACCCGTGGATTTCACCCCCGAGGAGCTTGCCGAGGCACAGAGGCTTGCCGCTACCCCCCTTACCGAAGAGGGAAGGGTGCGTCGTCGTGAGATAATTTTCACAATAGACGGAGAGGGCGCAAAGGACCTAGACGATGCCATATCCCTCCGAAAAATCAAGGGTGGCTGGCAGCTTGGAGTCCATATCGCGGACGTGTCTGCCTACGTCGGTGAACGCACGCACCTCGACCGTGCCGTAATGGCGAGGGGCACCAGCGTCTACTTTACCGACAAGGTCGTGCCCATGCTTCCACCCGCTCTTTCAAACGGAGCTTGCTCGTTGAATGCAGGGGAGGATAAATACACTCTGAGTGCGATCATCAACCTCGATTCTGCGGCTGAAATCAAGAGCGTGAGGATTGAGCCCTCCATCATACGCAGCCGAGTGCGCGGAGTCTACTCCGAGGTCAACGCAATATTCGAAAACAGGGCTGACAATGCTACCCGTGTCAAATATAAGGAGGTTATTCCCACACTTAAAAGGATGCACGAGCTCTATCTTGTGCTGAAGGAAAAATCAAGAGCGCGCGGCAGTCTGGAGCTTGAGAGCGCAGAGGCGGAGATAGTTCTTGATAAGGACGGGATGCCCGTCGATATCGTGCGCCGCACCCGTGCGGATGCTGAGATGATGATAGAGGAATTTATGCTTACCGCAAACGAGGCGGTGGCAAGACTCCTCTCGGACAAGGATATTCCCTGCGTCTACCGAGTCCACGATGAGCCTCCGCCCGAAAAGCTGTTCGATTTTGTTGCCTATGTGCACAGCCTGGGCTTTGATACCGATTTTGTTTCGGTAGAGAAGGCAACGAGCGCTGACTTCTGCCGTCTTCTTACCGAGGCAGAGGAGCGCGGACTCCTTCCTCAGGTATCCTACTCTATGCTCCGTTCAATGTCGAAGGCAAAGTATTCCGACGTGCGCAGAGCTCACTTCGGCCTATCTCTCAGCTATTACTGCCACTTCACCTCTCCGATACGGCGCTTGTCCGACCTTGCTACTCACAGGATAATTCACAAGGTGCTCCTTGAGGGCAAGAGGGCGGATGCGTACAGAAAATATGCGCGCCGTGCGGCAGCCGCAGCCACCGAGTCCGAGCTGCGCGCGGTAGATGCAGAGAGAAAAATCGAGAATCTGTACAAGGTCATATTTATGAAGGACAGAATTGGCGAGCAGTTCGATGCGGTGATCAATTCGATAACCTCCTTCGGCTTCTTTGCCGAGCTGGAGAATACCTGCGAGGGTCTTGTACCGATAAGCGAGCTTGACGGAATGTTTGCGTTTGACGAGAAGAATATCACCCTCCGCTCCTTCCACAAGATCTATCACATAGCCGACAGAGTGCGCGTAAGACTCGAGGAGGCTGACATCGTGAGGGGCAAGCTGCGCTTCTCCGTGGTTGAGTAGAGCTTTCATTCATAACGAGGTTTTTTATGGAAATTAACAGCATTGATGAAAAATATATAAGAATGGCAATGGACGAGGCGAAGCGCGCCGAGGAGATTGACGAGGTGCCCGTCGGTGCGGTCGCAGTGCGCGACGGAGTCGTTATCGCAACGGCATACAATACTCGCGAGAGCTCAAGGTGCGCGACCCATCACGCCGAGATTCTTGCCATCGAGCGAGCCTGCGAGGCACTCGGCGGCTGGCGTCTGCCCGGTGTTACTCTCTACGTGACAATGGAGCCCTGCGCCATGTGCGCGGGTGCTATCGTGAACGCACGCATACCGAGGGTGGTGTTCGGTGCATACGACCTGCGCTTCGGTGCCTTCGGGTCGAAAATCAACCTGTGCGAGGTCGGACTGAATCACAAGCCCGAGGTGGTGGGCGGTGTCCTTGAGGAGGAAAACCGCAGCATCCTCTCATCCTACTTCAAGAGGAAGAGAGTGAAGGGTGCGCCGCCCGACGGTGCTTGACATTCCCACGCGTATATGTTAAAATAAAAGAGCTATGAAAAAAGAATTTCTTGAATGTGGATTGATCCGCTCCCCCCACGGGGTGCGCGGAATACTTAACGTTGAGTCCTGGTGCGACAGCCCCCGAGTGCTCGCCTCGCAGAGGAGGGTATATATTCTCGACAGGAGCGGCACCTACCGTGAGCTTGAGGTGATAAGCGCCTCTGTCAATCGCGACGGCGTCCTGATGGGTGTGCGCGGCATTGATTCGCGCGAGAGCGCCCAGGGGTATAAGAACACCGTCCTCTACCTCAGAAGAGAGGATATCCCCGTTGCAAGGGGCGCGATGCTGCTTGCAGATATTATCGGTCTTCCCGTTGTGGATTTTGACACGGGTAGGGTATATGGCGAGGTCTGCGACGTGCGCGACGGGGTCAGATACAGGCTCTACACGGTAAAGTGTCCCGACGGGAGTGAGGTTATTCTTCCGGGTGTTGACGAATTTATAAAGGAGATAAGTGAGGAGAGGGGCGTTGTGGTTAAGCCCATCCCCGGCTTTTTCGACTGAATATGAGATTTGACGTTATGACTCTCTTCCCCGAGATGGTGAAGGGAGTGCTCGACCAGAGCATCATCGGACGGGCGCAGCGCTCGGGGTGTATTGAGGTACACACCCATAATATCCGTGATTTCTCCACCGATAAGCACAGAAAGACGGATGACACACCCTATGGCGGAGGCGTCGGAATGGTGATGACGTGCCAGCCGATATACGACTGCTACCGCTCGGTAAGGGACACTATACCCGAGGAAAACAGGACTCTTGTGATATATATGTCCCCGAAGGGGAAAATTTTTGACCACGGTATGGCGCGCTCGCTCGCAGAGTATGATAACCTTATCTTCCTCTGCGGTCATTATGAGGGCGTAGACCAGAGAATACTGGATGAAATAGTGGATACCGAGATATCGATAGGCGACTATGTCGTTACGGGCGGAGAGATTCCCGCCTGCATCGTCATAGACGCAGTATCAAGGCTCAAGGACGGCGTCCTCGCCTCGAGCGAATGCTATGAGGGCGAGACAATAGCCTCGGGCATACTTGAGTATCCGCAGTATACAAAGCCGCGCGAGTTCATGGGCAGGGAGGTGCCCGACATCCTCCTCTCGGGTGACCACGCGCGAATAGACCGCTGGCGGCTTGAGCAGGCGGTGGAGATAACGAGGGAGAGAAGGCCTGACCTTCTCGCACTTCACCCCGAGATTGAAGAAAGCCTCCGACCAAAAAAGAAAAAACGCAGAAAAGGGAAGGACGAAAAGGGATAAGACGTCCGACTCGGAAGGGAGAGATATGCAGAATAAGGGAAAACGCACGGTAGCCTCGGCACTTTTCTTTGCCAAGGAGATAAGCGGACTGTCCACGGGCTTCGGAAAGAATCACATACTTACCAGGATAGGCAATCTCATAGCGAGAATAAGCAAGAGCATTACCTACACGGGCACGCGCACCGTCGGGTGCGCCTCCTTGGCATTCGGCCTTTTCTCTCTTATAATGCATCTTGCAAAATATTATTTTGAAGATAATCCCACAGTCGAGCTCTCTACCCTTGTTATAAGCGCCGCAGTCGCTATTGTCGGCGCGCCCCTATTGTTCATTGATAAGCCTCTTTGCATAGCACTGCAGGACTTTGCCCTGACTGATTTTATATTCTTCGAGTTTCTTTCGATCAAGAGGACGGGGAGGGGAGAGCGCGTCAGGACGTTGCCGCCCATTGTCGGTATCGTGCTCGGTGCTGCTCTCGCAGTCGTTGCATTCTTCCTCCCGATAGGATACGTGCTCCTCGGCGTTGGCTCGGTTATATTCGTTGCCGTAACGCTCGGCTCACCCGAATTTGCTTTTCTTTCCACCGTGCTGGTGCTCCCCTATGCACAGCTCGTTCCGTACTCCGACGTTATTCTTGCCTCGATTCTGGGGCTCACTATATTTTCCTTCTTGCGCAAGGTGCACCTCGGTAAGCGCGTGTACGTGTTCGGTATTTCCGATGCCGTGATCTACCTGCTTATCGTCCTGGTGCTCGGCTTCGGCGTTATCGGCGGTGGCATACCCACCTCCGAGAGCTGGCAGTATGCCGTGTTTGCTCTCGGATATATTCCCGCAGCAAATATGATAGTCAATCGCCGCCTTGCCGACTGCGCTGTAAATGCTGTGTTGGTATCCGCTGTGCCCATCTCGGTATATGCTATCGTTATGTACATCATAAGCCTCGCAGGAGGCAGCTTTGCTCCCATGGCGGGATTTATGACGTCCGGTGCATCTCTTGCCACCTATCTTCTTGTCGCAGCGGCTCTCGCCTTCGTTTATATCGGGAGCAGGAGCGGAGTCTCCAAGGTGCTTGTCGGAGGTGTGATGTGTCTGTGCCTGCTCGGTATTTTTACCACTCAGGCGGCACCCGTGTTAATTGTTTTGCCCGTCGCGCTCATCGCATATGCCATCATTAAGTGGCGCGGAGCGCCTAAGGAGCTCCTTATAATTCCCTTCGCAATGCCTCTTGCCGTATTCTTTTTGCCTATGTCGTATTTGTACAGAATATCCGACGTCTTTGGGCTTAATCCGACCCTGCCCGAGCTTCGAGCGGGGCTTGTTGATTCGTTCTACTCCTTTGGCGAGAATCTTTTCGGTGTAGGGACGACGGATGCAGCCGAGCTGCTAACCAACACCCCCCTCGGCATTGCCTGCCGCTTCGGTATCGCGGTGGTTGCGGTGGTTGCTCTCGTTCTGATTTTGCGCATGCGCCAGCTCTCCGTCTATGAGGGGTATCTCGAGACCTCGTCGCATCAGAATCTGTCAAGCATGACCGCCCTTGCTCTTTTCTGTATGCTTGCTATGGGCTACTTCTATGACGTGCATAGCAATCCTAAGATGCTGCTCCTATTCTTCACCGTGTTCGGTATGAGCACAGCCTCCCTCCGCATCTCCAGACGTGAGTATGAGGACCGTCTCGGCTACTTCGGTGACACCAGCAGCTTTGAGTCCTCGGACGCAGATATTGCACTGCGTCGCCGCTAAATGGAAAAAGTGCCGCATATTTTGACGAACTTCTGAAGATTTTTTAAAAAACTATTGATTTTTATTTAAGGTTTTGTTATACTTGTAATAGAAGAAAAACCAAAGGGGATAATTCAAATGATTTCTCGCAGTGTTACAATAAAGAACAGTCACGGACTCCATGCCCGTCCTGCTACCTTCTTCATTCAGAAGGCGAACTCCTACAAGAGCTCCATCTGGGTAGAGAAGGAGGATTGCAGAGTAAACGCAAAGAGCCTTCTCGGCGTTCTCTCTCTCGGTATCGTAAAGGGTACTACCATTACCCTCATTGCTGACGGTGCTGACGAGGCAGAGGCGGTTGACGGTCTCATTGCGCTTATTGATAGCGAGTTCGAGGGCTGCTGATAGCTTTTCTGCGAGCCCAATATATTTACGGCGTAGCCGTTACACTCGATTACGGTGTAACGGCTACTCGTTTTGTTAAAGCTGTCGGAGAGGAGGAGAGCACATGGATATACTCGCGCGCCTTCGTGAGAAGGCAAATTCACTGCCGCCGTCACCCGGTGTCTACATTATGAAAAACAGAGACGGCGAGGTCATCTACGTCGGAAAGTCGAAAAAGCTCAAAAACCGCGTGACGAGCTACTTCGTCGGCTCCTCTCATACCTACAAGACAGCCAAGCTCGTAAGTCATATCTTTGACTTTGATTACATCGTCTGCAAGACCGAGATTGAGGCGCTGACCCTTGAGAACGTGCTTATCAAAAAGCATTCGCCGAGGTATAATATAAAGCTGAAGGATGCAAAGTCATACCCGTATATCAAGGTCACCTCGGACGAATATCCGCGTCTTTTCGTCACCAGAGAGCGAAGGAGCGACAGAGCCCGTTATTATGGACCGTATCAGGGCTCCTCTGCTGCGCACGACGCGCTTGACGCGGTGATGAAGATTTTTACGCTGGCTACCTGCAAGCGCTCCTTTCCTCGCGATATCGGCAAGGAGCGTCCCTGCATCTACAAGGATATGGGCAGGTGCATCGCTCCCTGCACGGGAAGGGTGTCCGCAGAGGAATACCGCGCCCTTGTAAGATGCGCCGAGTCTGTCCTTGACGGAAACGTGAGGAAGACCTCGGAGATGCTCGCTGCCGAGATGAACGAGGCGGCGGAAAATATGGAGTTTGAGCGCGCCGCAGTCCTACGCGACAGCATCCGCGCGCTTGAGCGACTGTCGGAGAAGCAGAAGGTTGTTGCCGACTCGAGGGTAAACCGCGACGTATTTTCCCTCTACACCTCCGAGACCGAGGGAGTGCTTGCTATGCTTTCGGTGCGCGACGGCGCCCTCGTCAACAAGAACGAGTTTATTCTCTCGCTCTCCGAGCTTACCAGCCCCGAGGACGCGCTTTCCCTGATTGTAGGATACTACGACACCTCGGCAAAGCCTCCTCGCGAGGTAATGCTCGACTTTGAGATATCCGACGACGACCTGAGCCTTCTCTCGGAGTATCTCTCGCTTGGTTCAAAATACAAGGTATCCGTGAGGATACCCGAGCGAGGCGACGGCAGAGCTCTGTGCGATATGGCTCGCAAGAATGCTATGGAAAGCGCAAGGCAGTATCGCCTCGAGGGAGAGAGGGAGGACAAGAATTTGCGCCGCCTCTCGACCCTTCTCGGTCTTTCCGAGCTGCCTCTGAGAATTGAGGCTTACGATATATCGAACTGGGGCAACGATAACATAACCGCCTCGATGATTGTCTTTGAGGGCGGCAAGCTGAAGAAGAGCGACTACCGCGTATTTACCGTCAAGTCAGTGAAGGAGGCGGACGACTATGCCTCAATGCGTGAGGTGATAGAGAGAAGGCTGCGCCATATCGGAGACGGCAGTGCCTCCCTCGGTGTCGCGCCCGACCTTATCCTGCTGGACGGCGGTGCCACGCACGTGTCTGCCGTGCGTCCGATTGTTGACGCCCTTGCGCCCGAGACGCCTCTGTTTGGAATGGTGAAGGACGATTATCACAAGACGCGCGCCATCACCGACGGAGAGAGGGAAATATCCATAGCTCTCGAGGCAGGCGTGTACGCATTTATATACAATCTTCAGGAGGAGGCTCACCGCTTTGCCGTCAAGCATTCGAGCGGCGCCAAGATACGCACAATGACGACCTCCTCGCTCGAGAAAATCGAGGGCATAGGCCCGAAAAAGGCAAGGGCGCTTCTCTCGGCAATGCCCCTTGCAAAAATCAAGAATGCTACCACCGAGGAGCTTGCTGCGGTGCGCGGCATCGGCAGAACAGATGCCAAAAGAATATACGAATATTATCACAAAAAGAAGTGAGGTGCTACCCCGTGTTAAGAATTATAACAGGAACGGCAAAGGGAAAGAAGCTGAAAAGTCTCGAGGGCGACTCAACCCGTCCAACGAGCGACAGAATAAAGGAGGCAGTCTTTTCCTCAATACAGTTTGATCTCGAGGAGCGCAGAGTGCTTGACCTCTTTGCGGGCTCGGGTCAGCTCGGGCTTGAGGCACTCTCGCGAGGTGCGGGCAGCTGCACCTTCATCGACCTCGAGCGAGAGGCAATGGAGATAGTAAAGGAAAACGTAAGGATATGCTCCTTTGAGGATAGATGCAAATACCTTGTCAGCGACTGGCGCAATTATATTAGAAAGGCGTCGGGCAGGGTGAGGTACGACCTTGTTTTCATCGACCCGCCCTATGCTATGGAATGCTGTGCGGATGCTGTGGAGCGCCTTGCGCGCTCGGGACTGCTTGAGCGCGGTGCCATTCTCGTCCTCGAGAGCGGCACAGAGTGTCCCGACTTTTCAGAGAATCCCGATTTCGAGGTAATGAAGTCCACTCACTACGGCAAGAAGACCTTCGTCAACATACTTCTGTACCGCGGAGGGGAAGAGGAGTGAGAGTAATTCTACCCGGCAGCTACGACCCCGTCACCCTCGGTCACCTCGAGCTGATAAGGCGCGCCGCAGAGGAATACGATGAGGTTTTTGCCGTCATATTTGTGAATCCCGAGAAGACCTACACCTTCTCCCTCGACGACAGAGTGCGCATGCTTATGCTCGCGACCGACGGGCTTGACAACGTGCTCGTCAGCTTTTCAAACGGGCGCGTCGTTGACTATATGCGTGAGCATGGGATAGAGAAAATCATAAAGGGCTACCGCGACGGGCGCGACCTCGAGTATGAGAGAGTGCAGGCGGAATACAATATGAAGCACGGCGGCTATGAGACCCTTATGTGGCACTGTCCCGAGCTCATCGGCATAAGCTCCACTGTCGCAAGGGAGCGCATAAGGCGCGGTGAGCCGCTCGACGGAATACTGTCAGACGAGGTCATAAAATATATAAAAGAAAGATTTTAATAAAATATTTTGTTGACATTGCCGCTCCGTTGTGCTAAAATATTTACTTGTAAAAATTAAATGCTACACCGAAAGGAAAAAATAAAATGAAGGATAGAATCGAAGCGCTTACCGCCTCGTTCGGCGCCTCGCTCGCCGAGGTGGCAGATCTTGACGCCCTTGAGGCGCTCAGAGTCGAGTATCTTGGCAAGCGCGGTCACCTCACAGAGCTTATGAAGGGTCTGCGCGACGTTGCCGATAAGAAGGCGGCAGGTCAGCTCATCAACTCCTTTAAGGTTGATGTAGAGGCGAAGATTGCCGAGCGCGAGACTGCCCTCTACGAGGAGGCAATAAATGCGCAGATAAGGCGCGCAAAGAAGTATAACCCCACTCTCACCTTTCCCCGCGAGATGGGCTCTTACCATCCGATAACCCTCGCCACCCGTGAGGTAGAGGCGATATTCGAGAGCATGGGCTTTACCATTGAGAATTATGCCGAGATAGTCGGAGACTACGAGTGCTTTGAGGCGCTTAATATTCCCAAGCACCATCCCGCAAGAGATATGCAGGACACCTACTACCTTGAGAACGGTCAGCTTCTCAAGACCCATACCTCTGCGGCGCAGAATGCGATAATGAAGAAGTACGGTGCGCCACTGCGCGCGATTTTCCCCGGCCGTTGCTTTAGAAACGAGTCCACCGACGCCTGCCATGAGAATACCTTCTTCCAGATGGAGGGTATGATGATAGATGAGAACATCTCTATCTCCAACCTCATTTACTTTATGAAGACGATGCTCTCCGAGGTATTTAACCGCGACGTAAAGGTAAGACTTCGCCCCGGCTTCTTCCCCTTCGTCGAGCCGGGCTTTGAGCTTGACATCAACTGCGAGATTTGCGGTGGTGACGGCTGTCCCTCCTGCAAAAATTCGGGTTGGCTTGAGCTGTGTCCCTGCGGTATGATACACCCCAACGTCCTCCGCGAGGGCGGCATTGACACCGAGAAGTATACCGGCTTTGCTTTCGGTCTCGGTCTGACCCGTCTTGCAATGATGAGATACGGCATAAAGGATATCCGCGACTTCAACAGCGGCAGCCTCAAGGCTCTTTCTCAGTTCAAGTCTATATAAGGAGGAGAGAGAATAATGCTTTTGTCTATGAATTGGATAAGCGATTTCGTTGACCTCTCCGGTCTTGACAGAAAGGCTCTTATCCGTAACTTCACACTCTCGACCGCAGAGGTTGAGGATATAATCGAAAAGGGCAGCGACACCTACGGTGTTGTCGTTGCAAGAATAATCAGTGTAGAGAATCACCCCTCCTCGAAGAAGCTCCACCTTCTCAAGGTTGACACGGGTGCGGACGTGCTCGACATCGTATGCGGCGCGCCCAACGTCCGCGAGGGAATGAAGGTGGCTCTTGCTACCGCGGGCGGCTCTGTTGCGGGTCACCCCATCTCGGTTGCCACCGTTGCGGGCTTCACCTCCTACGGTATGTGCTGCTCCGAGGCTGAGCTCGGTATCAGCGACGACAACTCGGGCATCTGGGAGATAGCAGACGATATTCCCCTCGGCACCGATATCAAGTCGGTATACGATATTGACGACATAATCTTTGAGGTTGACAACAAGTCTCTCACCAACCGCCCCGACCTTTGGAGCCACTACGGCATGGCGCGCGAATTTGCGACCATAACGGGCAGGGAGCTGAAGAGCCCCGCTCTTCATTCGGTTGCCCCCTACGACAGCCTCCCCGAGGTCGAGGTAAAGGTAAAGGCGACCGAGCTTGTATGGAGATACTCCGCAATCAAGGTGGAGAACATCACGCGCAGAACCAGCCCCGTAAATATGCGTATCCGCCTCTATTACTGCGGCTCCCGTGCAATAAACTTCCTTGCTGATTTGACCAACTACGTTATGATGGAGCTCGGTCAGCCTATGCATGCCTTCGATATGCGCAAGGTTGATAAGATTGAGGTGCAGACCTTTGATAAGGAGTTCAACTTTACAACCCTTGACGGTGTAGAGAGGCTTATCGACGACAGGATGCTGATGATAACCTCGGGTGACGAGCCCGTTGCCGTTGCGGGCGTTATGGGCGGAGATGCATCGAAGATAGACGACGACACCACCTCCCTCCTTCTCGAGTCCGCGACCTTCGACGGTGTATCCGTAAGAAAGACAACGACCCGACTCGGTCTGCGCACCGATGCATCCATGAGATATGAGAAGATGCTCGACCCCGAACTTTGCCGCCTCGCTACCGAGAGGCTTCTCGAGATACTCCTCCGACTCGACGGCGGTGCCAGGGTAATTTCTTCCTTCACCGACGCGTACGTAAACCGCTATCCCACCATTACCCTTGACTTTGACAAGAGGTACGTGGACAGATATACGGGTATCAATATCCCGAATGAAACTATTGTAAAAACTCTCACGGGTCTGGGCTTCGGAGTGAAGCTCGAGGGAGATAGCTTTACCGTTACCGTTCCCTCCTGGCGCGCAACCAAGGACGTTACCATAAAGGCGGACATCATCGAGGAGATAACCAGAATTTACGGCTACGATAACTTCGACGTATTCACCTCCGAGAGCGCGCTTCTCCCCGTGCGCAAGGAGACCCTCAAGTCCGAGGAGGACAGAATCAAGGACATCCTTGTAAAGAGCTACCGCCTCCACGAGGTTCATTCCTACATCTGGTCAGATGCACAGAAGGACAAGGAGCTCGGGATTGAGACCGAGCGTGGCATGAGAATAATCAATGCCCAGACTCCCGACCACCAGTACATCCGCACTACCATGATACCTACTCTCCTCTCCTTTGCAAAGGAGAACAAGACCTATGCAGATACCTACGGTATCTTCGAGATAGGTCATACCGTGAACGGTGTGAGGGAGAACGGGCTGTGCCTCGAGAAGAGCAAGCTCGGCACAGTTCTTTACTCCAAGACCGAGAGCGAGGAGAGCCTCTTTATGCAGTGCCGCGATATCGTTGCAGAGATCGTTTCGGATATCCTCCACAGCACCGCTGTATTTGAGAGCGCTGAGTGTGAGTACGGATTTATGCATCCGACCAACACCTTTGCTATCCTCGTCGACGGAGTAAGAATTGGTACGCTTTCCGTGCCTCATCCCACTGTCCTTGCAAACATAGACAAGAAGTGTGCAGTAGCCTTCTTCGAGCTCGAGACGGAATTGCTTGCCGCTCGCGAGATAAAGAAGATCAGGTACAGCGAGCCCTCCCGCTTCCCGGGTATGGATATCGACCTCACCTTCAACGCGGATATCAGCGCAGTAAACCTCTTTGCCCTTGAGTCGCTCGCTATGAGTGTCGCAGGCGAATACCTCACCGCAGTAAGGGTGAAGGATATTTACACAGCAGAGGGTGTCAGCGCACTTACTCTCCGCTTCTCCTTCGTTTCCACCGAGCGCACCCTCACCAGGGGCGAGGTGCAGGAGTCGGTAGATAAGATTCTCGGCGCCTTTGCAGCAGAGGGTCTTACCCTTAAAAATTAAACTATCCATGCCGCCCGAGTCCATGAGGACACGGGCGGTATTAACATTCTCGTAACATTTTGCAAACCTTTTTTAAACATAAGAAGGTTATAATAGCTTGACTAATAAAGCAAAAGGAGAGGGAAATGATAAAAATACTTCTTGCCGAGGATGACCGCGACCTTAACAGGCTTGTCTGTATGAGCCTCAGAAATGCAGGCTATGAGGTAACGAGCACCTATGACGGCGCCGAGGCGCTTGCGGCGCTCGAGTCGATGAGACCGAATATGGTTATAACCGACCTTATGATGCCGCGCGTTGACGGCTTTGAGCTCGCAGAGGGCGTAAAGCAGATAGACGCGGATATACCTATTGTTTTTATGACTGCAAGAGACGACAAGCCCTCCCAGATGCGCGGATACAGAATTGGCATCGACGACTACGTGATAAAGCCCTTTGACACGGACGTGCTCCTGATGAGAATATCGGCGATTCTGCGTCGCGCGCGCATAGAGGAGGAGAAATGCCTCCGGATAGGCAACCTCCGTATGAGCTCGGAGGAGCGAAGCGCTACGGTAGACGGAGAGGAAATATCCCTCACCGCCCGAGAGTTCAACCTGCTCTTCAAGCTTCTGTCATATCCGAAGAAGACCTTCACCCGCTCGGCTCTTATGGAGGAGTTCTGGGACTATGATTCCTCTGCAACCTCACGCACGGTTGACGTCTATATGGCAAAGCTGCGTGAGAAGACCTCCGGCTGCGACGGCTTTGAGATACTCACCGTACACGGACTCGGATACAAGGCGGTGCTGAAATGAAAAGGAAAAAACGCAGTGCCACGGTGCTGGGGCTTCTGTTCTTCGCGCTGACGGTTGCCGCGGTGGTAATGATAGCGGTGCTGGTGTTTGATGCTGTTCGCTCCGCCACCGACAACCGATGGGAAATATCTCTCGTTATGCTGGTTGTTATTATCTTCATAGCGGTGGTGTGCACAGTTGCGGATCTGATACGACGCAGAATAACCGTCGACGGACCCGTGTCAAAAATTCTCAAGGCAACGGAAAAGATTGCCTCGGGTGACTTCTCCTATCGCACGGAGCCCGAGCACACATATGGCAAGTATAACTCCTATGACATCATAATGGAGAATATAAATACACTCGCTGAGGAGCTGGAGAAGAGCGAGGTTTTAAAGACCGACTTTATCGCCAACGTCTCCCACGAGATAAAGACCCCGCTTGCGGTAATAAAAAATTATACCGCGCTCCTCGCCACAGAGGGGCTTTGCGACTCCGACAGACAGAAATACACTGAGACGGTGCTATCAGCCACCGAGAGGCTTGGCAGCCTCATCACGAATATATTGAAGCTGAGCAAGCTCGAGAACAGCGAGATACACCCCGAGTGCGAGCGCGTCAATATTGCCTCCGTCCTTGCCGAGTCGGCACTCGCCTTTGAGGAGAGGATAGAGGAAAAGGGCATAGAGCTCGAGTGCGAGCTCGACGACGTGTACTCTACCACGTCCCCGAGCTACCTCGATATCGTGTTCTCAAATCTCTTGTCCAATGCCGTTAAATTCACCGACAGAGGCGGCAGAATTACCGTATCTCTCACCGAGTCGGATGGCAGGGCAATAGTCAGAATATCCGACTCGGGGTGCGGTATATCGCAGCAGGTTGGCGAAAAAATGTTTGAAAAATTCTACCAGGGAGATACCTCGCACCGCTCCGAGGGCAACGGACTCGGTCTTGCGCTCGTAAAGCGCGTGATAGATATTCTGGGCGCTGAGATATCCGTTTCCAGCACACTCGGTGTTGGCACGACCTTCACCGTAACGGTATAGTATATAATAAAAAATGAAAGAAAAGATAAGAAAGCTTCTCGGTTGCCTTGTGGCGCCGAGTGCTCCCATAATCGCGGTGGCATTCGTCCTGTGCGTGCTTTTCGTTGCGCTGGCGCTGTCTATGCTGCTTGTCGACTACGTCGGCACACCGCTTGAGATTTTGGCATACGTCTCGTTTGCTCTCGCGGCAATAACCTTCGGCTACACCGTATATATCATCGTCCGCCATTTTCCTCGCCTCAAGAGGGCGCTCTCGCGCGCTGTTGACTCGAACAGAATAACGAGGACACTGAAGGAAAATTACAGCATACGCACTCTCACCGCGGCTGCGGTCGGCTTTTTGACCTCTATCGCATACGGCATCTTTAACGGTGCGCTCGGTATTCTCTACCTTTCCGTGTGGTATGGCGCATTGGCAGCATATCATATCGTGATAGCCTTTGTAAGAGGGGGCACGGTGTTGGTGCACGTACGGAGCACCCGACTCTCCACGGAGGGGCTTGAGAGCCTGAGGAGGGCGAGGAGCTACCGAAATTCGGGTATTCTGATGCTGTCCCTTAACCTCGCACTCTCAAGTGCAATTGCGCAGATGATATTCGAGGATAGGTTCTTTGAATACCCCGACTGGACAGTGTTTGCCTACGCGGCATATGCATTCTATAAGATAACGATGTCGGTAATCAACATGGTACGCTCGCGTGCCTCGGAGGAGCTGACCGTACACGCAGTGAGGGATATCAACCTCATAGATGCGGCGGTGTCGGTGCTCGCGCTTCAGACGGCGCTTTTGCACGCGTTTACCGACGGCAGCGTCGATATATCCCTTTTCAATACCCTCACGGGCAGTGCGGTAAGTCTGACAACCCTCACTCTCTCGGTATTTATGATAGTGAAGGCAAATAAAAGAATAAATAAAATTAAAACGGAGTTAAACAATGCAGGATAAGGACGGCAAGGAATTTAATTACACCTACGTAGCCCTGACGGAGGAGCAGCGCCGCGAGGTAGCAAGTATAAGACGGCAGTATGAGACGAAGGAGGAGAGCTCCGACGCCGTCGGGAAAATAAAGAGACTCGACCGGAGGGTAAAAAACGTGCCTACAATGATTTCACTCATTCTCGGTGTCGTAGGACTTCTGATATTCGGTACAGGCATGGCACTCGTGCTCGAGTTTTCCGAGATCGTGTGGGGAGTTATAGTAGCGGCGGTGGGCATCCTTCCTCTCGCATTCGCGTATCCGCTATTTAATTTTGCACACCGGCATCTGACAAAAAAGTATGCCCCCGAGATACTTCGCCTCTCAGACGAGCTCCTCGGCAAAAAGTAAGAAAAACGGGTGAAAATCCAACGCAATTTTGCGTTGGATTTTTTCTTACGGCATTTAAATTACGGCAAGGCTCTTGAAATTTGCGCGTGAGGTGATTATAATAACATTAGTCGGTGTAACAGCTTGAGGGGCTTTTTGCTCTTCCTTGAGGAATGCCGTAAATTTGGCGCAGATATGGAGAAAAAACATGAAAATGAATATGCTTGACAAAAAAGTGCTTAAGTATTGGTACCTTCGCGCAGCGTTCTTTGCCTTGTCGATTATTATAGTCGAGGCCACTGTAACCGCGGTGCTTCTTTTGGGGGAGGTATCGGCGGACCTCATGGCGGTTATTTTAGTATGCTCTGCAGTTCCGGCATTGCTTCTTCTTTGCTTCATCCTTGTTTTTCCCTCGCTTCGCTACAAGGCGTATTCTTGGGGGTATGACGAAAAGAGAGTCATCGTCAGATACGGAGTGGTTTTCAGGCGAAGGGTTCTTATCCCCGTTTGTCAGATTCAGGACCTGCACAGGACTCAGGGGCCGATTATGATGATGATGGGGTTGAGCGGTGTAACCGTTTCTACTGCAGGCTCGAATTTTAATATTTCCACCCTCACGACGGAGGAGGCAGACCGACTGATTGACGCTCTGGAGGAAAATCTTGAGGTAAGAGTTGAGGAGCTGAAAAATGAAGAGATTTGATAAAGGATATATCTTCTCCGGCCTTCTGACGGATTTTCTCGGCAGCCTTGCGGCTGTCTTCCTTCTCTTCATTGATTTTTTTCTTGAGGAGGAGTCAACTCCGTCGGATATGACGTCGGTGCTTCCTTTTACCGTGGCAGTATTCGGCGCGCTATATCTCTTACTCACGGGATATAGAATTCTGTATTACAGAGCCTCGGGCTACGAGCTGACGGATAAGGAGATAAAATGCAACAGAGGTGTCCTTTTCAGAAAGCGCTCGGTGCTTGATTATAACAGAATACATGCTATAAATAAAAAGCAAAATCTTATACAGAGAATATTCGGTATCGCCGTTTTAACGGTAGACAGCGGCTCTGCAAACACATCGCACCAAGCGGAGATCACGGTTATAGAGAGGGAAGCGGTCGTGGACTCTCTTTTGGACAGACTGAACTCGCTTAAGGCGGGGGGCATCGAGGCAAAGGCGGAGAAGGAGAAGAAGGAAAAGCTGCTCTTATCCGAGGGAGACGACTTATATTCCTTTACCTCGGGCAAGAAAGTACTCTACACCCTCATTAATATTATATCCACCGCATTCCTTACACTCACTCTTGCCGTATTTGCTATTGCCGTCCTCAGCGCGTGCAAGGGTGTGGTGAGGCTCGGCTTTCTCGGCTCGTGGGGAGAGTATTTCATATACGCTGTTCTGATAACCGTCGGCGCAACACTGCTTTTTTCCCTTTTCTCACTTATCGGTAGCATCATTCACTCCTTCGTTGGATATTACGGCTTCACCGTTGCAAGGCGAGATAACAACCTGTGCATATCCTACGGGCTTTTTGAGAAGCACACCAACACCTTCAGCTACGATAGAATCAAGGCGGTGAAGATAACGCAGGGACTCGTTCAGAGATTTCTCGGCTTCGCCACAATCAGGCTGGAGGTAATAGGCTATACCGTAGGCGGCGGTGACGAAAATAAGAATACGGGCATTGGCGTTTTGATCCCGTTTTGCAGATATTGCGAGATAGGCGAGATACTCGACAGGGTGTTGCCCGACTACAAGCCCGATGAAAAGCAAACGTGCTCAGTATCCCTCTTTTCTTTCATGTCCTGGTTCCTTCTTATATTCGGCATCTGTGCGATAGCATCACTTGCGGTGGTTGTTGCAATTATGGCGGTGCTGAGGTTGGCACCACCATCGGTGATATTGGCGGTCTCGATTGCGCTCGCGAGTTTGGCACTTGCGGTTGTTGCGCTTAAATTCGTAAGCGCAAGCCTCAGCTATCGCACGAGCGGTATTGCCGTTGAGGGCGATAGAATAACCGCGTACAGCGGCGGCTTTACAAGAAGCATCACTGTTTTTAAGGCAAAAAATCTTGTCGCTGTGGAGGACGTGACTACCCCTCTACGAAAAAAGAGAGGCATTTCGAGTGTGATAATGCATCTGAAAACCAATGCGCAGTCAAACGAGGTCAAGATCCATATCCAAAAGGACACTCTTCCGGATAGGCTTGATAAAATGCTGACACTGTGATTATGCCGAAGGGCGTCCGTGCGGTGTGCTATGGCATAGGTATTTATAAACAGTTCGTCGCAATAGTGCGGAGGCATCCCGTTATGGGTGCCTCCGCTTTTACATTTCTTTTACATTTTTCTTTCAAAACACTTACAACCCTTTAGCATTTCACTTACAAAGGGGAGGTATAATGTACTCACAAAACAAAAAACGGAGGAAATGAAAAATGACGAATTATGATGAAAGAAGAATAAAGAGCATCCGTGCTCGGTATGAGGAGCCCGAAAGGTCGGCATACGATGAGATTATCGAGCTGGAGAGAAGGGTAAAGCGTCCTGCGCTCATGCTTGCATACGTGCTCGGTGTTATAGGCTCGCTTATTCTCGGTGTGGGTATGTGCCTCGCCATGCAGGTGATAGGCTTCGGAGGCGCGCTTGATATCGTGCTCGGTGTTGCTATCGGACTTGTCGGTATTCTTATCGTGTCGGTAAACTATCCCCTCTACAAGCGCATTCTTGCGGGAAGAAGAGCGAAATATGCCGACGAAATGAAGGCGCTCGCCGATTTGCTTATAGGCGAATAATTAATAACAAAATGGAGACTTACTGAAATGGGAAAAATTATCAGCTTTTTTAAGAAAGCATTCTCGGATATGAAGGAGGATGCCAAGGCACAGCACGAGGTAGACAAGGCAAATCTTTCTGCCGCAAAGGCAGAGGCTCGCGCAACCTTCGAGGAGGCAAAGATGTCTCCCTCGGCACGAAGAGAAAAGATGAACGAGGAGCGGGCAGAGGCAGTAGCCGAGGCAGAGGCTCGCCGCGCGGCAGCCGAAGAGAGAATCGAGGCTGCAAAAAGCTCGAGAAAATAAAAAACGCGACACGGGGTGCTCTGACGGCACCCCTACGTCACTTTGAGGTGGAATATGAAAAGACGACTGAAGTATAAGGTGAATGACAAGACGGTTGAGAGGGATATAAACTACATACCCGTGAGGTATATCATAGCTATGCTGCTCACTGTGCTTGAGATTGTAGGCGTGATAGCCAGCGTGGTAATTTGCTGTATTTATATTCCTTATTTTTATATTGCGGCATTTCTCACTACGGTGGGCTGTGTCATATCCATCGTCGCCTCGGGGGACAACCCCGACTACAAGGTGCCCTGGCTGATATTTGTTATAACCGTGCCTATAGTCGGCTTTATGCTCTATCTTATGTTCTACTCGAGAAAGCTCAAACGCAAATTCGTTGTGCGACTTCGCGAGCTCAGGGCGCGGCTGTATAAGAATGACAGTGCTACCGTTGTATCGGAGCTTGAGCGCGAGGATATCCTTGCTGCCTCCTGCGCGCGCCTGCTATCACGCACCTCGGGGGCGGGGCTGTATCACGCAGAGCACGTTATCTATTATCCGCTTGGCGAGGATGCGCACAGGGCAATGCTTGCCGACCTTGAGGGGGCGCGTCGGTTTATCTTCCTTGAGTTTTTTATAATAGAGGAGGGTAAATTCTGGGGCTCGATACTCGAAATACTGAAGAGAAAGGCGAAGGAGGGGGTCGACGTGCGCGTTGTTTACGACGATATAGGCTGTATGTCCACCCTCCCGGGCAATTACTTCAAGCTGCTGGGCACGTGGGGAATTAAGGCAACGCCCTTCTCACGTCTGCGCGGTCAGGCAGACAGCGAGTTTAACAATCGCTCGCATAGAAAAATTCTTGTTATAGACGGCGCGGTCGGATACACGGGAGGTGTTAATCTTGCCGACGAATATATAAACGAGACAGAGCGCTTCGGTCACTGGAAGGACGTGGCGGTGCGCATTACGGGAGAGTGCGTAAATGAGCTGACAAGCCTCTTTCTCACCGACTACGGCATAAATGTCAAGAGCGTGGATGATAGCTTCGAGCCCTTCTTCCAACAGTCGAAAACGTCGCACGGGGAGGGGTATATCCTCCCGTTTGGCGATGGACCGCGTCCGATATATGAAAGAAGGGTGGCAAAGGGGGCTATCATGCATATGCTCTCCACGGCAAAACGATACGTATATATAATGACCCCCTATCTCGTTATCGACAGCGAGCTTTGCCTTGCACTTGAGGGGGCTGCGCTGCGAGGAGTTGATGTGCGCTTGATTCTGCCCCACATTCCGGACAAGAAGCTCGTTTTTATGATGGCGAGGAGCCTCTATCCCCGTCTTATGTCGGCAGGGGTGCGTATATATGAGTATGAGTCGGGCTTCGTGCATGCGAAGGTGTATCTCGCGGACGGTGAGAGTGCCATTGTCGGCACTGTAAATATGGATTACCGCAGCCTCGTTCACCATTTTGAGAACGCGGTGTATATGTACAGGACCGAGTGCATTTCAGATATCAAGCGCGATTTTGACAGTATGCTCTCGGATAAGTGCATTGTGGCAGACGTGAGTATGGCAAAGGCAGGACCGATAAAGAGGCTTTTCCTTGCTGTGCTGAAGCTCCTCGCACCGATGCTTTGAGGGCATGTAAAAAGAAAACAAAAAGGTGGCTGTCGCATGCGCGACAGCCACCTCTGCTTATTCCTCGGGAATTACTTCTTCTCCTGCCAGATATGCATCGTAGTAGGAAAGGATGACCTCGTTGATCTGCTCGTCGGAGACGGCAGGCTCACCGTTTTCATCGGTTGTGACAAGCTGGTCGTAATTATCCCAGACGTAATCTGCCATATTGTCAAGGATGTACTGCTCATCCTCTCTGAAGTCGATATCAGAGCTCTTCAGCGCGTTGTCGATGGACGCCCTTACCTCGCTCTTATATTCGTCCTCGGTCTTGCCATCCTTTGAGATGGAGAGAGTGGTTGTGAGTCCGTCCTTAACGTTTTCGTATATCTCGTCAACGGGAAGATCCGAGCCGAGGTTTGTCGCAAGCACGGAGAGGGATATCTTCGAGAGTGCGGTCACGATAGGCTGGGTGTGCTCGTTTGTGCCGAGAATCTCGGTTACCTTTTTAAGCACACTCACGTCACCGGGCAGGTCGTCCGACGGAGTCTTGGGGTCGAGCTCGTGGGGCACGTAGGTTTTGATGAGCGAGTTTCTTACCGTCTCAAGCTCTCCTCCCGTAAATGCGGTGAGCGCACCCTCTCTGCCGAGTATGTAATACGCGTCGAGAATTGCATTCAGGTCAGCCTCAAAGCTATCTTCGGTTATGTTGCCCATAACCTCAAATGCGGCGTCGGTTGCCTCGGCGAGCAGCTCATCCTCCGTGAGCACGAAGGCGCCGCTGTTATGCGCGTCGGACAGACCCTCGAGCAGATCAAGCATAAGAGCCTTCGCAAAGGGTGTCTTGCCCATAACCTCAACCAGCTCGACAAGACCCTCTTTGTTTTTTGCCATCGGCAATGTGGGATCCATGCCGCCAAGCTTGGTGCAGGATATGCTTACGGCGCAGGCGGTTTCGCGCATCTCGTCGTTTATATTGTGCTTCTCCTCCCGGAGCTCTACTGTGGTGAGCTGCCTGTATATGAATTTGCCACCGAGGTTACCCATCAGCTTGACCACGGGGTCGTCGACGTACCTAGCCATATTCTCGTCGTAGAAGCTCACGATTTCACTCGCACCGTATTCCTCATCCTCGTAGGCGCGTATTTCCGTCACCGTGTCCGAAATGAGCGCGCACGCACCCGACACGGGTGCCACGACAATCAGGGCTACGCCAACGCCCTGCACGGCACCGAGCAAGGCGCCGAGGGCTCTTGTGAGATAGCTGTTTCTTGCCTTCGTGAAGCCGCAGATGTTTGAAATTATCTTATGTACGATAATCATAATCAGCTTGAGCAGGAGGAACAAAATTACAAAGACTATCGGAATGATGATAAGAGCCAGCGGTATTGCAAAAACGCTGCTTATTGTGGTGGGGTCGATGTCGCGGACCAGACCCTCATAGTCGGTGCCTTGTATCCTGACACCTGCTCGCTCGATAATTCCCATAATTTCTTCGGGCGTTTTTTCGTTGATACGGTCGAGCACAGCGTTCGATGCCACAAGGGAGAAAACGACTGCCAGCACCGCTGATACGAGCACCGTTGCAGTGCGTATAGCCTGCCTGCCTATTCCGCGCACGCAACCGAGTATCGCACCGATAAGTCCGAGTAGGCCCGTGAAGGAGAGCAGGATAATTGTTACTATGTTTTCCATAGCATACCTCCGTCAATATTATAGATTCAGAAGATCGCGTCTGAGATTTGCCGTTTTGAGTATTGCGAGCTGGGTCTTTGCGTCCTTTATTTCTCCGCGCATAACCATTTCATAAAGCTCGCTGAGGGGAACGAGCTCAACGTCGAGAAACTCATCCTCGTCGAGCCTTCTTTCACCGAAGGTTATTCCCTCGGCAAGGTACATATAAATTTTCTCGTCGATGAGAGCGGGGGTGGAGGCAAGCTCTCCGAGGAAGGTGTAGCGCTCTGCCACAGCTCCCGTCTCCTCACGTAGCTCTCTCATTCCTGCCGAGAGGGGGTCCTCGCCCTTGTAATTGAGCTTACCTGCAGGAATTTCAAAGAAGATTCTGCCGTGCGGATAGCGGTATTGATGCTCCATTATGACGCGCCCGTCATCGAGCAGCGGAAGCACGCACACGCCGCCGACGTGCAGGCACATCTCGCGCGTTGCCATCTCTCCGTTCGGGAGAGTAACGGTGTCCTTCACTACCTTAAGTATTCTGCCGTCGAAGATTTCCTCGCGGCTGACAAAGCTCTCTACAAGATTACTCATCGATAAAACCTCTTTATATTTATAATTCTATTTTACTCCATATGCGACCCTTTGTCAAGGCAAATAAAAATATAAAAAGTATTGCTTTTTCTTTTTTCATAAGCTATAATGAGAACGAGAAAGGAAGCTCAAATGAACGAAGATAAGAAGATAAAGGAAATAGAAAAAAGAATAGGCTACACCTTCCGTGACAAGAGCCTGCTCTTGCAGGCGTTCACCCGTACCAGCTTCTGCAACGAGCATAAAAAAAACGGCGTGAGCGAGTATCAGTCGAGCGAGGTGCTCGAGTTCTTCGGAGACAGCATACTCTCCTCCGCGATAGTAACACTTTTTATAGGTAAATATACCAACAGGTATGAGCACGGTATTCGCACCGCCCTCGAGGAGGGAGACTTTACCGTCATCCGCTCCCGCCTCAGCGACAAGAAGAATCTTTCCGACCGTGCCGCAAGGCTCGGGCTCGGTGAATTTCTTCGCATGGGAGAGGGAGACGTCAAGCTCGGTGTAGCGAGCGAGCCGTCCGTGCTGGAGGACTTGTTTGAGAGCATCATCGGCGCGGTATATATTGACTCGGGGCTTGACCTCGGCGCGGTTATAGGGGTTGTTTCGGGCATGCTTGATATAAAGAAGGTCATTGAGTCCTCACAGCGCGAGAGCGCCCCCGACACCATGAAGAGCGCGAAAAACCGACTCCAGGAGTGGTGCGCTGACAGGAGCCACAGACTCGGTGCCCCAGTCTATAAGACGGTCGGCGAATCGGGTCCCGAGCACAAGAAGGTCTATGAAAGAGCCGTGATAATTGATGGCAGGACATATGCCACGGGAAGTGGAAAAAACCTCAAGGCGGCAGATGCTGCCGCAGCAGAGGCAACACTCAAAATTCTCGAAAACGGTGAGGGGCGTGTAAAGAAAACCGCAAAAACCGCGCCCGCTGCGCCGACAAAAAAACGGGAAGAAGCGCCTAAGGTGCAGGCGAAGAAGGGAAGGGAGAGCGCCTCGGACGGTGCAGCCGTGAGGCTCAAGGAGTACGCAAAGAGAGAGAAGCTCCTCCAGCCCACCTTTCGCGATCTTGGCGCGACTCTGTGCGATGGCACTGCCGAATACCGCGTCAGATGCACTCTTGCGGGTGTAGACGAGATTGGTGTCGGGCAGGACAAAAGTACGGCGCGAGAGTGCGCTGCGGCACGCGTGCTTTCGAGGCTGGACGCGTCGAGAAAAAAGACGGAGAAAAGGGTTAAAACCTCGATTAATGCAAAGAAAAGTAGACAAAAATCAAACAAACCTACCATAAGAAAGGGAACAAAGTAATGGAGAACGTAGTAAGATACTCTGATTTTGGCGCCGTAGGAGACGGTGTTGTCAACGATTTTGCGGCTATTAAGGCGGCACACGACTATGCAAACGAGCATGACCTTCCCGTAGAGGGGCAGCCCGGCAGAACCTATCGCCTCGGTGACAACGGAAGTGAGTCTGTAATAATCAAGACCGACACACTCTGGGTAGGCTGCGCGTTTATTCTCGACGATTCCGAGATAACCTATGATATGCCCGCTCGAACGACCCCTCTGTTTAAAATTACCTCGGACGGGAATCCCGTCGCACTTGAGGGAGTTAATTCGCTCAAAATCGGTGATACAAATATCGGTGTAAGGGTCGGCTTCCCCGCACTTGTCCACGTTGTGAATGAGAACCAGCGCAGATACATACGCTCGGGTCTTAACGAGGACAAGGGTGACGCGCAGAGAGAGGTGCTCCTTGTCGATGCGGACGGAAATATCGACCCCTCGACTCCCGTATCCTGGGATTACGACACAGTAACCAAGTGCACAGCGCACCCAATCGACGATAAGCCTATCGACATCAACGGCGGTCACTTTATCCGCTGGGCTAACCAGGCACCCAACGAGTATTACTACTATCAGCGCGGCATCAGGATAACCCGCTCCAACGTAACCTTCCGCAACTTTGACCACAAGATGATAAAGGAGGGACCCACGCGCTCTCCCTACGCCGGATTTCTTTGTGCCGAGCTTGTTAACAACCTCACCCTTGAAAACGGCATCGTCCGCGCACATAAGCACTACTTCCGTCAGGACCCCGGCGGACTTAACCTCCTCGGCTCCTATGAGATTCAATTCGGCAACTCGAACAGAATTACATTGAAGAATATCTACCAGCCCAATATGTATGAGGACGATGACGTCACAATCCTCTTCAAGGGCGAGATGGGCTCCAACTACTGCCGCAACTTCCTCGTTGACGGCTGTCACCTCTCCTCCTTCGACTCTCACAAGGGCTCGGGCAACATTACCATCATTAACTCCGAGATAGAGCACATCAACTGCATCGGTGTCGGTCACGTACATATCGAGAACACCATCATACAGATGGGACCCAAGCCCGAGATAATGACCCTGCGCGGTGACTATGGCTGTATCTGGCGCGGAACTGCGTATATCAAGGACGTAACCCTCTCCTCTCCGAAGGATGACCAGGACTTCTCGCTTATGGCAGGATACGGTGCATGGGAGAACTGGGACTTCGGCTATGAGACGTGTATGCCTCACACCATCACCATCTCCGACGTGCGCACCTCGGGCGGCAGACCTCTTTATATCTTTGCAAGATACATAGAGAAGTACGGCGACGTAAGCAAGACTACTCTCCCCGACGGCACACCGAACAAAAATCCCTATCAGCCCGTGAAGCGCGTCATTATAGAGTCTAATAAGTATAACGTCCCCGTTATTGTAAACGACACGCCCCTCTTTAAGGACGTAGAGATAATCAAAAAGTGATAAAATGTAAAAAAACAAACATTTTTACCGTGACGGAATGGCAAAAATGAGAAAAAGCACGGTGCGTAATGCACCGTGCTTTTTCCTGTGGCAGCTTTTTGACTATTCCTCTATAATAAGGCCGTAGTCTCCGTCCTTTCTCTTATATACTACGCCGACCTTGTGTGTTTCGGCATCGTTGAACACGAAGAAGCTGTGACCGAGCAGATTCATCTGCAGTATCGCCTCCTCGGGAGTCATAGGCTTGAAGGGGAAGGATTTTACTCGGATATTGAATTCTGCCTCCTCCTCATACTCATCGTCGTCCTCTGCCTCAATGATACTGAAGGCACCGCCCTTCACCTTCTTCTCGAGCCTTGTCTTGTTTTTTCTTATCTGGCGCTCGAGTCCCTCCGTCGCTCTGTCGAGCGCTGTCATAAAGGTTTCGCTTTCCTCCTCGCTTCTGAAGAGGGTGCCGCCGTAGGTTACGGTAATCTCGATAATTTTATCTCCCTTGCGCACCTTGCAGGTTACGAATGCCTCCGTGTCCTCGCCGAAGAACTTGTCGAACTTTGCAAGCTTCTTTTCGATGAGCTCCTTGAGGCTCTCGCGGACTGTCATTTGCTTTCCCATGATTGTGATCTTCATACCGATTACCGTTTACCAAGCCGTCTTGGTATCCTTTCTTCTAGCTCGGGCGAGGAGTGGCGAAGCTCCCCTCCTCCCCTGTAAGCTTATTATAGCACACTCTTTGGTAAAAATAAATAGTTTTTGATAAAATAATTGCAAAAATTTGATAATTGTTACCAAAATGTAAAAGCTTTAGTTCGTTGCAGCATTATGCCTTGACGTATGTCATTCTATATGCTATAATTAAAGTTGGCGGGTGTCCTATTTCGGATATCCGCCATTTTTGTGCCTTCGGTGTATCCTACGACGCACTCGCTTGACAAAATCGACATTTAGTGTTAATATATATATGCACATACGCGCAAAATATCACTGACGCCTGCGCACGCGGGCGGCGGAATGGAGAAAGCAATGCGAAACGAACGCAAGGGACTGCTTGACGTAATCGAAGTATATATTGACATGTTCCTTAATCTTTCGGCAATTCTCATCGCCTATTTCTTTGCAATGCTGGTGAAGGGTGAGTCGATTTCAGAGGCAGGGAGCACTGTTGTAAAGCTGAATGCACCGTGGACGGTTGCCATTATAGCGGTAAACGTGCTTGCCGCCTCCTTCGTATTCCACGTGTCAGGTCTGTATCACCCAACGAGATATCAGCGCAGGTATCGCAGCCTGCCCGCCGCACTGAAGGCAACTCTGATGTACTACGGTCCGCTGGCACTTGTCATACTCATCTCGACGAGAAAGGATTACGTTGTCTTTTTCCTCTTCTGGGCGCTGTTTGCCGCCACCTTCTCGACCTCCTTCCTGACCTTCAAGCGCCACCTTATCAAGGTGCTGCTGAGAGGATTCAGAAGATACAGATACAACCTGCGTAAGATAATCATAGTTGGCGACAATGCCGATGCCGCACGCGAGTACATAAAGCAGGTGAACGACAACAGTGAGTATGGCACGATGCTGCTCGGCTTCGTCGGAGACAAGATGACCGCGGACATAGGCATAGACAAGCTCGGCTCCTTCTCGGGACTTGCCGATATACTGGATAAGGAAAAGCCGACCGACGTCGTCTTTGCCATCGACGCATATGACAAGCGCCATCTTATCAGGCTGGTCAATATGTGCGACGACAGATGCATCCGTGTCTATTTCCTTCCCGTAACCTACGGCTTCTTCAAGTCACCGAGGCAGATAGAGCAGGTGGGCTCCATCCCCGTCATCAACGTTCACTCCACCCCTCTTGACAACGTTGCCAACGCCGCACTGAAGCGCGCGTTCGATATATTGATATCCGCCCTTATGCTGACACTTCTCTCGCCCGTTATGATCGTGGCGGCGATTGGCGTGCGCCTCTCGTCTCCGGGTCCGATTCTCTTCCGTCAGATGAGAGTGGGCAAGATGGGCAAGCGCTTTATGATGCTGAAGTTCCGCTCGATGCGTATAAACAGCCTCTCAAACAAGGGCTGGACAACCAACACCGACTCCCGTAAGACGAAGTTCGGTAACTTCATCAGGAAGACCGCCATCGATGAGCTGCCCCAGCTTATCAACGTTCTCAAGGGTGACATGTCCCTTATCGGACCGCGCCCAGAGATTCCCGTGTTCGTGGAGCAATTCAAGGAGACGATTCCCCTTTATATGGTAAAGCATTACGTGAAGCCCGGCATGACGGGACTGGCGCAGATAAAGGGTCTGCGCGGCGATACCTCCGTCGAGGACAGAATTCACGAGGATATTGAATATATCGAAAACTGGAGCTTCCTGCTCGATATGTACATCTTCTTCAAGACTCCCTTCACGATGATAAACAAGAACGAGAAATACGTCTATGAATCTCCCGACGGTGAGCTGCTTGACGACGAGACAACAAGGGATTATAAGTAAGTAGAATGGCACCCGTGTAACGTTTTTCTCAAAACACACGGGTGTTACGTCTATCGATACCACCGTTCCGACCTGAAGATTAGGAGGAAAATATGAGTAAAATTCTCTATACTGCATCAACCTATTCACATATAAAGAACTTCCACCTTCCATATATAGAGGCTCTGCGCAGCGAGGGGCACGAGGTGCTCGTTATGGCACGGGGAGAGGAGGCGGACTTTAACATTCCCTTCGAGAAAAAGCTCCTCTCGTCCAAGAACACACGCTGCCGCAGGATGATACGCGAGATTTTTAGAAAAGAGCATTTCGACGCGGTGATTCTGAACACTACCCTCGCCGCATTCCATATCAGGCTTGCCATGCCGAGAAAAAACAGACCGAGGTGCATAAATATAGCCCACGGCTATCTTTTCCGCCGCGGTGGTGGACTGAAGGACAAAATTCTCCGATTCTGCGAGTGGATATTAAGAAAAAAGACGGATAAGATCCTCGTTATGAATGAGGAGGATTACAAAATCTGTCAGGAAAACAATCTTTCCCGTGAGGGCGCTGTTATGACGCTGGGTATGGGAGCAAAATGTCCCCCCACTGCAATTGGGCGCGATGAGATAAGGACAGAGCTCGGTGTTGCCGACGCCTACCTTCTCACCTTCGTCGGTGAGATCAGCGGCAGAAAGAATCAGTGCGAGCTTATAAGAGCTCTAGCCTTTGTGAGTGAGGATATCCCCACCGTCACCCTTTGCCTTGTAGGTGGGGGTGATAAGATGGAGGAGTATGCCGCTCTTGCGGAGGAGCTCGGTGTGTCCGACAGAGTGCTCTTTGCAGGAGTAAGAGCTAACCCGTGTGACTTTATTCGTGCCTCCGACCTTTACGTCAGCGCGTCAAAAATTGAGGGAATGCCCTTTAATCTCATTGAGGCTATGGGCACGGATACGCCCGTTGTAGCCTCCTGCGTCAAGGGGCACGACGACCTTATCAGCGAAGGAATAAACGGCTATCTCTATCCCCTCGGGGACGTGGAGAAGCTCGCTTCTCTCATAAAGGGCATACATTCGGGTGAGCTCACCGTATCGTGCGAGGCAATGCACGAGGTATACAGCAAATACACCTTCGACAACGTATTTCCGCGCACCTATGCCGATATAAAGGAGGCACTTGGCTGTGAAGGCGAGGGTTGATTTTGTAGGAATTGCAAAGGGGCTGCGCGCCTTCTTTGAGGGACGGATATACCCCGCGTGTGTGGCACTTACCGTTCTTATCGGTGCACTTTTTGGAATAGAGCTATACACTATGCTTCTTCTGGCGCTGACCTTCATCGTTTGCACCCTGCTCGTAGACAGCGTCCGCCCGATGACGGTGACCTTTATCACCTTTCTCTATCAGATGTCGCTGAAGCATTCTCCCTCCGAGGTTGTGAATAACCAATACGGAGACGGTGACGCAGGTTATCTCTTTGTTCCCTGGCGCATAACCCTTATTGCCGTGACGATATCGCTGATGCTCATCGGCTGCGTCGTGTTCTTCATAAGGCGCAGGTGCTATTTGCGCATAAGCCTCCCGAAGGACAAAATGCTTCTCTCTACGGTTGTACTGTGCGTGACCTTCTTTCTCGGCGGAGCCTTTTCTCCCACCTGGGGGGACGGCATTCTTATCGCCGCGCTTCAGACCCTCGCTTTTCTTTTCGTGTTCGTGCTTTTTGCCTACGGTCACTCGGAAAATGAGACACGGGGTGAGCTTATCAGCTATTTTTCATACGTCAGCGCCCTTGCCGCTGGTGTTATTATCCTGCAGCTGATTGCTCTGTTTATACGCCACCCCGACGTTGTTTTTGCAGGCGGCACGGTGAACAAAACTGCGATAATGCTCGGATTTGGAGTATGGACGCTCGTCGGTATATCTTTGGCGATGCTTATCCCTGCTATATTCTACGGAGCTATGACGGGCGGGAGGTATTCCTGGATTTATTTCGCTATAGCGACCCTGACGTGGGTTTTTGCCGTGCTCACCATGTCGCGAAACGCGCAGGTCTTTGCCACTCTGGCATACGCGGCCTGTGTCATAATTGCGGCATTCAAGTCAGGACACAGACTCTTCTACCGAGTCCTTTGCGTCATCGGCGCTGTGGGCGCGCTCGGAATTTTTGTCCTCGCCTTCGACAAAATCCCCGAGCTGCTCTCCTCCTTCCTTGATGACAACGGCAGGCGCGAGCATGCGAGCATTGCGATAGAAAACTTCCTTGCCTATCCCGTATTCGGTGTTGGCTTCGGAGGCTTCGAGGGTATAATTTCTCTGCCGTATCAGTATGCACCGATGGGGCCCTGGCCTGCCATGGCGCACTGCACGCCGCTTGAACTTATGAGCGCGCTTGGCACTGTCGGGCTCCTTGCCTACGGTGTGTACAGAGTGCTCAGCATTATACCCGTGTTAAAAAAACCGACCCTCGGTAAGTCGATTCTATTTGTCGGCATACTCGTCATTCTTCTCTCGAGTCTGCTTGATAATTTCATATTCGATTTTTATACAATGATGTATTCAGTTATAGCTCTGGCTCTTATTCACAGAGAGGGGGCAGAGTAAAGAAAAAAGCACCGCAAGGTGCTTTTTTCTATGTTTATTTCAGATCCTTTTTTGAAAAGAGCTTGATGCCCAGCAGGACGAGCAGAGCCGAGCCGACAAGGGTCGGCACAAGGACGTATAGAATGTCGGAGAGAGAGTAGCTCACACCGCCTCCTATAACGCTCGAGGTGAATATATTCGCCCTGTCGAGAAAGGTGACTATCGCGTATGCCGCGTCTGCCTCGGAGAGAAGGCTCGAGACTATCATAGTGATGCTGCCGACGATAGAGAAGAAGAAATTCATTGCGAAGTAAAGCACCACCGCAACTCCGGCCTTCCGTGTCAGCACGGAGAAGAAGGAGATGAGTGCCGAGATGAGAACGTAGACCAGCAGCTCGAGGAGCGTCGAGAGAAGCATGTAGCCAAGCTCTGCTAGGTTGAATGCAACACCGTAATCGAAGAAAATGAGCGACACTGCAAGCGAGAGCAGCGCGTGGGTGAGCATAAATGCGCACATAGTGACAGAGCAGCTTATAAAGGTGGAGAGGAATACCTCCCATCTTCTCTTGCCGCTTATCAGCTTGTTGCGCACCGTGCCCCAGCTGAAGTCCTTGCACAGAATTATAGTTACGAATATCGGTACGATAAGACCGAGGTTGTTTCCGGGGGTAAATGAGGTAAAGAACATATCCCTGGCGGAGGGGGTAAACATACTGCTGCCGGCGCCCTCTATTCCATCTGTATCCAGCAAGGAGAAGAGGAGCTTATATAAAAGGGGAGTAAATACTGAAAAGGCGCCTGTAATAATTGTCGCGATAAGAAAGAGCTTATCCTTGAATATGCGGACAAGGTCGATTTTGATAAGACTACGCATTTGCTCTTCCTCCTACCGTCTTGAGATAAAAGTCCTCGATGCTTGCTTCGGTGCAGTTCACCGAGGTTATCTCTATTCCTGCATCAATAATAGCAGAAAATAGGCTGTTCAGCCTTGTCTCACCGTATATGCGCGCGCCGTCTGCGGTGGGCGCAATATCCTCCTCGGGCAGGAGGGTGGGGAGCAGGGCGAGGAGTGCGTCTCTGTCGGAGGTGTGTATCGCGGTCGTCCTGCGGCACTCGCGGCGAAGCTCCTCGGCGCTTATCTCTCTTACTATTTTGCCCTTTGAGATTATACCGTACTTCGTTGCCACAAGTGAAAGCTCCGTGAGGATGTGTGAGGAGATGAGGAAGGTAATGCCGCGCTCGCGGTTGAGCTTGAGGATAAGCTCGCGTATCTCCACGATGCCTGCGGGGTCGAGCCCGTTCATCGGCTCGTCAAGCAGGAGAAGCTCGGGTTCACCGAGCAGCGCCATAGCGATGCCCAGCCTCTGGCGCATGCCGAGAGAAAAGTTGCCTGCCGCCTTCTTATCGGTAAAAAGATGCCCGAGACCTACCTCAGAGAGCGTTTCCTTTATTGTCTCGTCCGTCACGCCGCCGATAAGCTCGCCCTGGAGCTTCAGGTTGTCGTAGGCGGACATATTGTGATATATCGAGGGGCTCTCAACTATGGCACCGAGCTTTCTTCGCGCCTTGCTTATTCGGGGGTCCTTGTTTGAGGTGCCAAACAGCTCAAGCGAGCCACTGTTTTCAAATATCAGACCCGAGATGAGTCGGATGACCGTCGTTTTGCCCGAGCCGTTCTCTCCGACAAAACCGTAGATATCACCGCGCCCGATATTTATATTTACCTTGTCAAGCACCGTCTGCGAGCCGTATTTCTTCGTCAGCTCATGGGTTTGCAGCACGTATTCCATTATTATCTCCTTTATATAATTTCATCGTAATTTATCCGTTTGTCCTTAAAGTAGAACTCGCGGTCTCGCTCTCCAATCTCGCGCAAAACGCGACACGGGGTGCCCACTGCGACCACTCCTGCGGGAATATCGTGGGTAACCACGCTCCCCGCACCTATAACCGTGCCGTCGCCCACCTTCACACCCGGCATTACTATCACACCTGCGCCCAGCCAGCAGCCGCGGCCGATATGGATGGGCATATTATACTGATAACCCTTTTCGCGAAGCTCGGGGAGTATCGGGTGGGATGCCGTAGCGAGGATGACACCCGGACCGATCATCGTATAGTCTCCCACGTAGATGTGTGTGTCGTCGACGCAGGTAAGATTGAAGTTGGCATATACATATTTGCCGAAGTGGCAGTGTGCACCGCCGAAGTTTGCGTGAAAGGGGATTTCTACATAGCTGCCCTCTCCGAATTCGGCAAACATCTCCTTAAGCAGCGACGTGCGGCGCTCAAGGTCGGACGGTCTGGTTGAGTTGTATTGGTGCAATTTATCGAGCAATGCAAGCTGACGGTCAAATATCGCCTTGTCCGTCGGCAGATACAGTTCGCCCGTATGCAGCTTTTCTTTTTCATCTTTCATAAGATAATCACCTCGACTCAAGAATACCACACATACGGATGAATGTCAATATACCGGTGGTTTAGTTGCCCCGCTTTTTTTCGTTTTGTAAACAGCGGAGGAGAAAAAATGCGCGGTAGCGCCGTATTGACAAAATCGCTTCCTTTATGTTATTCTAAATACAGAAACATCAGAAGTGAGGAATGAGATGAACGAGCTTTTTAATATAGAGCTTTCCACAGCCTACGGAAAGAAGTCGCTTTCGGTTATATGTGAGGATATTACAAGGGTTGAGCTGCCGATAGACGTGCTGACAACCTCCGCCTTTCCCGGCGGATACAATCCAACTCCCGGCTCCTTGTACGGCGCTCTTGCCAAAATTGGCATCAGCGTGGAGCAGCTTGCCGAGGAGCCGTATATAGATTTAAGAAGGACGAGCAACGTCTGGCTCTCCGAAAAGATAGAGCAGGGCACCTCTATGATACGCCGCATCGGATGCATAGAGAGCAGATACAAGCTCGACAGCCGCAGCTTCTACTCGATTGACGAGGAGGCTCTTCTATCCTCTATCAGGGCGTACTTCCATCTGCTTGATATCGCCTCCGCCTCGGGGGTTAAGATGGACAACGTCGCGCTTCCCCTCCTTGGCACGGGTCAGCAGCAGCTGTCGGAGAATCTAATAATCACACCGCTTATCAACGAGTGCGTAGCATTCCTCAAGCGCAACGAGAGTGTGAAAAATATGTATTTCATCGAATATAGTGAGAAAAAGGCAAAAGCCTTTGTCAGCGCGATAGAGAGCTCCTATGCTCTCTTCCTCGAGGCAAGCGAGCCGAAGAAGTCCGCGCGTACACCCCTTGCCTTCATAAGCTACACCACGCCCAACCGCAACGTAGCGGACAACCTCTGCTTTAAGCTCGAGTCGCGCGGTATGCGCGTGTGGTACGCACCCCGAAACGTAGAGGGTGCATATGCCACCGCGATAGCGGAGGCGATAGAAAAGGCAACTCACTTTATAGTAATACTGAGCCGTGAGTGTATGCTCTCCGAGCACGTGCTGAACGAGATTGACCTGGCCTTCAAGCGCCTGCCGAACGACATCAAGTTCAAGCCCCTGCGTATCGACACCGCCGACCTCGCCCCCGCCTTCAGCTACTATCTCTCCCGTCAGCACTGGATGGACGCGCATATCCCTCCCATCGAGCAGAGGCTCGAGGAGTTCGTTGACTCGATAGTAAAAGAGCTTAATTAACGTAAAAACATAACAAAAAACGGGCACCAACGGTGTCCGTTTTTTTGCGGTGAGGCACGATGGGTGTGCGAGGTACATGAAAACAGAAAGCAGGACACCTCGAAGGGTGTCCTGCTTTCTGTTTCATGGTGAAGCAAACGCTTCAATATCCGAACTTTTCTCTATTGCGTCAAATTTCTCGCTCGTGGGAACGGTTACAGGCTCATTTTTTGAAATTAAAGGTTATTACAAGCTTGTCGTCATAAAGTAGAACGCATTTCACAAGACTGTCAATCAAACGCTCTTTATTTGCTTCAATTGTTAAGTCAAGTTTACGGAATTTGTCTAATGCAAATAAAATCTGTTCTTTCGTGAGCTTGGGAGAGCTTGTCTGCTCTTTCAAAATATTAAGCTCGATTTGCTCTTCCTCGGCTTCAAGCTCCTCGAGCTTTGCCTTGATTGAACGAGTGATAATTCCTGCCTTGATAGCCTTCATCACGTTGTCGATGGACTTGCGAACTTCCTTGAGCTGAGCTTCAAGAAGCGGTATTACCTTGTTGTCCTCATCAAGCAGAGCGACTATTTCGTCAGCAATCTTATCGAGAGCTTCGTCATCAAACAGAACCTTGATAACCTTATTCAGCACAAGCTCTTCAATCCATTCTTTACGAACGGCTTTTTTATCGCATTCGTGCCTCTTCGCGCTGGCGCATTTGTAGTAGCGATAGATATTGCCGTTTTTCTTTTGTGCGGAATCTCCAACCATCATGCTGTGGCACTTTCCACAGAAAAGCTTGGTAGTCAGCACGTACTTTTCTTCCGCCTTGTTTTTAGCGGATGCGTGCTTGTTCTGTGCCATTCGCCTTTCGACTACCTTAAAGGTATCTTCGGACACTATCGCAGGTACACCGCCCGGAATTTCAATGCCGCTATAGTGATACACTCCCATATATGATTTATTGGTAAACATTCGGTTGAGTGTGCCGTGGTTAAATGCTTTACCCTTTTGCGTTTTGAGTCCTCGCGCGTTCAGGCTATGTACAATTTCCGTAATTGACTCACCTTGAGCGTAACGCTCAAAGATTTCAGCCACTATGGGAGCTTTTAAGGGGTCAATTTGGAAGTGCTTCTCCTCGTTAACGGTTATAACCGTAAGGCAGACCGTTGCCACCGTTAAAACGGCATTTTAAGGCGTTCTCGGTTAAACCCCGTGTTACCTTTTCTGCAAGATCGGCTGAATAGTATTCTGCCATACCCTCAAGCACGGACTCAAGAATTATGCCCTCTGCCCCTTCCGAGATTGCCTCTGTTGCAGAAACAACGCGAACATTGTTCTTCTTCAAAGCAGCCTTGTATTTCGCACTGTCGTAGCGGTTACGCGAAAAGCGGTCAAGCTTCCAAACTATGACTACGTCAAAGGTCTTCTTCGCACTGTCGTGTATCATACGCTGAAACTCGGGGCGGTTGTCCGTTTTCGCGGAAACGGCTCTGTCTATGTAGTGCCCAACGATAACAATACCGTTCTTCTCGGCAAAAGCAGTATTCTCACGAATCTGCCACTCGATCGATTCCTCACGCTGATTGTCCGAGGAATATCTCGCATAAATTACACCCGTCATTTACTCTTACCCCTTCCCTAAAATTTGTGGTTTGATTGTAGCATAAACTTCTCTGATATTCAAGTCTTTTTAACTACTTATTTTGCCAAAACACCTCGATTTTAGCATGGTGTGCACATCCAGGTACATCTCATTACGATATTGCCACTAAAACTTGAAAAATCACTATGCCTAAATCAATGAAAAAGAGCTTGAGAGTTGCAAAAAAAAATTACAGCACTAAACAAAGAAAAGCCTCGAGATCCGAGGCTTTGTTTTTAGCTAAATATGGGTCGCAAAAAATCCATAGCATTACGCTCAACCATCAGAAATATCTTATTTGGTTTCGGTACGTTGTTGTGTGATTTTATTAAACCATCCAAACCAACGATAATGCCTGGATTTCCACGTATAATCACCACAGAAATCACAGTCCTATCACATATCGGCTTCAACACATATTTCTTTTCTCGTGCTGGTCTTGACATGCCACCAAACAGGTAAAACTGCTCCCACATTATATCACCGCTTTCGTTGCAGTGAATATGCGTTGCTTTCGTAGCTCTCTTTTTGCTGACATAGAGATTAACGGCAATATCGTTAATTTTTAAATTGTACAAGTAAAAATGTTCGAGGTTTTGTTTGGGAGCATCTCCTATAATCTTTTTGAGTTTTCTGGAAGTGGCAAAGAACATTATTTTAACCTCTCTTTAAAGGCGTCGATATCAATCAACAGTTTTTTGTAACGCTCGTTATCTTTAAGAGTGGCAAAGCATTCCTTGGACATTATCTCATCAAGATTTTGGTATCTGTCACCCAAGCGCCCTCCGACATTTGAAAGGAACGGAGATTCTATTTTAAAGTTGGAAGCAATAAGATTCTCTTTTTCTTCAACATCATATTTAATGGCTTTTTCAAGCGAGTCAATCGCTAATTCCGCATTGCCAAGTTCTATCGCTTTTTCTGCGAGAAGAACGTATATATCTCCGCCTTCAACGTGGTGGAAGGGCATCTTCGTCTCGCCCTCAAATATAATGTCGAGCATTCTTATCAAACGCTTGTATATATCCATCGCCTTCTCAGGTTCCTCTGTCAGATCATAAGCTTTGCCGAGGCTGACTGCACCGTACAAAAGGGCATGGAGTAAATTCATTATATAAAACTGCCAGCTTGTAATCTCGGTCTTGTAATCCTTCTGCCAATGGGCGTGAATGGAGTACATTTTATGGATATTGAAATCCGCCCTTGACGGAAATTTTTCAGCTTGTCTTCTTGCTTCTTCAAATTTGCCGTTAGCACAGTGGAGCATAAGCATTATCATTCGGGCGCGAAGTATTCTGTTTACGTTATCATCGTAAGAAAAGATGGTGTTTGCGTGTTTTTCACAGGCTTCATAAAGAGCTTTTGCGTTCTTCGCATCATAAACAGGATTTTGCGGATATGCGAGCGAAATTTCAATCTCCATACAGTTTATAAGGAGTGTAAAGTTGTTTGGGTAGATCTCTAATCCCTCAAGCAGCACATTGTATTTGTCGGTCAAGCACTCGATGGTCAAAGGAAATGTGAGTTTGCTTTGCGCTCTCCTCATTATTTCCGAAATATCCTCGTTTTTCTTTATATCTCCAGTTCCGAGAATTGTATCCGTACTAACACCAAATACATGCGCCAATGGAACGATTTGCGAAAGGTCAGGCATTCCGCTTTCGTTCTCCCATTTAGAAATAGCTTGTGCGGTAACACCAATTTTCTCTGCAAGCTCTTCTTGAGTAAGACCTCGGCTTTTACGAAGTTCTTTTATCGTTTTTCCAATTGAATGTTGCATACAGCACCTCCTCTGTTTCGTTACAATAAGTATATCAAAAAAACGGTCTGTTTTTGAAGATACTAATTCGCAACATGAACTCAACGTTCCGTTGTGTTTATTATAACATATAAGATGCTATAAATCAAGTGATGTGGTTTCTATTTCTAAAGCAACAATGTTTTTGATAATAAGCTATTGACAGGAAGAATTCTTTGTGTTATAATTTTAACACGAACTCGTGTTCGTCACACAGGCGAGCAGGTGCAAAATGTTTAAAGTTGAAGATTTACCCTTTTATGCAACAAAAAATAATAAAGCCAATCATTTTGATTACGAAGTAATGCTTTTGGACTTTATTGAATATGCGTGGAATTTTCACAAAAGAGTTGGTTGCCATTCTTTTACTCACTCAAAGAAGCAGGATCATGGTGAGTGTGATGCCGTTGGGGATAATTACTCTTTCGACTTCAAGCTTATTGTTGCGTCGTCTGTTATGAAACAAAAGAATGACCTCGCTCCCACCATAGACCGAACTCACATGAAAGAGGGTTTTATTTTTACATATGACAATCCTAACGCCAAGAAAGAGCCACCTAAAACCCCATTACATAATTTGCTTTTTCAATACTCTTTGGATGATTTTCTAAACTATGAAAGTAAAATCACAAATAGTGATGTGCTAGCTTTTTGCAAGATATTAAAAACCGAGAAAAATGTGTTTTTTTACCTTCCCATAAAAATCACAACGGACATGCAAACTGTTTTGGTTATAAGATATTTGCACACATTGTTGTATAATGCATTTAAGTTTAGAAGTAGTAAAGTATCACACGATACTTTCATATCATTCATATGCAACGATTTTTTATACATATTGGAATACCAAGACGGAAAGTTTATTGTAATTGATGCGGTATCGATTTGCCTCAACTCGTATTATAGAGATTCTATACTTTATGCATTATACTGAAAAGGAGTATATATATATATGCGCCACAAAAATGACAGTCGTAAGATGGAAGTTTACAATTTCATGACCAGATATATGAAAGAATATGGTGTGTACCCTACTGTTCAAGAAATTGGCAACAAACTTGGAATGGCAAAATCTATAGCTTCTAAGTATAGAAATCGTCTTATCGACGATGGACTTATCGAAAAGCTTGGTAGGTATCAAATAAAGGCAGCAGGAAATATATCGTGTTCAAGGATGCCTGTTGTTGGTCGTATAGCATGTGGAGAACCAATACTTGCAGCAAAATACATAGAAAGTTATATTCCGATTGATGAAGGAAGTCTCGGCCCCGGAGAATACTTTGGTCTTATTGCGGATGGTGATTCTATGATTAATGCAGGAATTTGCGCAGGAGACACCGTTTATATTCGCCAGCAATCCACCGCAGAAGATGGAGAGATCGTTGTTGCAATTATTCAAGATGATCTAACAGATGGTTACTATGCCACTCTAAAGAGATTTTATCGAGACGAGGAAAACAATCGATATGTCCTTCGTCCTGAAAACGACAACTTCGACGATATCATAGTAAGTAAAGTTGATATTCAGGGTGTAGCCGTACGAGTTCTTAAAAATCTTGAAGCCCCTAAACGAAGGAGGTGTTGAAGTGAAGAAAAACGATGACGGCAGAAAACAAATGCCGAAATCTCGTTGCCCTTATTGCGACTCGCGAGTCGTGGATTCAAGAACACCTACGCTTAAGAATTCACTCGAGTTAACAGTAACCGATAGCGCAGATTATTTTATTCAATGCCCGAAGTGCAGAAAGATAGTTGGTTTAACTATCAAACCATTACATACTGCAGCCCCGCTTGTAACAGTACAGTGAAAAGAAACTCATCCTCCCGGCAGTGAATTCGGGAAATAAAAGGGTCGATACAAATAGCAATGTGACATAGTTTGACGCTATGTTAATGCTAGTTGTATCGACCTTTATTAATTGCAGAAGTGGTAAAAAAATATACCGCCTAAAACAAAGAAAAAACATTCTAAAAAGCCTAAAAATCGCTTCTTAAAAAATGAGGTATAGACCTAAGAAATTGCAAGTTTTGCCAATTTGAGAGAAAACACGAATATAGATACAAAAATGCTTTCGTCATTCGAAAAAATCGCAAATTTCCACGCTATAGACCTAGGCTTTTTGCCCAAAAACGACCATCATATCAAGAAAGGACAATTATGATAACAGGACTTAAAAAGAAGCAAAAAACAACCGAAATTTACTTCAACGAAGCAGATGATATTACAACAATATCAACCTATAACACGAAGCTAAAAAACAGATTACTAGACTTTTCAAAAGAGTGCCCCGAACTTTGCAAACTCATCTCTGATGATGAGATTGGATGCTTGGTATTTGAAATCAACAAAGACAGTTTTACATTTAGATGCATGAAACCGCCGTCGGACAAAAAGCGTGAGAAAGCCAGGCAGCAGATGAACAAGCTAATTGGCAAAACCACCGAGGTGAGCGCAACAATAAGTGAGCCGAAACCCAATGTAAAAAAGACTCTTTGGGAACAAAAATACGGCAAATAATAGCACGTTTGATGCTATCGATTTCAAAGCAGGAGAAAGGGTGTACGTCGGTAACCGACTTTCGCCCATATCACATCTGCCGGCAGAGCCGACAGTGTAAGGGATTTTCGCACTTTTGCCTCTTTCAAAAAGTGTACGTCGGTAAAAACCGCTGGTGGTAGACTTGTATGTCAGAAAGAGCAAAAAGTCAGTGTTTACAAGGTAAAAGTGTATGTCAATTCGTACGTCAGTAAATTAGGAGGAATAAATGAACTTAAAAACAATCAAAGATAGACTGGTATCTTTACTCAAAGACAAATCTTCGGGCATTCAACCCGAGTTTCAATGGCAACTCACGGAGATAATAAAACGTATAGAAGAACAGCTGATAGATAATCATGGTGAGTGCGAAATTCCAGATGAATTGCTTAAAGAAATCGCACGTTGTCTATTGCCTGATATTATAAAATTTCTTGAATCGGATAAAGGAAAAGAAGAATTTGAAAAATGGAGAAGTGAATCGATAAACATAAAAAAATCACTTAAAAAGGCTAACCATATGGAATAACATATTTTTTAAATTTGATATGTTAGAATGTGATAATTAACAACTAGATTAACATAATAATTAGTAAATTTTTGTAAATTTTAGGGCAAGAAAGGAGGATTTTGTTGAATATACTTGAATTTTTGAAAACTTTGTGTTACAATATATTTGGACGAGTGTACGGAAAAGAAAAGAAAGAGGATAAAAATATGATTAATGTACTATCTTTGTCAAATCATATTATTTCACTGTTCGAGGAAAACGAACAAAAAATCACAAATTTAAAACTTCAAAAAATACTCTATTATGTACAGGGGTATTTCTTCAAAAAGTTTAATAGAGAAGCATTTCCAGAAGAAATATATTGTTGGCAATATGGTCCAGTAGTTCCAATTGCATATTATGAATACAATCTTTTTGGTTCAAAACCACTTGTATCAACCAATGAAGACTCGGTGATGCTTACAACGGATGAGAGTGAGCTTATAGATAAGATTGTTGAGAAGTGTCAAAACATTGCATCTTCATCTTTGGTTAATAAAACGCATAGTGAAGCTCCCTGGAAAACTGCAGCTTCAGGACATATTATTACCAAACAATCAATTAAAAAATTTTTTGCATCCAACAACCCCTTGGAGATTAATGTATGACAGAATTACTTGATTTGTTGGATTCAATTATTGCTGATGATACATATCATAATGCTATAGAGGCAATAGACACTGACAAAATTAGAGAAATATCTGACAAGTATTTTTTAAAATTTAAAGCGTTTTATATTAGAATCGATAGACACAGATATTCGGATATATCCAAACACTTGTCGGAAAAAACACCGGATGTATTTGATCGTCTTCGCGAAGGAATGGTGCAAATTTTGGAAGATGCTCGCAAGAATTTATACGATCAAGACGAAACAGAACCCGAAAACAAGGAATGTTACAAAAAAATCATTAAATTAGCAGATCACATAGAATTGGAATCTTCTAGGTTATCCAGCATTTATCAAATTAAGGTCGTTTCTGCTGAAGCAAATGCGACATATAAAGAATCTAACAAGTTGCTGGAAAGAGCAAAAACAAGCATTGGAGATACAGAGGAGAAAGCCGGGAAGCTATCTCAACAGTTAATTTCTATTTTAGGTATTTTTGCAGGTATCGTAGTAACATTTTCTTTTGCTACTTCTACTATCGGAGAAGCTCTTTCCAATTTAACCGATGTAAATATCTCTCAATTAGGGTTCATTGTTTGCCTGCTTGGCGTGGTATTTGCTAATGTGGTTGCGATATTGATGTCTTTTATAACTAAATTATCGTGGAGCAAAATGCGATCTGCAATTCCTTGGATATTATATATTGTAATCAACGGTGTGCTGATAACATTAACCTTTGTTTTTTACTCAAAAATATAAATAAAGCAAAACAAAAAGTCTGTATGACTCGATTGATTTGAAGAGCATACAGACTTTTATTTTATGAATTAAAACAAATAATTAAAACAAAAACAAATCCGAACAACTTATCTGTTACGAAGTAGTTCGAGAGTGTGCGAGGTACATGAAAACAGAAAGCAGGACACCTTGACGGTGTCCTTAGAATAAGGGAATTTGCTAGCGTGCGGAGAGTAAGCGCGGAGCCGTAGGCGGTTGTGCGAGGATGGAGGTATACCCACGCTTGACGCAATATACCGCCGAGGGCGGTATGCGAACCCCATCGCTGCGCAGAGCGCACCGAGTGGGTTCGTTGAGTGTGCGAGGCACACGAAAACAGAAGAGCAGGACACCATCAAGGTGTCCTTTGAATAAGGGAATTGACTAGCGTGCGGAGAGTAAGGTACGGGAATTTGCCTCGTCCTACGAGGTCTCTCGCCGAGAGACGACGAGGCAATGATTCGAACCCGATCCCAAAAGCCAGAGCTTTTGGTGTGGGTTCTCCCGACGGGGAAGCATGAAAAAAAGAGGACACCGATTTGGT
>JAFQOP010000001.1 GCA_017403155.1 Clostridia bacterium | reverse complement strand
GTGCGGAGGGTATGTAATAATTCGTAGGCTTCAGTGCTGCGGGAAGGTATCCCCACGCAAACGCCGTATATGCCGTCGGCATATGCATTGGGTCCGGTGGAAAGTTCAGAGTCCCTGACCTATAGCACCTCAGAACTCACCCCTACCACTGTTAAGAGTCCTCGCTCTACCAATGCGTATACGTACGCGAGAGCAACTGCCTCTGAAGCGGCTAGCGTGCGGAGGGCATGTAATAATTCGTAGGCTTCAGTGCTGCGGGAAGGTATCCCCACGCAAACGCCGTATATGCCGTCGGCATATGCATTGGGTCCGGGAGAGGAAAGACTCACTAAAGTAAGAGCTCTTGCGAGTCTTGTTCAATTCGAAGGGTGACATGGAATTGCCGAAGGTACATGTATAATCGCGGTTTGGTAGAGACGGGCAGATGGGCAAAAAGGCTTGACACGCCTTGTCTTGTGTGCTATATTATATGGGTAAATTAACTTGAATTGAGAGAGACGTCGGTTATGGAAGAACTATCTCTTGCGATGAGTATAGTAGCGCTTTGCCTATTCTCGTTAAGCTATTTTTTCAATAACAAAAGGAATTATCTCATTTCACAGCTTTCGGGCAACGTCTTTCTCTCCTTGTCCTATTTGCTGATAGGTGCCTATTTCGCGATGGTTGCCGTTGCGATAGGCATTGCGCGAGGGATAATTTGCTATGCATACGAGAAGAGGGACAAAAAGGTTCCGCTTTACTGTATTCTGGTGCTGTGCCTGGTAACCGTTTTAAGTTATATCGTCATAAATTATCTCATACTTGAGACGGAGGCATCGGCGTGGGACGCGCTCTACCTATTTGCGTCGTGTATGTATGCGGTTACATTTGCTATACGCAACATAAGGGTCATGAGATACGTGGTGCTGCTTCCGCACTCAAGCGCGGTTGCATACAACTTGCTTATCAAGGCACCGATTTCCTCCGCTATATCCTACGGAATAGAGCTGACGGTCACGGTCGTGGCTATCGTGAAATATGAGATTTCAAGGGCAAAGCAGCATTCGTGATCCTCGCCTTTAGTAGCGTGCCGTTGTTTTAAAAAAGATTACACCTTCATACTTAGCTAGAGCAGGGGGCTGAATTTTCAGCCCCTTTTTTTGCATGAAAAAATATTTTTGTATTGAAATGGCAGGGGCTTTATGATATAATGCAAGCGTTGGAGACTTAAAGTGTTGCAAAGCCGCTATGCGGCATTATTCTGAGAATATGATTAAGGGAGACTTAAAAAATGAAAAGATTCAAGGATGGAGCAAGGGTGTGCTTCGTTGGTGACAGCATAACCCACACGGGAATATTTATCAAGCACGTGCTTGCGACGTATAGGGAGCAGTTTCCCGAGTCGGGCGTTGAGCTTTATAACTGCGGTATTTCGGGAGGAAATCTTGGAAATACCATTGCGGTTTTTGATAAGGATATTGCGATATACGAGCCTACGCACATCGTTTTGATGATAGGAATTAACGACTCGGGGCGAGGATATCTGAAGGAGCCGCGCTCGAAGCAGAGATATGAAGCGCTACTCGGTGCGTATGAGAGATACAAGAATAATATGGCAAAATTCTATGCCATTACGAGAGAGCGCGGAATAGAGCTTATTCTATGCACACCCATGCCGTATGAGGAATATATGGAGAGCGACGAGGTGACCTATCCCGGCGGATTTTCGCTTGTTTCGGGGTATGCAGATTTTGTAAGAGGCTTCGCTGCGCTGCACGGGCTGCCGCTGTGCGACTATCACAGGGAGGCGCTCGCATATATGCAGCGCGAGGTAATTCATCAGCCCGACAGAGTTCATCCCACTCCTCGCGGTCACGAAATTATGGCGAGGATATTTCTCTCCCTTCAGGGGCTTGAAATGTCGGAAAAGCCCTTTTCGCCCGACGTTGAGGCGTGGTATTCCGACGTGCAGCGCCTGCGCGACGTTGTTGCGACAGAGTATCTTCTTATTTCAGATTATCTTTCTCTCACCGACGCAGAGCGCGTGGCGGCGATAGCGAAAATGAAGGAGGCTATCGACGCAGGAGAGTGCAGAATGCTTCCGTATTTTGTCGGGCTCGTGGAGGGCTACGTTGAAAACAAGCCCCGTGAGGCAGAGCTTGTCGAGAGCGTTAAACGCTTTATGAAGAAGAAATAATGATGAAATAACCCCACCCCGTGTTAAATTGTTTAAAAAAGAGGAAAAAACTATGAAATCAATTGCAAAGACCTACACCCTTACTGCGGACGTGCTCCCCTCGGGCTCTAAGCTCGCACTTCCCCCTCTTTCGGTAAAGACCGAAAAGCATCTGTCGTTTACCTGCGACGTGCCGAGCCTCGGTGAGGGTAAGATTACAGTCGGACACGGCAAGGATATATCCAGCGGCTCCTGGATTGAGATAGATGCCGAATATATCAGAGCCTTTGCCTATTATGAGTATACAGACCCTAAGTACCGCGAGCTCATCAAGGAGCCCATCAAGCACGGGTTTGACAGCATGAAGACGGTGTCGGTGGTTATAAATTCCAACCCACACGCAAGGGAAACCTTTGCGATAGTCTCCACCAATTCGGGAATGATAAAATTCGACCTTTTCGGCTGGGACGGTGTTGCCGGCGAGATATTTGCTATGGCAGAGGGAACAGAGATAACAAATTGCAGGCTCAACTGGTTTACCGACGGCTTTTCCCGTAAGATATGGATACTCGGTGACTCCTACTCGGGCATCGGACACAGTGCGAGATGGCCCTACTACCTCTACCGCGACGGCTTTAACAACTGTATGATATCCGGCTTTCCCGGAATGCCCTCGGAGAGAGCGATAGAGGAATTCTGCCGCCTTGTCGAGATGGGCGCGCCCGAGTATGCGATATGGACGCTCGGAATGAACAACGCCGATAAGGACGGAAAAATCAGCGAGGGCTACCTCCGCTCAACCGAGAGGTTCCTTGAGATATGTAAGGAGCGCGGAATTACTCCGATACTCTCCACCATTCCAAACTGCCCGAAGGTCAATAACCGACAGAAGAACGAGTGGGTTCGCTCGCAGCCGTACAGATACATCGACTTTGCGCGTGCGGTAGGCTCCACCGACTCGGACGAGTGGTATGCCGGCATGCTCTTTACCGACGAGATTCATCCTGCCACCAAGGGTGCAGAGGCGCTCTATATGCAATTTCTCTGTGATTTCCCCGAGATTATGCAGGCAAGCAATACTTAAAAAAATAGATATGGTATGTGATGCCATATCAAACTCATCGATAGAATAATCGAAGTTAATACAAGAAGTATTTTGTATAAATGAGTAAAGATAGGGTGTATTATGGCTAAATACTTATCATCTGCGGATAAAGAAAAATGTGTTTTGAGAATTAAAGGTAAGGAGAAGGTGGAAAATCTTGCAAAAGAATATGGCATATGTCAGCGAACTATATATCGATGGGTAGCGCGTTATGATGGAACAATCGGCAGTCTTGACAATAAATCTCCTGCACCACTTTCAAAACTGTTTACAAAAGAAGAGGAGAAAAAACTAATACAGTGTGTATTGCAGAATCCTGGTATAACAAATAAGCAATTAGCGATATGTATTGGTACAAACAGGCACCCTTTAACGGTGCGTCAAAAGAGAATAGCAATTTTTGGAGAGGCGCCGAAATGGAGCAAGTATGATTACAGCATAATGTTCGATGAGACAAAAGTCGATTATATTAACCGGAGAGATGCAATAAAGAACAAAATACCACAAGTTTTTTATGTGATACAGATTTATCCCAATTTGTTTTTGCGTGAAAATGACGGTCACTATCCCACATGTATTACGCCATATTTTTCAGTGGCTTTGAAATTTTTAACAGAGGAAGAAGCAACGAAGTTTATCTCCCCGCTTTTGAAAAATAAAGGTCGCTTGAAGCCCAAGGTCCAAAAAATACAAAATGGTATGGTTGAGAAATAGCAAAATAGTATAAAAACAAAATAGTACAACAAGCAAATGATTCGAATCAGATGATGTGGATTCTGCAATAGGTGAGCATACTCCCGAAAGAACCCGCATACTTCTGCAAGGAATGGCTGAAGAAACGCAAAATTCATAACAAAAGCCCCGACGGTGTTCGGGGCTTTTTTGTCGCACGGGGTGGGGCTAATGACCATATCTGCCAGCTATTGCATTTGAAATAAGGGGGAGGGGTGTGGTATAATTGCTATTGTTGTGAGTGAGTTATTCACGGGAAAGGGGGAAAGAGGACACGACGGAAAAATACAGGAGGTAATGAAAATTGAAAAGAATAATGTCAATAATTGTTTGCGCCGTTGTCTGCGCATCCGTGCTTGTAATCGGTGCGGCAGCCGCCACCGTGCACACGGTGGTGCGCGGGGACACGATGTGGCGAATAGCAACGCGCTACGAGGTAGGGATAAGCGAAATCAGGTCGGCTAATCCCCAAATTGTAAACCCCGACCTTATCTACCCCGGGCAGACTCTCACTATACCGAGCACAAACGGGATGGAGAAGGAGTATGAGACAGAGGTTATAAGGCTTGTTAATCTGGAGCGCGAGGCGGCAGGGCTATCACCCCTTAAATACAACTGGGAGCTATCGCGCGTTGCCGCGTATAAATCGCGCGATATGAGAGAGCGCGGTTACTTTTCGCACACCAGCCCGACCTATGGCTCACCCTTTGAGATGATACGCAATTTCGGCATATCATACCGAAGTGCGGGAGAGAATATAGCAAGAGGATATAAAACCCCGGCGAGTGTCGTCGAGGGGTGGATGAGCTCCTCGGGGCACAGAGCCAATATACTTAATCCCGTCTTCACCGAGATAGGTGTAGGCTACGATGCACAGGGGCACTACTGGACGCAGATGTTTATAAAAAGATAGCCTTTTCGGTTGACTTTGGCGCCGCCTGGTAGTATACTGTACTTGAAATATATAATCAAGAGATGAGGTAGATATGAGATTTTTTTACGTAAGACACGGCGACCCGATATATGAACCCGACAGCCTGACACCCCTCGGACACAGGCAGGCGGAGGCGGTGGGCAGAAGGCTTGCCAGATACGGCATTGACGAGATATATGCCTCGACCTCTAATCGCGCAATTCTGACCGCGACTCCCCTCTCAGAGCTGACGAAAAAGGAGATAAAGACCCTCGACTTTGCCAACGAGGGACACGCGTGGGAAAGCCTTACCATAATGGCAAAGAACCCCGACCGCAAGACCTTCCTATTCCATAGCCTCGAGGCAAGGGAGGCGTTCCGCACACCCGAGTGCCGTGCGCTCGGCTTCGAGTGGTATCTGCATCCGCAGTTTGAGGGCTATAAATACAAGGAGGGCATTGAGCGAATCCGGCGCGAGTCGGACGCCTTCTTTGAGAGCCTCGGCTATAAGCACGAGGGATGCGGAAAATATAAGGTAATCGAGCACAGCGACAAGCGCATAGCCTTCTTTGCGCATCAGGGCTTCGGTATGGCATTTTTGCCCTGCATCCTCGGCATTCCATACTCCGAGTTTGCAACGCGCTTCGACCTCCTTCTCACCGGCATAACCGCCATCAATTTCTACGAAGAGGCAGGCTACGCATATCCGATAATATATTCGATGTCCAACGACGGGCATCTCTACGAGGATAACCTTTCAATAGACTACTACGGTGCCAAATTTTAGAGCGCACATTTGGGGCAAAACCCCCGTTTTTTACCAACCGAACATAAAAAGGCTTTCGATTTGACGAAAGCCTTTTTTGTTATTTATTTGCGATGCCTTGGCAGGGGGAGAAGCATGCGCGTTTGACTCTTGTATTCCGCAAAGCCATCCTTCTGCGATTGGCGCGCGTCTGCCATCGGAATGGAAACTGTGAGGAAGAGGACGGTGTTCAAAAGAGCACCCGTCAGAAGGTAAGATGCCTCGGGCATAGAGGCGACTGCCGCGCCGCCAACACCCCACCACATAAGTATCTCACCGAGGTAGTTCGGGTGGCGCGAATTTTTCCACAGCCCCGTGCGTATAAAGCTGCCCGTGTGAAGTTTTCTGTGCTTGTGCATCTCGACGTCCGATATTCCCTGCATAAGCGTGGCGAGAAGGGAGAGTGCGGCGAAGGGGATGGAGAGGGGGTGGAGTGCGGCACCCGACACGCAGGCGATGACCGCAGGAAGAGTGCAGGCATAGACGATGAGGGTGGGGACGGTATGTATGCCTATGAAATTTATGAGTGGGTAGAATTTTCCCGTCTTTTCCTTCAGCATTGTGTAGCGCCAGTCCTGGTGGTTAAGACCGCGGAAGGTATATGCCCAGTTTGCCGTAAGTCTTATTGCCCAGATGAGGATAACACCGAAGAGCAGAAGCGCGAGAGGGGACGGACCGCAGCCGACAAGAAACGCGCCGACGATAACGGGCGGCTGCACGCTCCAGTATGGGTCGTATACCGATGCGTTGCCGAATATAAGGCTGAAAATGAAGCAAACGACCGTTGCACCGAGGTCGGCGATAAGCAGCGCGAGCCACGGCTCAAGGGGCAGGGCAAGGTAGATAAATATGCCAGATATGGCAGTGAGAATATATACGAGCGCTACGGCAACGAAGGATGCCGCGCGGCTGGATTTCAACTTTTTCATTTCTGTTTCCTCAAAAAGACACGGGCTACGCGAGGGTAGCCCGTATTTTAAATTGATTTATTCTGCGGCGAAGATGAACGGATATATCTGCTGCTCTCCGTCGATGAAGTAGACCTCCGCGTCGGGGTGAGCCTCGGCAAGGTAGGCAGAAAGCTCATCGCGCATTTCTGCCGTCGCGTCAGCACCCGAGAAGACTGTAAGCATAAACTTGTCCTCCTCGGAGAGGAGCATAGACGCGAGCTTGTGGGTTGCTGCGGTGAAGTCTGCGTCGGAGACAACTATCTCCTTGTTGATGATGCCGATGGTGTCGCCGTTTGTGATATGAACGCCGTTCATATCCGCGTCGCGGATAGCGGGGGAGACGTAGCCCGTGGTAACGCGCTTCATAACCTCCTCTGCCTCGTAGAGAATATCCTCGGGCTCGAGGCTGTCAAAGTCGATTGCGCTGAGGGCGACGTAGCCCATGCCGATGTTCTTGCTGGGGATTACGTAGACCTTGGCAGCCTCGTACAGCTCTGCTGCCTGAGATGCCGCCATTATGATATTACCGTTGTTCGGGAAGATGAATATGTTGTCCGCATTGATTTTCTCAAATGCGGCAAGGAAGTCGCCCGCGGATGGATTCTGTGTCTGTCCTCCCTCTACGATGACGTCAACACCGAGGTCGGAGAAGAGTGCGTCTACACCCACACCGTTGCTGACTGCAACCTTGGCGTTCTTCTTTCGCTCAGTGGGTGCGTCCTCTGCTACGGGGGAGGGGGTCACGGGAGCAAACGCGCTCGTCGGAGACGGGGTGGGAGAAGTGTCCTCCTTTTCCTCCTTCGCCTCGCCCTCGGTATGCTGCACCGACATATTCTCAATCTTTACGGTGAGGAATTCGCCGTACCTGCGGCAGTACTCGAGCACGCGCTCGGGGGTGAAGGTGTGAACGTGTATCTTTACTATGCTCTCGGTCTTGAAGGCAACTATCGAGTCTCCGATAGAGCCGAGGAAGTCCTTGAGTGCCCCTACGTCAAATTCGTCGGGGTTGCACTTGGAGTTCTGGAGCTGCAGAAGAGTTTCGGTGCAATAGCCGAAGGTCATCTCACTGTCCGCACCGAAGGCATACTCGGTGGACGCTCCCTTGGCTGCTGTGGCGGTGCTCTCTGTCGGCTCGTCTCCCGGCACCTCCTCGCCGTTGAGGACGCGGTTGAAGCCGTCGATGATGTAGAACAGACCTGCGCCTCCCGAGTCAACGACACCTGCCTCCTTGAGCACGGTAAGTATTTCGGGGGTTCTCTCAACCGAGGCGTGCATCTCCTTTGTCAGGTCAGCGAAGAGGGTGCGGATGGTGCTGCGCTCGTTAATTCTGGAGACGGCATATTCCACCGCCTCGCGCGCTACGGTAAGTATCGTGCCCTCGGTGGGAGTCATAACCGAGGCGTATGCCTGCTTAACACCCTCCTCGAGCGCGTGGCCGAAGGTGAGCGCGTCGGCAGTTTCCTTATCCTTCAGTCCCTTGGATATACCTGCGAAGAACTGGGAGACGATAACACCCGAGTTTCCTCTTGCTCCGAGGAGCATTCCGTGGGAGAAGGTCTTCATAATCTTTGATAGGTCGTCCGAGTCCATATTCTCGATAGCGGCAATACCGCTCTCGATTGTCATACGCATGTTGTCGCCCGTATCTCCGTCGGGAACGGGGAACACGTTGAGCTTGTTGACCTCGTCGGCATTGGTGCGCAGCTCCTTGGCTCCGCCTCTTGCCATCTTGGAGAGGAGCAGACCGCCGATGAGCTTGAGACTGATGCCCTTCTTCTTTTTCTTCTTGGGGGCACTCTCCTTTTTAGCCTTTTCCGCCTTTTTCTCGGTCTTTTTAGCCTTATCTGTCTTTTTCTCGGTCTTTTTAGCCTTTTCGGGATTCTTAGCCTTATCTGTCTTTTTCTTTTCCTTGGTGTCTTTTTTTTGCTTTTCTTCCTTTTTGTCCCCTGCGGTCTTCTTGCCGCCCTCGGCGGTCTTCTTTATCTCTTCAGCCATATCAGCGTTCCTTTCCTACGAAGAAGAGTGCAATGGTACCGGGACCTGCGTGCGCACCGATAACGGGGCCGACGTCGGTGATGAGCTCGACCTTAACGCCGTATTTCTCCTCGAAGATGGTAGCCAGCCTTGTTACCTCGTCCTCGCAGTCTGCGTGAGAGATGAATATAGTATTGTTTTTGGTGTCGGTTGCAAGCTCGCCGTATTTCTTTGCGAGCGCCTCGATGGAGGTTTTTCTGCCTCTGACCTTTTCCACGGCAACGAGGTGACCCTCGTTGTCCATATGGAGCACGGGCTTTATGCCGAGCATGTTGCCGAAGAATGCCGAGGCTGCGCTTATTCTGCCACCGCGCTTGAGGTAAACGAGGTCGTCAACGGTGAACCAGATGGAAATTTTAAACTTTATATCCTCTGCGAATGCAGCCGCCTCCTCAAGGGTGGCGCCCTCCGCTCTTTTCTTTACGGTGAGGTAAACGATAAGTCCCTCGCCCGCAGATGCGGCAAGGGTGTCGACTACTATGATTTTTCTGTCCGGGTAGCTTTCCCGAAGCTCGTCTGCGGCAATGCGCGCAGAGTTGTAGGTGGTGCTGAGTCCCGAGGAGAAGCCGAGATAGAGTATATCGTTGCCTTCCTTCAGAAGCTGCTCGAATGCCGAGATGAAGTCCTCGGAGTTTACGGCAGAGGTCTTAGCTATGCTGCCGCTTCTCATTTTGTCATAGAATGCCTTCGGCTCTATTTCGTCGTTGGAGTAGAGAGTCTCGTCCTCGTCGAAGTGGAGAGACAGAGGTCTGTAATACACGCCCCATTCCTTGAGAATTTCGGGCTTTATGTCACACGCGGAGTCGGTGAAAATTACGTAATTGCTCATTATTCTTGTTCCTTTCATCCTTTATTTTGAGATGACGGTGGATGTTATAGTCAAAAAGTTGAAATGACCATACAGGGAAATTATAGCACATAATTGTTGATTTGTCAACTTTTGCATTTTCTTGAGGGAGGTGCGGTGGGGAACACCGCACCTCCCGTCTATACTGTAAGTATAGCACCGTAAAGCGCTCTCTGTCAAGGCGGGAGGGTTTACCTTTGGTAAAAGTCACAAAAAAATTCGGCATAATAACGGGAGGAAAAACTCGCGTATTTGTTGACTTTTTCTGCCCGTGGGGGTAAAATGAACGTAGGTTTTGCTACCGGCAAATAAAGTGAGGAGAACCTTATTATGGCAACTTGTGCACAGGATTACGAATTTTATGACGCTGAGGGTGCGCAGAGATTTCGCGCGGTTTCGGCGGAGGGCGCTGTGGCGGTATTTATATACTCGTCCCACGTCTATAAGAACAACGAAATATATGAATACGAGGAAGGGAACAGAGGGGTAAGATGCGTCGCTATCGACGGAGTTACTCACGTTCCCGTTTGCTTTTTTGAGCGCTTTCTCGGTGCGACGGTGAGCCGCGAGGGGGACAGAATTGCCCTCTCTCTCGGTGAGTGCAGAGTGGCGCTGCTGCCGTCGAGGGCGGGCGGGGGAGAGGTGCTCCCTCTTATCGAGGCGGCGCTGGCTCTCGGCTTTGCCGCAGGCAGCTACTATGAGGACAGACTTACCGTCGTAGGCTCGGCACTCGATATTTCCACCCTCGAGGGTGACGAGAAGGCGCAAGAGGCAGGTGCCTACCTTGTGCTCGGCGGCTACGACCCCTATTCCTTCACCTCCGAGGATTACCTCGCGGCAAGGAAAAAATGGAGAAGACGCATAGTCGGCACACCCGAGCTCAACGATATGACAAGCGCCACGATACGCGAGAAGATTGTTAACCTCGGCAGCTATGCCGAGCAGCTCTGGTCGACGATGAACAAATCTCCCGACAGAACAAAGCTCTGGGGAGAGGGAATACCCACCGAGTCCGACGAGCTGCATAAGCAGTACAGTCCCCTTGCCACCCTTGCGCGCGCCTGGGGCACCTACGGCTCCAGCCTCTACGGCAACGACGAGCTGCGCCGCGATATAATCGAGGGCGTCGAGTGGATGTATAATCACATGTACGGCGAGGCGGAGATCGAAGGCAGAGGCTGGCGCGACGCGCACCTGTTCAACTGGTATTGGTGGTATATCACCTCTGCGGAATGCCTCACCGATATATTCTTCATAATGGAGGGTGACTTCTCCCTTGAGGATAAGAGAAAATACCTCAAGTGCTTCGAGTGGTGCACCACCTTTATGCGCCACTGGTTTGCGCGCGAGACCGCGCTCTCCCGAATCTGCGTTTGCACCAAGGTGGGCATTGCCTGCGAGTATCCGAACAGACTCTACGATGAGTTCGTCGACTTCGATATGCTTCTCGGGCTCGAGAAGAGGGTGGAGGGGCCCCACGTTGATTACAGCCAGTGGACGCACGGAATGGCATACAACAACGCTTATGGCAAGCTGAACCTCGACCGCGTGCTCCACGTTGCCTCTGCTCTGGCAGGCACACCTCTTGAATTCAGAAATCCCAAGCAGTATAACCTGTTTGCTCTGGCAAAATATATGTACGAGCCCGCTATGTTCGAGGGGCAGGCAATGATGATGTTCTCGGGCAGAGACGTGCATTTCGTTGAGGCGGCTCAGGGCGGCGCTATCCTGGCAGAGATGCTGAAGATGCACGGAACCTTCGGCGAGGCTGAGGACGAGTATATATGCAGGCTCGTTCGTCGCAATGCGGAATATCCCGCGGTGCGCAAGGCTCTCATTGCTACCGCTCCCATTGAGATATGCTCTCTCGTTGACAGAATATTTGCCGAGGACTGTGAGCCGACAGAATATAAGTATGCGCACTCCTACTACACTGCTGACAGAGCTGTCCAGCACACGGACGGCTATGCCTTCGGTATAGCCCTCTGCTCGAAGAGAGAGAAGGCGTGGGAGTCCATCAACAGCGCGAACAAGACGGGCTGGCACACGGGCGACGGAGCGACCTATCTCTACACCGATGCCGACCGCCATCAGTTTGATAAGGAGAATTTCATTCTCAGCAATACCCGCATTGCCTATTGCTTCCCCGGCACGACGGAGGACGCACGCGAGCGCACCGCGCGCTCCATCACCTCCGCAAGAGAGTGGAAGAGCCCTGCCAGCTTCGCGGGCAGCCAGCAGATAAAGGACAGATACATCGTTGCGGGTATGGATTTCGTAAGCTATAGCTTCGACGGACCCGACGACCGTCCCGATGACTCCGACTCGGGCGGTGGACTTCCTATTCATAAGAACGACCTCGTTGCAAAGAAGGCATACTTCTGCCTCGACGGCAAAATTATATGCCTCGGTGCCGGCATCACGTCCACGATGGACTCCCCCGTTCGCACCACTCTTGAGCACAGACGCATTCCCAGCCCCGACGGTGCGGGCTATACCGTCTCTCGCGGAGGCGAGGTAAGCGCGCTTCCCGAGGAGCCGTTTGAATTCACCGAGGATGGCGTTGATTTCGTTAACCTCACGGGTCATGCGGGATTTGTCAACCTCGACGGCGGCAGAATGTACCTCAGCCGCTACGTATCCGAGGAGGCAGGCGGCAAGAGCTTTATCGAGCTGCGCCGTGAGCACGGTGAGAACCCCGATGGGGCGGGCTATGCCTACGCCATCCTTCCTTATGCCACCGACGCGCGCCTCGCAGAATATAAGAGTGCGCCCGACGTTCGCATTATGTCCAACACACCTGCGGTGCAGGCAATAGAGTCGAAGAGCCTTGGCATGAGGTTCCACGTATTCCATGAGGCGACACACTGCGAGGGCGTGCTCGTTGATGCTCCCTGCATCGTTACGGTAACAGCCGACAGCGTTACCGTAACCGACCCTACCCATGAGGCAGAGCACATAAAGGTATACCTGCCAACTCAGGCAAGGATAAAGGAAATGCCGCAGTGCGTGTCGGTGTGCTATTCCTACAACAACACAATACTCGAGATAGATACCACCGACCTGTGCGGCGCACCCGTCGAGATTGAGTATTTCCCAACACAGAACACGCAGTGGTACAAGATGGATGCCACCGAGGAGGATACGGCAGAGTTTATGTCTCTCTCCCGTGACGGCATGACCTCCCTCTTCCTTTATTCCTCCCGTATAATGAAGGACGGCAGGATAACGACCTACGACCCTGAGGGCAGGCTTCGTGCTGTTGCCGAGGGGGGTACGGTGCTTGTGCCCGTCTCCTTCTTCCGCGACGTTATGGGCTGCAGCGCACGGATAACCGACGTTACGCTGAAGGATGGGGTAGAGTATACTCCCGTCATTGCTGCCGCGCGCGAGCTCGGCTATTCTGCCGACGCCTTCTACGAGGGCAGGCTCGTCGTTATCGGCAAGGAGGGGCATATCGGAAGAATGTATGAGAACGAGAGCCTCGGCGAGGCAGGCGCCTATGCCATTTTCGGCAGATACGATGCCTCCCGCTTTACCTCTTGGGACTATGCTCTGGCAAAGCGCGAGTGGCTGAGTCGTCTGTGCGGCAGCGCAGAGCTCAACGATATGACCGACCCGATAATATCGGGCAAGATAAAATACCGCGACGCCAGGTGTAAGAAGTCGTGGGAAGCACTTAACCGCGACCCCGACAGAGTTATCCTCTGGGGAGAGGTCGCACCCACCGAGTCGGATGACCTCTGGCAGCAGTATATAAATATCGAGAATATGGCACTCGCCTATGCAACGTTCGGCTCCGAGTATTATCAGAATGAGGAGCTGCTCCGCGACGTGCTCGACTGCATGGAGTGGATGTATCTAAATATGTACGGTGAGGCAGAGATTGCGGGCACGGGCTGGCGCGACGTTCGCACCTTCAACTGGTGGCACTGGTACGTCGGAGGCCCCGACGCACTGACCAACGCGATGCTTGCCGTGGAGCAGCATCTCACGATGGAGGATAAGCAGAAATACCTCAAGTGCTATAAGTGGCTTCGCACGATAATGTATACCGGCAAGTATGACGGAGCCTCCTCCAGACTCGTCCCCGGCACGAAGTGCGCCCTCCTGCTTGAGGACGCGGCTATGCTCGAGCTGGCACAGCGCGACTGTGACACCACGATGGGACTCTCGGAATACGGTGCCGCCGTCCATAAGGCGGACTACGTAAACTGGACGCACTACTGCCCCCATAACGTATCCTACGGCGTGCTCAACCTCGACAGAGGTCTGTTTGTGCGCTCGATACTCTCGCGGACGCCCCTCGACTTCGCTACACCAAAGGCGTATAACCAGTTCAACCTTGTCAGATACAGCTTTGAGCCGTCTATGTACCGCCTCCAGGGCTTTGTGATGTTCTCGGGCAGAAGCACCTTTGCCGAGGAGATGAACGGGGGCGCGGCAATTGCCGCCGCCACGGTGCCCATGATAGGCTGCTTCGGTGAGGATGAGGACAGATATCTGAAGAGCTTTATCAAGCGTCACTCCTGCTCCGAGGAGGCGATAGCAAAAATAAGAGCGCGCCTCTCCATCTACGACTGCGCGATATACAACGATATTCTCACCGACAATACTATTCCGTCAGACAACGCGGCATACGAGTATTCGCACGCGTGGTTCACGGGAGACAGAGCCGCGCAGCATATGCGCGATTATGCGATAGCTCTTGCCTTCTCCTCCGAGCGCGAGAAGGCTTATGAATGCATCAACAGCGCGAACAAGACGGGCTGGCACACGGGTGACGGGGCGACCTACCTCTATACAAGCTACGATACACATCAGTTCGACGGCCCGAACTTTATTCTTAACAATATCAACGTTGCCTACCGCTTCCCCGGCACGACCGAGGACGAGAGGGAGAGGGTAGCGCGCTCCATATCCAGCAGATGGGAGTGGTATCCGAAGAACTCCTTTGCAGGAGGCATGAAGGTCGGAGATAAATACCTCGTCGGTGCAATGGATTTCATCTCGCTTCACAACGAGGGACCCGACGAGCACCCCGACGACTACGGCTACGGCGGCAGCCAGCCCATCCAGCTCAACGACCTGCGCGCAAGAAAGGCGTACTTCTGCCTTGACGGTGAGCTCATATTCCTCGGTGCGGGCATCACGTCCACTATGGACTCTCCCGTCAATACCACCCTCGAGCACAGAAGAATAGTAGACGCAGAGCACGATGACCAGTACCTTTCCGGCGAGCTTTTGCCGAAGGAGTGCTTTGAGCGCACCTGCACGGGACTCGGTGAGGTCGTGGTAGACCGCCACGCAGCCTTCGTCCTGCTCGAGGAGGGCGATATGTACGTCCGCCGCTACGTTTGTGAGGAGGCAAAGGGGCAGAGCTACCTTGAGATAGGCATCCGTCACGGCAAGAATCCCACGGACGCGAGCTATGCCTATGCGATTCTTCCTTATGCCGACCGCGAGGGCGTGAGGGCGCTGCGCGAGGCAGGTAATATTGAGATAATCTCGAACACCAAGTCTCTTCAGGCGGTGGCAGACAGCCGCACGGGTGTTATGGGTGCAGCATTCTACGAGGCGGGCGAGTGCCGCGGTGTTGCTGTAAGCGCGCCCTGCCTTCTCTCGGTAGTCACGGAGGGCGGCGAGAGCACCCTCTCGGTCTCCGACCCGACTCACAGACTCCGCACTCTCACCGTCACCCTCGACGGTGAGCGCGAGATAACCGACAAGAGCCAGAATATCCTTGTCAAGGTGAAGGACGGCAAGACCGTTCTCACCGTCAACACCTTTATGGCTCACGGCAGAAAATTTGAGGTAAGATATAAATAAAAACGCCGCCCGGAGGCGGCAGACAGAGGTTAGGCAGATGAAAAAGAAGGTTTGTATAATTTACACGGGAGGCACCATAGGAATGATGCCCACCGAGGACGGCTACGCACCGAATCCGTCGGCATTCCCCGATATGCTCGAGAAGATTCACGACGTCAGCCTGCCCACCTTTCCCGAATATGAGGTCGTCTGCCTCTCCCGTCTTTTAGACTCGTCGGATATCCGCGCCGAGCAGTGGTGCGAGATAGGCAGAGTGATACGCGACAGATACGACAGCTACGACGGCTTCGTCGTCCTGCACGGCACCGACACGATGGCATACACCGCCTCGGCTATGTCCTTTATTCTCGAGGGGCTTGACAAGGCGGTGGTGTTCACGGGCTCGCAGATACCTCTGTGCCGTATGCGCAGCGACGGTATCGACAACCTCGTTACCTCGGTGCTTGTTGCCGCCTCGGGGGAGGTGCGCGAGGTCTGCCTCTACTTCGGAGGTCAGCTTATGCGCGGCAACCGAGCGACTAAGGTCTCCGCAGACGACCTTGAGGCATTCGCATCCCCGAATTATCCCCGTCTTGCCGAAATCGGAACGAGTATAGTATACAGGCGCAAATTCCTGCGCCCGAGGGCAGCCGAGCCCTTCTCGCTCGTCGAGCTCTCCCGCGTGCCGATAGCGGTGCTCAAGGTGTTCCCGGGCTTCAGCCCTGACCTCCTTCTCTCCGTCGTGCGCTCGGGGGTGCGCGCCATAGTGCTTGAGGCATTCGGCGCGGGTAATATCCCGACGGGCGAGCTGCTCGCCCCGGCGCTTGAGGTGGCACGTGAGTCGGGCACGCTCATCGTCGTTACCTCCCAGTGCGGCAAGGGCATGGTGTCCATCGGCACCTATGCGGCGAGCTCTGCGCTCGGACGTGCGGGGGCTGTCAGCGGACTTGATATGACCACCGAGGCTGCGGTAGCAAAGCTGTACTACCTCTTCACAAAATACCCGTCCGACACGGATACCGTGCGCCGCCTTATGGAGTGCAACCTGCGCGGTGAGGTATCGGTTGACGAATAATAAATAAAAGTTTTAAAACTACTTGAAAAAGCTACAATAATGTGCTAATATATATAATGCTAAAAAGGGGGATGCTTCGAGCTTCCCCCAAAAAAATGCTTTTTTATATGTGAAAGTTTTTTTCAGAGGTTTTAAAGACAAATGCAGATTCTCATTACCCTATCCATAGCGCTCCTGGCGGGACTTCTTCTCTCCAGACTTGCAAAGCGCCTTGCGCTCCCTGCGGTTACCGCCTACCTCGTTGCGGGCATACTTATCGGCCCGTTCCTGCTCGGTGCGGTCGAGATACCAAGCTTCGGCTTTCTCGGCTTTAACGGCACACCCGGTGCGGACGGTATAAGCATACACAGCTATTCACTCGTTTCCGACGTGGCGCTCGGCTTTATTGCCTTTTCGATAGGCAACGAGTTCCGTCTCTCACAGCTCAAAAAAATAGGAAAGCAGGCGACGGTCATCGGTATCGTGCAGGCGGTGGTAACAACCCTGCTCGTTGATGCCTTCCTCGTAGTGCTCCACTTCATTATGCCCGAGGCACTTCCCCTCGAGGCGGCTCTCACCCTCGGCGCCATAGCCTCCGCAACGGCACCTGCCGCAACCCTTATGGTTGTAAAGCAGTATAAGGCGAAGGGCCCTCTGACCGATATCCTCCTTCCCGTCGTCGCTCTTGACGATGCGGTCGGACTTGTGATCTTTGCGATATCCTTCGGCATCGCGCGCTCCGTCGGTGCGGGCTCGGTCAGCGTGCTCTCGATAGTCCTCGAGCCTATTATCGAGGTTGTCGTCTCCCTTGCGCTCGGCTTCCTTATGGGTCTGCTCTTCGACTTCTGCGAGCGCTTCTTCCACTCCAACTCCAAGCGCCTTGCTATCTCTCTGGGCTTCGTGCTTCTCACCGTTGCCATATCCAAGCTCGAGTACACGATATTCGGTGTCCACGTAGCCTTCTCCCCTCTTCTGTCCTGCATGATGCTCGGCACGGTTTTCTGCAACGTGTGTGACTTTTCCGAGGAGCTTATGGGCAGGGTAGACAAGTGGTCCTCCCCGATACTGATACTCTTCTTCGTGCTCAGCGGTGCAGAGCTTGAACTCACCGTGTTTATGAAGTGGGAGATAGTTCTCATCGGAGTCATATATATTATCGCGCGCTCTCTCGGCAAGTACTCGGGTGCCTACGGCAGTGCCCGTCTTATGAGGTGCGAGCCGAATATCGTCAAATACCTCGGCATCACCCTCCTTCCGCAGGCGGGCGTTGCTCTCGGTATGGCGATTAAGGCAAAGGAGGCGTTTGGCGGTGAGCTCGGCGGTCTGGTTTCGAGCATAACCCTCTTTGCCGTGCTTGTCTATGAGCTCGTCGGACCGATGCTCACCAAGATATCCCTCACCCGTGCGGGCGACATCAAGCCCGAGGGCAAAACAAGCGCGCGCCGTCCCGACGGAGAGCATTTCCGCCGTCCCCACGACGTACACCATTCGTAAAAAACAGATAAAGGAGATAAGGAATGTCATACGACAGAAACGAAATCAAGCCCGAATACACCTGGGACCTCTCAAAAATTTATGCCGACAGTGCCGCGTTTGAGGCGGCGCTCGCTGATACGGAGAAGAAGATAAAGGCATTCTCAAAGCATGAAAAGACAATCATAAGGAGTGCTGCGGAGCTCGCCTGCGCCCTCGACGACTACTTTGCCATCGATGCGCTTATAGACAGACTCTGGAGCTATGCATATCTCCACTTCGCACTCGACACCTCCAACAACGATTACCAGTCCCTCACGGGCAGAGTGCGCACCCTCGCCGTCTCGGCAGGCAGCGCGACCTGGTTCGTTACCCCCTATATTTTAAGGCTCGAGAGGAGCACGCTTGAGGCGTGGCTCGGCGAGTGCGAGGGACTTCACACCTACCGTCGCTTCCTCGAGAAGACGATTCTCGAGAAGCCCCACACCCTCTCCGACGAGTGCGAGAGGCTCATGTCGAGCCTTGACAACTGCCTCGGTACGCACGATCAGATCAGAGGCATCTTTGCCGACTCGGATATGCGCTTCGGCAAGATCAAGGACGAGCAGGGCAAGAGGGTAGAGCTCACCGGTGCCAACTACGGTGTGTACCTGCGCTCGGGCGAGCGCCGCGTGCGTATGGCGGCATTCCGCGAGATGTATAAGACCTACGGCTCCTTTATCAACACCTTTGCCACCGTGTATAACGGCAGAGTAAAGGAGGCGACCACCCTCGCAAGAGTAAGAGGCTACAAGGACTCTCTCACCGCCTCCACCTTCCGCGACGAGGTTACCCCCGAGATATATAACAACCTTATCAAGACCGTAGAGGCAAACCTCGAGCCTCTGTACGATTACTATGCGCTGAAGCGCGACGCGCTCGGTGTGGATAAGCTCCACCTCTACGACGTCTACGCGCCCCTCGTCGGCTCTCTCACCCGTAAGTACAGCTATGAGGAGGCTGTGGCAGACGTGCTCGACACCTGCAAAATATACGGCGAGGAGTATTACGAGAATCTCAAGGCGGGACTTACTGAGAACAGATGGGTAGACGTGTATCCCACCCGTGGCAAGCGCGGCGGCGCCTTTGCTACCTCCGGCTCGGGCACAGAGCCCTTCATTCTCCTTAACTATACCGAAAACTACGATGACGTTTCCACACTCGCACACGAGGCGGGGCACGCAATGCATACCCTCTTCTCCACAAGGTACAACGAGCCTCACAACTCGAATTATACCATCTTCGTTGCCGAGGTTGCCTCTACTGTAAACGAGCTCCTGCTCGCTCACAGAAAGCTCGCTGCGTGCGAGTCGGATGAGGAGAAGCTCTACATCCTCGACGGGCTTATGGAGACCTACAAGGCGACCCTCTACCGCCAGACGATGTTTGCCTTCTTTGAGCAGAAGGCACACGCTCTCTCGGAGAGAGGTGAGACCCTCACCGCCGACCTTCTTAACAAGCAGTATTACAAGCTCGTTAAAAAGTATTTCGGCAAGGACGTAGCATGCGACAAGGCAATTGCCATGGAGTGGGCGAGAATCCCCCACTTCTACAGCTGCTTCTACGTATATAAGTACGCAACCTGCATCAGTGCCGCCTCCGCAATAGTCAAGAGAATCGAGACGGAGGGCGAGGCATACGTAGGCAAGTACATCGACTTCCTCAAGTGCGGCGGTGCAAAATCCCCCCTCGACTCGCTGCTCGTTGCAGGCATCGATATGCGCGACCCTGCGGTTGTCAGCGACGCAATCGATGACTTCCGCTCCTGCGTCAAGCAGTTTACCGAGATTTACAACAAGAACAAATAAATAAAAAGGGACGAGAGCATCTCGTCCCTTTTTGCCTTTAAGCGCATTCGTCGCAGCCGCAGCAGCCGCAGCAATTCTCGCAGTCTGTGTCGCAGTCCTCGAGGATGCGGCTGTCGTTGTCATACGGGTTGTAGGGGTCGAATGAGTCTCCGTCGATTACGGTCGCCTCCGTCGGCTCGAGGAATACCCTCCTTGCCAGCCCGAGCTGGCTGTCGTTATGCAGTGCGTAGAAAACGGTCATATCGCTTACCTCCTTTGTTATGGCTTTATTATAGCCGCACTGCTGTCCGATAAAACGGACACCATAAAAGAGAAGGCTGCGCTCGCCGCAAAATAAAAAAAGAATGCACCCGTGTCACATTTTCTGACCGTTTGGTGCATCCTTTTTCTTTATTTGTCGGGGCTTTGGCGAAAGACGGTTGGCGAATACTCGCCCGGTGTGCGCTCTGTCGCCTTGCGCAGCAGGGTGTTCATAATAACCGCATAGTTCTTTGCATTTCCTGAGGGGGGGAAGAAATTTTGCGAATATTACCTCGTCAGCACCCAAAAGGCAACCGCGCCCGCGGCGGCAACGTTGAGCGAGTCAACACCGCCCGACATAGGTATCTTAACGGTGTAGTCGCATTTTGCTATCGTGCCTTTGGATAGACCGTCGCCCTCTGTGCCGAGGACAATAGCGAGCTTCTTTTCATTTGCAAGGGCGGGGTCGTCGATGCTCACCGAGTCGTCCGAGAGTGCCATAGCGCAGCTCTTGAAGCCGAGCGAGCGCAGTCTTGCCAGCCCAGCCTCGGGCCAGTCGGCGGCACATTCGCCTATTCTCGTCCAGGGCACCTGAAAAATCGTGCCCATGCTTACCCTCACGGCACGGCGGCAGAGTGGGTCGCAGCAGGTGGGAGTTACCAGCACGGCATCTATGCCGAGGGCTGCCGCCGAGCGGAAGAGCGCGCCGATATTCGTCGAGTCGGCAATGCCCTCCAGCACCGCCACGCGCCTCGCATTCTCCAGCAGTCCCTCGACCGTGGGGAGCGCGGGGCGTCGCATAGCGCACAGGGCACCGCGCGTCAGCTCAAAGCCCGTGAGCGAGCGAAGCACCTCGCGCTCTGCGGAGTATATCGGCACCCCGTCGGGGAGCATATCGATTATGTCCTTTACCTGAGTGTTTATGAGCCTTTCGTCGGTGAGCAGGGAGAGGGGCTCACACCCCGACCTCATCGCCACCTCGATGACCGTTGGACTCTCCGCTATAAACACGCCTCGCTCGGGCTCGAGCCTGGAGCGCAGCTGTGCGCCCGTCAGACGCACGTAGACGTCAAGCTCGGGTGCGTTAAAGTCGTAAATCTTCTTTATTTCTTTCAATTTTATTATTTCTTTCTGAGATTGATTAGCCTTACTATTGCGGGAGAGACGATGACGTTTACGAGAAGCTCAAACACGAAGTTCAGCCCTACGAAAAAAACTATCAGATATCCGCCCGCGCTCATTCCCTCGCTTGCCGCGCCCGCATTAACGGCATCCATAAAGAATATAAGACAACCGAGCAGGAATATGCCGGTATTTACGATTGGACACACCACAGCACTCACCATAACGGCGAGATAGCGGTTTGCTTTTTCAAGCACTCGGTATACAACTCCCGCCAAAAGGCCTGCTAATATGCCCTTTATCATAACCGTTATAATAGTACCCGGTATGCTGAGTCCAAACCAGAATGCCGCATCCGCTGTTAGAAAGAACACCGCGCCCGAAACAGCGCCGAGCCATGCGCCGGCGAAAGGACCGCACAGTGCCGCCCCCAGAACCACGGGTATTAGGGTCAGCGAGATTGAGGCAAGGCCTCCAATCTTGATGAAGCCGCCGAAGTAGGAGAGGATTGCCACGAATGCGGTAAACAGTGCAAGCAGCACGAGCTTTTCCGTTTCTTTTCCTCTTCTTTTTGTTTTGTTCATTTTTCCTCCTTGCTGTCGTCCGCCCGATGCGGTACAACGCATAAAAATATATTTATTATCCCCGAGGAGGGGGTAATATCGTAAAAAACAGGGGACAGAAGAATCACTTCTGATTTTTGTGATAGATGAGGTTGAGTCCCTTCAGGACGAGGTGCTCGTCTATGTGCAGGCTGTGGGTGCAGTGGGGGATGACCGCCGAGGCGAGTCCGCCCGTTGCCACGAGGGTAAAGTCAGTGCCGCACTCCTCCTTAATTCTCTCTATCATGCCGTCTATCATTGCCGCGTTTCCGAAGATTGCGCCCGAGCGCATGCAGTCGACGGTGTTCTTGCCGATGACGGTGGGAGGAGCGTCGAGGCTCACCTGCGGAAGCTGTGCCGTGCCGTTTGCGAGGGCGGTGATGCCCATTCGGACACCCGTCATTATAGACAGACCGACAAAGGCGCCCTTGCCGTCGAGGACGGTTATCTTCGTTGCCGTGCCCATATCGACGATGAGGGTGGGAGCGCCGTAGAGCGCGTGTGCCGCAACCGACGCCGATATAATGTCAGCACCGACGGAGGAGGGATTGTCGCACCTGATGACTAGCCCCGTTTTTATACCCGGGCCGACGAGCAGAGCCTCGACCGAGAAGGCGAGAGATATCGCGCGCTTCATCACGGTGTTGAGCTGCGGAACTACCGAGGAGACTATTGCTCCGTCTATTTCCCCTCGGTCGATGCCGTACACGGTCACAATGTCCGCGAGCTTTATCGCATATTCGTCCTCGGTGGAGGTCGTGACGGTGGATATGCGCGCCATAAAGGAAAGCGCGTTGGCGCGAAAGGCACCGATGGCAATATTAGTATTTCCGATATCGACAGTTAAAACCATAATATCCTCCGAGCTCGTGTATAATAAAATATTGTAGCACAAAAGAAGAAAAAATGCAAGTAGGCGGTAGGGTGGAGAAAAATGTGCAGAGCTGTCCCGTTTTTGGGATACACAATCCGATATATTTATGGTATAATATACACAAGCAGTATAGGAGGACGAAAGAATGATTTATGTAATGTCTGATCTGCACGGCAGGTATGACCTCTATAAGAGGATGCTTGAGAGGATTTCCTTCTCGGACAGCGACACGCTCTACATACTCGGAGACTTCGTCGACCGAGGGGAGGAGGGCTTTAAGATAATCTTTGATATCGCAGAGAGGGAAAACGTTATCCCCCTCGTCGGCAACCACGACCTTATTGCCGCAGTAGTGCTCTCCAAGCTCAATCGCGGTGTCACCTCGGCGCAGCTCGCAGACCTTCGCGAGGTGCTCGACGCATGGATTCTCGACGGCGGTCGCACGACCTTCGATGAGTTTAAGGCTCTCTCACACGAGGAGCGTAGGCACGCTCTTATGATAATGGAGGACTTCCGCACCTATGCCGAGATTACGGTAGGCGGACGGGAATACGTCCTCTGCCACGCGGGCATCGCAGGCTATGAGGAGGGTACACCTCTTTCTGACTATGCGCTCGAGGACTTTGTAACCGAGCGCACCGACTATTCCACCCCCATCTTCAGCGGCAACCGCTACCTTGTCACGGGTCATACGCCCACCGCCGCCATAGAGGGCGCCACCGAGGGCAGAATATACCGCGCCAACAACTACATTGCCATCGACTGCGGCGCTGTGTTTGACCTCGGGCTCGGATGCCTTTGCCTCGACACGGACGAGGAGTTTTACGTTATATAACAGACAAAGTTATATGCCGTTTTGGATTGACATTGCCTTTTTTATTGTGATATAATGGAAAAAAAGAAAAATTCGCGGAGGTCGTATGAACTTTATAATCGGTTGTAACTATTGGGCATCAAATGCGGGCGCTGATATGTGGCGCGACTTTGATATAGATGCGGTGAGAGAGGATCTGCGGGTGCTCTCCGAGAACGGTGTCAAGCATATGCGTGTTTTTCCAAACTGGCGAGATTTTCAGCCGGTTATGCCCCTTTTTGCCGGGCAGGGCGAGCTTGTGCGCTATTGCCTGGAGGGGGAGAGGGAGGCGGATAACCCCTACTTCCTCGACCGCGTGATGCTGGAGCGCTTTGCTGCGTTTCTCGACGTCTGCGACAGCTTCGGTATCCGCGTTGTCGTCGGTCTCATTACGGGATGGATGAGCGGCAGGCTTTATACTCCCTCGGCGCTCTACGGCAAGAACGTGATTACCGACCCTACTGCAAATTATTTCGAGCAGCTGTTTATCCGTGGGTTTGTTTCCACCTTTAAGCATAGGGATGCGATATACGCCTGGGACCTTGGCAACGAGTGCAACTGCATGGCGCCGGCAAGCCGCATAGAGGCGGCAAGATGGACCGCCCTCATGGCAAACGCAATACGCGCCGAGGACCCGAGCCGTCCTATCGTGTCGGGTATGCACGGCCTTAAGCTATCGCCCGAGGAGTCCTGGCAGGTGCGCGACCAGGCAATGTGGTGCGATATTCTCACCACCCACCCCTATCCGTTCTGGGGCGCATTTACAAGAAACGACGACATCACATCAATTCGCACCACGCTTCACGCAACCGCCGAGAGCAAGCTCTATGCCGAGTGCGGGGGCAAGCCCTGCCTCTGTGAGGAGATAGGCACGATGGGCCCGATGCTCTCATCCGAGAGTGCGGCGGCTGACTTTGCCCGTGTTAACCTCTTCTCCAACCTTGCCAACGGGTCGGCGGGCTTTATGTGGTGGTGCGCCCATGAGCAGACCTCTCTTTTCGCCTTCCCCTATTCGGACAACATGGTTGAGACCGAGCTTGGGCTTCTTCGCCCCGACCGCTCGCCAAAGCCCGTAATGCTTGAGATAAAGAAATTCAGCGAGCTTATCGACAAGCTCGATTTTGACCTCCCTGCCGCCCGCACGGATGCGGTCTGCCTGCTTTCTCACGGTCAGAGCCAGTGGGGAATTGCATTTATGACCTACGTGCTTGCAAGGCAGGCAGGACTGAATCTGCGCTTTGCCTATGCCGACGACGGCATTCCCGACGCGGGCGTCTACCTCCTTCCTTCCGTAAACGGCATCAGAGTTATGGATGCAAAGAGATATGCTGAATTGAAGGCGCGCGTTGCGGACGGTGCCGAGCTTTATATCTCTATGGACAACGGAGTGCTCTCCGAGCTCTCCGACCTTATAGGAATGTCCGTTGTCTCCTCGTTTGAGGCGCCCGAGTGCCGCCCCTTCACCTACCTTGGCAGAGAGTACAGAATACCGACCCGTCGCACCTACACCTTCACCCCTGTCGGTGCTGAAATCCTCGCAAAAGACGACACGGGTGCCCCCGTTCTCTCCGTATTTAACTACGGAAAGGGAAGGGTAACCTTCCTTAACCGTCCGCTTGAGGAGAGCCTCATTGACAGTCACGACGGCTTTGCCGACGGTCTTTGTGAGATATACAGGTCTGTGTTTTCGTCTGCCCTTGCAGCGCAGGACGTTACCCTCGCGGGCGAGGGCGTTTGTACCACCGTCCACGGTGAGCGCGGTGCTGACACGCTCTACGTCATAGCCGTCAACCACACAGCCGCACACGTCGCAACGACGCTGCGCGCCGACGGCTACCGCATCTCGCGCACACTTCACGGCTCCGCCGACTCTATCGCCCCCTACGGCGCCACAATCCTCGAGCTTGTGAAGGAATACAGTTAAGGAGAAAAATAATGCCAAATTTGTTTTTGATCGACGGAGTTCCGGGCAGCGGAAAGAGCGAATTGATTAACCACTGCTCTCGAGCGTGGAAGACGGTATTTATAAAAAAATACACCACGAAGAAGGTTGACACGGACGGCTTGGTTCGTGGGGACCTGGTATACGTAGGTGATAATGAATTTGAAGAGAAAATCACCAGAGATGATTTCGTTTATTCATATCCCAAGCGCTCGGCAGTAAGATATATGATTTCAAAGTCAGAGCTGGATGCCGCACTGAGGGCTAATGATAACGTGTTTGTAGTTGTGCGCAGCTCGGAGGTAATAAAGAAGATTAAGAAAACGTATGCCAGATTTGTGAACGTCAACGTTGTTTCCATATTTGTTTACTGCGATAACGAAAAGCTGAAGAGCAGAATGCGTACACAGCTGAGAGAGGCAAAGCCAGATATTGATGAGGATGAGCTCGAGGAAAAGGTATCAAGTCGCGCGGACAGAAATGCCGAATGTGTTGAGTCATACATAGAATCGCTCAGGCAGGATGACGTTTATGACTTTGTTATCATCAACGATTTGCAGCAGGAGCGGTACTACGATTGCATAGATCAGATAGTCAGCAAATATGATGAGCGCGAAAGAGCCAGCAAAAAAATGACGGTGTTCGTTATTATGCCGATGCCAAGCAAGCATGAGGCTGCCCACTTTTACAATGTCAAGGAAGCGATTTACGAGGGGGCGCGACAGGTGGGCTTTGATGCTCTGAGGGCGGACGATGATTTTCTGCAGCAGAAGCCGATATTCAGCAAAATAAAGGAATATATAGACGAGGCAACCGTCTGCATAGTCGATTTGACGAACAACCGACCGAATTGCTATTTTGAGGCGGGATTGGCATATGAGAAGAAAACCGCGAATATTCCAACGGCATTTCTGATTGCAGAGCAGGGAACGGCAGTTGAATTTGACTTGAATGGAAATGATAGGAAGGAATACACCTACACCTTTAACGATTACTCGAATGTAACCAACGTTGTAAAGAGTATTCTTTTGTCATTTAAGGAAGAGCACGTTTTCTGATATGAAAAAGCTCAATAAAAAGACCGACACGGCATTGCCGTGTCGGTTTTGCTTTTTTATGTCGGTCGCTCTGCGAGGAGGTATGCTTGCCCTCTCTCGGCTATATCAACCCGATTGCCTTGAAGAATCTGTATTTCATATCCTGCTCAAGCTCGTTGTTGAATTCGCTTGCCAGCGGTCTCAGCGCGGATTTGAAATCGTCATAGTAGGGGTCTGTGACCGTCAGAGTCTCAAAGTATTTAAGGATATTCTCATAGGTAATCAGCTTGTATTCCTTTGCAAGCAGCAGTGGGGCGTCGAGGCGACCGTTTTTGTCGGACTTAAAGATTTTGGAATATTTCGGGACGAGGAGGAAGCACTTGATTCTGTCCGTCACCTCATCCTGCCCGACTCCCTTTGCCAGCAGATATGCCACAGCATAGATGTAGTATTTGCTCAGCTGGGAGATATCGCCCGAGTGGGGGGAGATGATGTCTCGGATTATCCTTGTATAATCCTCCTTCGTGCCGTGCGTGGGATTGTGATACCGATTCACCGCCTGCTCTATCTGGCTGTTTAGTGTGCTCTTGCTGTTATAGGTGATGCTTGCATCTATCTTGTTCTCGATAATTATTACGTTTTTCTCTCCGAAAAAGGAAATATCTATGTTGTTCCTCTCCCTGAACATTTTGTATTCGTCACGGAGCAGCTGCCCCTCAAGACTCAAGCACCTCTGCAGGAAGGGTATCATGCCGACCTTGCCTATAAAGTGCGCCAGAGCATTGCTGAGAGATAGCTCGTCGCGCTCCTTGCGGATGAGCTTGAAGAAGTTGAACTCGGGCTGTGAAATACTCCCCGGGCTGTTTGCCGCTATCCTCCTCCACCGTACCTTATCGATAAGCGCCGTAAGGCTCGCCTCTGCGGGATGCCCCGCGTCGACGTATGCTCTCATCGCCTCGCTTATCCTGAAGCTGTCGGTGACGTAAAATATTTTGACACCGTCCGCCAGAGCCACGTCGTCGGTAAGATATACGTCGCCGTCCGCCTCCAGGACCTCGTCGGTATAAAACGTGGCAAACATATCCTCTTCCTTATAGATGCTGTGGATGGGGCACCTGCCGTTGTAGGTGACGTGCATGGAAATTTGCGCATTATATCGTTGCACCTTGTCCTCGGTTCCGCTGTTTTTTGCCTTGCGGGAGATGATGGCACCGTCGCACAGCTTGCAATTCTTTGCGTATGCGAGCACCTTATACATATGTGAATTGATGCTTCTTACCATAATAACGGTGCAGTCCTTGGCTGCGGCTGCCTTTGCAGACGGAAAAACTCCCATGGAGTTGAGCCAGATATAGAATTTTCCGTCGTCTGCCCTTATAAGATTGATTGCCTCGTGCCCGAGGTTTCCCCAGGCGGAAATATATCTGCCCGTGTACATATTGTTGAGTATAATCATCGGTAGATATTACCTCCGTTTGTCTGTTGTGTTCGTTATTTCGTAACGCGGACAAGCTCCTCCCACAGCTTTACCGTTGCATAGGTGTCGAGCTTGCAGTATTCGAGCAGCTGGCGGCGCGCGGCAGCCTGCTCCTCGGGGGGCATATCCTTTATCCTTGGAAAGACGGTCATAGCCTCGCTGCCGTTGTGTATGCCCTCGAGGTTCGCGTAATCAAGCGACGGGTCGCCCGGGAAAACGGCAGGGAGCACCTTCTTTATCGAATAGGAGCCCATCATCTCCCGATTGTAATAGTATCCATTCTTGAAGGGCTCCATCAGGTCTCGGGTGTTAGCCCTGATGCACAGAAGGTGCTCCGCAAGGTCGGGAAAGTAGTCGGCAAGCTCTGCGAGCCTCGGCGGCTCAAAGGTTTTGTTGTAAATTATTACGCAGGCATCCCTCGGTATATCCCGACAGAGGCTCTCGGCAATCGGACGCAGAGGATTCTCGCCCGACACGGCAAGAAATTCCTTGTGGCGAAGCTCGCCGCCCTCCGCCTCCAGATAGTGCAGAGAATACTGGAAGGGTATCTGTGCGTTGGGCTTGGTGCCCTCGTATTGGGGAACGACGAGCTTCACCGTTTCAAAGTCGAGGAAATAGAGGGGGAACCACAGTGTGTCGAGGAAGCTCCTGATGCCGTCTCTGTCGATTTCCGTGCCGAGGCACTCAAGCTCGTGCGTTATCTGCAGCGAGCGGTATTTTGTTTTCATGATTTTCTTCTCGCCCCGTGCATCGGCAAAGGAGCGCACACCGCTCTTGTAATACTCGAGCTTCTTGCCAAAGCCGAAGCCTGTGCCGCATACGTCGAAGATGGACGGGGTGGGCAGGTGCCTTGTGCAATACTGCCAGAACTCGCAGTCGTGCGGCTCATGGCAGCCCATACACAGGTCGTGGCAGGGCTCGCTCTCCTCGTCGAGTAGCTTGCTTGCCGCCTTAACGTTCTCCGCCACCTCGGGCATCTGCTCTGCCACCTTGTCGCCAACGTCCACAATCCTGAACAGCTCATCAGGCTTCAGCACACCGTCAAAGACGTATTTTTTATTCACAGTGATGAGATACGTGCCCACAACGCGGATGCCGCATCCCTCAAGCACGTACTTCTGATATGATATATCGTTGATATAAATTTTCTTTTCCTCGGTGGAGCTCTTCACCTCATATATGGCATAGCCGTCTCCCTCGCGACGTAGGATGTCCACAGCACAGTAAGCACCGCGAAACGAGAAGGATGCCTCGCATATAACGGGTGCCCCCTCTCGGACAAGCTCCTCCGTTGCGGCAATCATTTTGGCAAGGTCCAGCCTGCCATCCTCCCCATAGGCAGTGACCTCCACGAAGTCACCGAAGAGTCGCATAGCGAGGTCTCCGACCTCGTTTCCCTCCGATTTTCTTTCCTCTGCCGCCCCGTCCTCGACAGCCAGCTCGGGTCTGTGCACCTTCAGCCACAGATTTTTCGGGCATTGAATATATGCGCAGTATTTGGTTTTTGATAGCATGGCAGAATCCCCCGTGTAGCTCTAATTAAGGGTGCGGCACAGAATGCCACACCTCCAGTATATCATTTTTTTGCAGGAATTCAATACCCGCCCGACAAATTCGGCACCTTTTCGACACTTGTCACGACAGATTTTTTTCTCCGCGTTTAATAAACATTCAATAAAAGGCAAAACCTCTTGACAAAGCCCGCGCGTTTTGCTATAATAATCAAGCGTAAATGCGTCTGCAAGCTCGCTTGCAAGCGCACACGCGCAGATTGCTCCGTGAGCGCATCGTGAAACGATGCACAGTGCGCAGCACCGCCGCAGTATGTGGCGAAGCTCACAAGGAGTATAATCCTCAGCGTCTTTTAGCTCGCTTGCAAGCGCATAATATTAAAAACCTAACATTTCGAGGTGTAGCGCAGTTGGTAGCGCGCCAGTTTCGGGTCTCAATCACCGTTCTCGGCGTATAATTTTCGAGTAGAGCCGAAAGCCCTTGAAAACACTGACTTTTTCGGCTCTCCCGAGTGTCGAAAAATCATCAATTCCTCGGTCTGACCACATGTTTGACCACTTACAAAAAAATATCGTTTTACACCAATCGGGGTGTGGCTCAGCTTGGTAGAGCGCTTGCTTCGGGAGCAAGAAGTCGCAAGTTCAAATCTTGTCACTCCGACCATTTTTAGTGCT